>JANNVJ010000019.1:0-49417 GCA_031414375.1 Haliea sp.
ACGTTCTACAACACGAAAAGGAGGCATCAATCGCTTGACCGGAGAACCCCGGACAGTGTTTATTACCAATACGCCGCCCAACTAGCGGCTTGACCCGAGGATGCACTTATCACGCTGTCCAATTTATGGGGTCCATTTCTAACGCCACCTGATCTGTTCTGCAGGTGGTACTTCAAACGATAACCACTTCAGTCAATTGCTGGCTGACCAGTTCCTCATAGTCGAATAGTCCGGTTACGTCTCAACCTCCGACCACTTGGCCAGGATCGAGAAGCCAGCAACTGCCTTCAGCGGTGATGGTAGGGAAATTTATCCCTGTCATCCCGCAAATCCCGCAATTCCACCACAGAGGCTATCCCTGCCCCTGTTGTGCCTATTAGCCCAATCACTTCATCAATGAGGATTTACCCATGAAAGTATTTCAGTTTCGGAACCGTAAGCAGAGTGAAGTTCAGATACCCCAATCCAAACTCAATAAGGTGCGGATATGGCTCAGTCGAATACTGAAGCTCGGATTTCTGATATGGCTCTGCAGCAACTTTGTAGTACTGATGATAGTCGTTCTGATTATCGGCATTGCCTGGTACATCATTTACCCGCTGGTCAAAGCAAGGAGGACAACCACCGACAGATAGAATTCATCTGGAAAAAACGTTATCTTCTTAGTTCAACAAACAAGAGAGTAATTCAGCGTCAGGGGCTTAATAGGGGCTTAAGTTGGAGTACAAAAAAAACAGCCAGTTGGCTCTATACCTAACTGACTGTTTTTGAATGGTATTTTGGTGGAGCTAAGCGGGATCG
This sequence comes from Haliea sp., assembly GCA_031414375.1. GTDB lineage: Bacteria > Pseudomonadota > Gammaproteobacteria > Pseudomonadales > Halieaceae > Marimicrobium. The sequence continues at coordinate 802 of JANNVJ010000019.1, forward strand.
AACCGCTGACCTCAACACTGCCAGTGTTGCGCTCTCCCAGCTGAGCTATAGCCCCAAAAACTGCGCTAACTCATTGATCAAATTAAACTTTTGTCTGTCAAAGATCAACGAGAAGCTGGGCATTCTAGTGATCACCACCGCCCCTGTCAACCGCAGCCTCCTGAACACTGCTGATCGGGCGAGCAAGCTAACACCGCGCATCGGCATTATTCGCAGCGTGTGACCCGCTACACCCGCAAATTGCCTGTGCTAAGCTGCCGAGCGTCAGACCGCTCATTCAGAAGGAGAAAACCATGTTAGGTAAAGCGATTCTGTGGATTTCCGCTATTGTCTTCATTCCGTACGGATTGCTCTGCGTGTTCGACCCGGCGCTGCCAGCAGGCTACGCTGGCCTGGTGATGAGCTCGGGAGATGCGTTTGTCGAAGTGGGTGCCATGTACGGCGGCCTGCAGGCTGGCTTCGGCGTATTCTGCCTGCTGGGGGCTTTGCGCAAAGATTTCTTTCGACCCGCGCTGACAGCGATGTTACTTATGATAGGAGGCCTCGCAGTGGCACGCCTGTATTCAACTGCGACCAGCACCGATCCAGTGGGTGGCTATACCTGGGCGGCGATGGCCTATGAGTTTACCACTGCCACACTAGCCGGACTGGCGCTGCGCAAAGCCTAACGTAGAGTAAACGGAACGCAGATTGGCGGCCCACGCACACTAAGTGCCTAGTTCCGGGGCACAGATAAACAGGCCTTCGGCCGAGGCCGTCACCTCACCGTTTACGCGCATCTCACCCCGGCATAATTGCTTGCGACCATCCTGGCGCACGTTCACTCCCCACAACTCAATGGGCGTGTTGAGTGGTGTCTTCTTGCGATACTTGATGGTGAGGGTCCCCGTAAATCCTGCTTTACCAGAAATAACGTTGGACATCGCCAGGATTTCATCGAAAACGGCAGCAATAATGCCGCCGTGGACGCTGTCCGGGGGGCCAGCATAGGTCGGTGAAAAAATGACCTCGCCGCGCACCTCGCTGCTCCCTGCTTTCCACATCTTGATAGGCGGTGCGATGGGATTTCTCTTGCCACTGATGGGACTGTAGGGCATGACCGCGGTGAGATCATCGTTCTGCCAGGGAACACCGGGGATGTCGCCACCAATGGAAATCGTAGACCAGCCCTCCCCCTGCTGTAACCAGGGCCTGAGCGCTTGCAACGCCAGCTGTATATGGTGTGTCGCCTCTGCCAGTACCGCATCGGGCGCATTGCTGCAACGCAAATGGCGGATCAACTCGCTCACATCCTGGTTGATGGCCTCGGGCAAACTGACACTCCCGGGCACCGTGCTGTCCTGACTCATACCTACCTGCCTGTCTCAACTCTCACACAAGCACCATAGTGGCGTATAGGGCTATAGCCAGCAATGCTGCGGGTGCATTGGGTTGAACCCGTATCGCCATTGCAGCGCACCGGGAACGAGCATGTACTAGGACTTTGGGCCACAAGACTTTATTATCTGCGCTTAACCCACCAGAGGAGATTGACAGTGCAGATAGGACCAGAAACCGTAGTGACATTTCACTACACACTGCGCGATGAAGCAGGCGCTGATATGGAGACCTCGCGCAGCGGAGATCCCGCCGTGTACCTGCATGGCACCAACAATATTATTCCAGGCCTGGAAACGGCCATGACCGGTCGTGCAGCTGGTGATGTGTTCAGTGCCACGGTGAACCCGGAAAACGGTTACGGCCTGCGTAATCCTGAGGCCGTTCAGCGCGTGCCGATCAAACACTTGGCCTTCAATGGCAAACTACGCCCGGGCGCTGTAGTGCAGCTCAGCACCAGTGACGGCATGCGAACCGTCACGGTGACCAAGGCCGGCAGACACACGGCTGATATCGATACCAACCATCCCCTGGCGGGACAGACGCTGGTCTTCGATATTGAAGTGGTAGAAACGCGAAATGCGACGGCCGAGGAACTGGCCCACGGACACGTGCACGGCGTGGGCGGGCACCATCACTGATGCCATAGCGTCAGTTGCCCGTATGTTTCCCGCAGGTAGTCGATAATATCGGCAGACTCGAATAGACCGTGCTCGGTATTGGGGTCATAAAGATAGGGAATGGAGACCCTGCCCTCGTTTTGCTGCAAAATACGGCGATTTTCCAGCTCACTGTCAGGCTGTAGTTTCAGCCGATCGCGCAGGGGCGGTAATAACCACTCTTGCAGCCGAGTACGGCCGCAGTTGCGCACGATGTAGGGAATTTCCATTTCGCACAGCAGTTCACGCACGGGCCTTGCATAAGGGCTGGACTCGAAACTGTACAACTCAAGCAAGTATTCCGGTGCCAGGCCTGGACGAGCTTGCATGCCACGGCTAACACGGGGTGCACTGGCCAGCATCGAGCCCAGCGTCTGTAGCTTCCCCGCCTTCCATTTGAGGGGCATCTCGCGCTGCCCATAGGTCGCAAACAGATAGGCCACGATATCCAGGGATTCGTACATTTCGACGCCGGTGTTGCGGTCAACCAGATAGGGGAACTGCGCCTTGCCACCACGCGTCACCAGCTCCGGCCTGAATCGCTCACCTGACTTCGGGCAGGGATAAATTTCTACATCCAGATCCAGTTCTGTCAGCGCCTCACGCACCAGGCGACAATAGGGACAATTTTCAATATCGTAGAGCTGCAAGGTTTTCTTCGGCTTGATATCCGCCGGAGTGCTCTTTATGCCATTTGCCGCTCGCAACAGCGTCGCGATCATCGATGTTGTCATATTACCTGCCATCGCCTAGCCCTCACTCAATGCCTGGAACTCCTTTTCCAGCTGCTTCATTGTTTTTTTAGATACGCCACCCAACACTTCAATCGCTTGACGAATCCGCATCCGGCTCATGTCGGGCCCCAACAGTTCCATCGAGTCTACGACTGAAAAAGAAGCGCTGGTGCCTGCAATTGCAACGAATAGCGGAGCCAGAAAGTCCTTTACCTTGACGCCCATGGCATCGGCAAGCGCCTTGAGCTCATTCCACACTGCATCACGCGTCCAGTCACGCAGGGCTTCCATGCGCCACAGGGCAAACTGTAGATTTTTGACAATGCTTTCCCGCTCGCCCGCAACCGAGACAAAACTATCTGCACTCAGGGATAGCGTGCCGGACACCAGAAAACCGGCCAGTGGTGCGAAATCACTCAGTGTCTCCATACGCTTCTGTGCATGGGGGATGACCTTCATGAGATTGTCACGGTTATAGGCCCAGTCAATGAGTCGTTGCGCCAGTTGTGTTTCATCCAGCTCCTCGCGAATCCACATGCCGTTGAGCCAGCTGAGTTTTTCCACATCGAAAATGGGGCCACCCAGGGAGACGCGCTGGATGTCAAATTGAGCCTGCATATCCTGCAGGTTAAATTTCTCACGCTCGTCCGGCATCGACCAACCCATGCGCCCCAGGTAATTGAGTAACGCCTCAGGCAGATAACCCATGCGTTGGTAATACAGGATGCTGGTCGGATTCTTGCGTTTACTGAGCTTGGACTTGTCCGGGTTGCGCAGCAGCGGCAAGTGGCACAGCTGTGGCATTTCCCAACCGAAGTACTCGTACAACAGCTTGTGCTTGGGCGCTGAATTGAGCCATTCCTCGCCGCGCAACACGTGCGTGATACGCATCAGGTGATCGTCCACGACATTGGCGAGGTGGTAGGTGGGCATGCCATCGGACTTCAGTAGTATCTGTGCATCCACCATGCTCCAGTCAAGCTCGATGGTGCCGCGCAGCATATCCTCAATGATGCAACTGCCATCGCCCTCGGGCACCAACATACGGATCACATACGGCTCATCTGCCACACGACGCTTCTCGACTTCTGCATCGTCAAGGCGCAGGTCCGATGGCTTCAGGGCGGTACTGTTGCCAGCGGCCAGGCGCGCCTCGCGCAATGCATTCAGTTCCTGCGCTGTGCGGTAACAAATAAAGGCCTTGCCCTCCGCCACTAGTTGCCGCGCATACTGGCCGTACAGCGCCATGCGTTCGCTCTGTCGATATGGGCCATACTCGCCCCCCACGTCAGGGCCCTCGTCCCACTCAAGGCCCAGCCAGCGCAACGAATCCAGAATGGCCTGTTCCGACTCAGGCGTACTGCGCGCCTGGTCCGTGTCTTCAATGCGCAATATAAACTGGCCACCATGGGCGCGCGCAAAACACAGATTGAAAAGGGCAATGTAAGCAGTGCCAACGTGGGGATCGCCAGTGGGAGAAGGCGCAATACGCGTGCGTACGGTCATAGGGTTCCGGGTTGTCAAAAACTGTAGCCGAGATTATACAGACTGGGGCCAATGGAAGGACAGTGCCACAGCGCGCAGGTTGAAGCGCACACACCACCATCGGCGCATTGAATGACACACTGCAGCATTGCAGCCAATGCCACTGAAAAGTGTCTTTGAAATCTGCACGCCAGCAATTATACTGCTTCCGCTCAATCCTAAGGGGTGGCTACGGCCTGAGATGTCTGTGCTGGTAACAGACGAACCCTTGAACCTGATCCGGTTAATACCGGCGTAGGAATAGGTGCAGTCTTACCGATCTAGCGTCGCTCTCCGGGTCTCTTATTTTTTAGAGGCTCTCCATGTCAAATCTATTCTCAGATACAGCGTCAAATACAGCACATCTCCCGGCGACACTACTGGCCCTTGCGCTGACGGCAATTCCTCTCCCAGCCCTGGCCGTAGCAGCCGCAACGCTGGAAGAAATTGTTGTCACCGCGAACTTTCGCAACACCACACTCATGGAGTCCGTGGGCAGCATTAGCATACTGCCTGAGGACACCATCACCGAACAGGCTGCGCAACACCTGCAGGACGTCCTCAATGCAGTGCCCAATGTGACCTGGGCTGCCGGCGCCTCCCGCGCCCGTTTCGTGCAAATTCGGGGCGTCGGTGACCTTGAGCAATACTATGATCCCAAGTATTACCCGGCGGTGGGTATCATGCTGGATGATCTGGAGCTGGGCGATACGGCCAACGCTGGCATGCTCTTTGACATTAATCAGGTGGAGGTGTTGCGCGGCCCACAAGGCACCCGGTTCGGTGCCAGTGGCCACGCTGGCATGATCTTTCTCCGCTCCAATACCCCCACTGACACGTTTGAGGGCGAGCTCTCTGGCGGTGCTGGCAATTACGACAGCAATAACCTGGGGCTGGTTCTCAGCGGCCCCTTACAGAAGGACCTCGACGCCCGCCTGGCCGTGCAACAGAATAACAGTGACGGCTATACTGAAAACAATCAACTTGACGTCGAGGACACCAACAACTTCGATGAATTTACCGGCCGTGCACAGCTGCGCTGGACGCCCTCCGCTGCGGCGCAGTATGACTTTAGCGCCAACTACTTTGACGCCGACAATGGCTATGACACGTGGTCACTGGACAACACCCGCACCACGTTTTCCGATCAACCGGGGCAGGATCAGCAGCAAATCAAGGCGTTTACCGGCGCCGGAAACTGGTTGCTCGACGACACCCATGCACTGGATGCCTCCCTCAGTTATTTAGACGCCGACCTACACCAGAGTTACGATGCCGACTGGGTGTCCGATGATTTTTGCACGATCTACCTCTGCTCCTCTGGCAACGATACAGCGCAGGAAATGTTTGACCGCAAGCGCGACCGGGTGGTAGCCGACGTGCGCTTGCTCGGTGGCAACGATGACCCGGTCGAGGGCTCAAGCCGCTATGTCATCGGCCTGTACGCCAATGCCGGCAGCGAAAACTTTGACTATCGTCATCCCAGCCTCTGGTACGGCGATGTCGCATCCAGCAGCAACTACGATACTAATCGCTACGCCACATACGGTGAGTACGAGTACGACCTCAGTGCCCAGCTGACCCTGATTGCAGGACTGCGCCTGGAGCGGTTCGAAGACGAGTACAGCGATACTGGCGATTTTAGCAGTGACAACAACGACAATCTGTGGAGCGGTGAAGTCAGCACGCGCTATACACTCTCGGACCACTCGATGCTGTACGCCACGCTGGCCAGCAGTCAAAAGCCTGGTGGCGTCAACACTACGGCCAGCGCCAACCAGCCGTATATGTCGCCCACCTTCCAGGCCTTTACCCAGGGAAAACTCAACTTTGACGATGAAACCCTGCTCAACAAGGAGATCGGACTGCGCACCGAGCAGTGGGATCAGCGGCTAGCCCTGAGCGTCGCGCTATTTCACGCCGACCGCAACCAGGCACAACTGGAAAACTGGATGTGGGATGAGGAGGCCGGCCTGTGGATCGGTTACCTCGACAGCACCAGCGATACCACCAGCTACGGCGCAGAACTGGAGGCGACCTTCGCTGTCAATACCACCGTGGAACTGTTTGCCAATCTGGGCTGGTTGCACACCGAGGTAGACTCCATTGAAGCCTTTGACCTCGACCTGGCGCAATTCGTGAACAAGGATGGTCGCGATCAGGCCAAAGCGCCCGCCTACCAGTACAATGTCGGCACCCGACTATTCTTCACTGAGCAGTGGTCGGGGCGCTTGGAAATCGAAGGACAGGACGACAGCTACTATGGCTATTACCATGACGGCAAGTTGGATGATTACACACTGCTGAATGCCAGCGTGCAATGGCGCCTGGAGCCTTTCTCGATCACACTGTGGGGGCGCAATCTCAGTGATGAGGACTATGCGGTACACGGCCTGTATTTTGGCGCGGATCCGCGTGATGATTTTGGCGCCTGGCAGAACCAGACCTACCTGCAGCCGGGTGAACCGCGCACCTACGGGCTGCAACTGCTGTACTCCTTCTGACGAGCGCACCAAGATAACACGCATGCGAGAATGGCATTAATCATGGCCGAACTACTGTCTCCAGCACTGCTCATAGAGATTCTCGCCACCAGCGCGAATCTGGTCTATATCATCCTGCTGATCAGGGAAAAAATTGCCTGCTGGTTTTTTGGCATCGCGGGTAGCATGCTCAGCATCTACCTGTTTATCGATGTCCGCCTCTACTCGGAGGCGTTCCTCTACTTCTTTTATGCCGTGTTGGGAGTCTGGGGTTGGCTGCACTGGCATCGACGTATTGAACTGGGCAGCAACCCTGTGCTCAGATGGCGCTGCAGCTACCACTTGCGTGCCATAGTGATGGCTGCGGTGATCGCCGTCGGCCTGGGATACACCGTGCAATTTTACAGCGATGCGGAACGGCCTGTGTTCGACGCTTTCATCACAATATTCAGTTTTCTCGGCACCTATCTGGAGATCACCAAAGTGCTGGAAGCGTGGCTCTACTGGTTGCTTATCAACCTGGCGTCGGTGTGGCTTTATCACGACCGCAATCTGGACATTTATGCCCTCCTGATCGGCGTTTATAGCGTGCTGTCTGTATGGGGCTTTATAGATTGGCGCAAAACCTATCGCGCACAGCTCGCAGCAGCCTCCTGATGTGGGCACTATGAACGGCGCCACTATCAACCGGCTATTCTCCATTGCCCCGATGATGGACTGGTCTGACCATCACTGCCGCTACTTCTGGCGCTTGTTGACCAGGCAAGCCTTGCTGTACACGGAAATGGTCACTACCGGAGCGCTGATTCACGGCGACCGGGAGCGCTTTTTGCGCTTCAACGCTGAGGAGCACCCGGTGGCTCTGCAATTGGGTGGCAGCGATCCCAAAGACCTCGCACGTTGCGCACGTTGGGCACAGGAGTGGGGCTACGATGAAGTCAATCTGAACTGTGGCTGCCCTTCCGACCGCGTTCAATCAGGGCTGTTTGGTGCATGCCTGATGGCCAGGCCAGAGCTCGTGGCCGATTGCGTAAAGGCTATGGTGGATAGTTGCAACATCCCGGTAACAGTCAAGCACCGTATCGGCATTGACCACATGGAATCCTACGATGAGTTGCTTGGTTTCGTCGCTCCAATCGCTGCGGCGGGCTGTGACGTGTTCATCGTGCATGCACGCAAAGCATGGCTACAGGGCCTGTCGCCCAAAGAAAACCGGGAGATTCCGCCGCTGAACTATGCCTGGGTGTATCAATTGAAAAAGGATTTTCCACATCTCACTATCGTAATCAATGGCGGCATCCAAACACTGCAGCAATGTCAGACCCATTTGCAACACGTAGACGGCGTGATGATGGGCAGAGAGGCCTACCAGAACCCGTGGATGCTGGCAGGTGTGGATGAAGTGCTGTTTGGGGTGGACAAAGTCACACAATCCCGAGATGATGTCATGGCTGCCCTGCTCCCCTACGCAGAACAGCAGCTCGCTCGCGGCGCACCATTGAACCACATCACCCGACATATCCTCGGTCTGTACCAGGGTGTTCCCGGTGCCAGGAAATTCAGACGCCACCTGAGTGAAAATGTCTACGGGAAAGAGGCTGGCATCGAGGTACTCGCCAAGGCCCACGCACTGGTAAGCGCAGGATATGATCAACAAACTTGACCAGCTGAAGGTAATGACGACGGTAGTCGCAGACACTGGCGATATTGACGCGATCAGGCGCTTTGCACCCATTGATGCCACCACCAACCCCTCCTTACTGCTAAAGGCAGCCGCGCTGCCCCAGTATGGACGGCTGCTGGACACTGCCAGAGAATCCGCCAGGGCGTCCGGTGGCACTGATAGCGAACAGATGGCCAATTGCTGTGACCGCTTTGCAGTGGCGGTCGGCGCAGAGATTCTGGGGATTATCCCGGGTCGAATTTCGACTGAAGTAGACGCGCGTATTTCCTTCAATAGCTCGGCGTCTATCGAGCGAGCGAAAAAGTTGATCGGTTTGTATGAAGCGGCGGGTTACGGCCGCGAACGTATACTGATCAAACTCGCCGCCACCTGGGAAGGTATTGGTGCCGCCAGGCAGCTGGAGCTGGACGGGATCAACTGTAACCTGACCTTGCTGTTCAGTTTTGGGCAGGCAGCCGCCTGCGCCGATGCCGGGGTATTTCTCATCTCACCCTTTGTTGGTCGCATACTGGACTGGTATAAAGCCAATACTGACATGGTGATTAAGGATGGTTTTGATGACCCTGGCGTGCAGTCTGTGACCAAAATCTTCAACTACTACAAACACAATAATTACGATACTGTCGTGATGGGAGCCAGCTTTCGCAACACCGGTGAAATTGAAGCGCTGGCAGGCTGCGACCGATTGACGATCAGCCCCGCTCTGTTGCAGGAGTTGGAAGCGGATACCTCTGAGCTACCGCGACAGCTTGATGCCGGTACCGCTCATTCCAATGAGCACAAAGCTAGCCCCACAGAAGCCGAATTTCGCTATCAGCTCAATGGCGATGCCATGGCAACCGAAAAACTGGCAGAGGGAATTCGCAGTTTTGTTGCCGACCAGGTAAAACTCGAACAACTGATCGCGACGCGATGATTAAAACCATAAAAGCGCTTTTTGAGAACCGCCCGCGAGAGAGTGCAGAATCACAGCAGCACACACTGCGCCTGGCTGTAGTGGCGCTGCTGCTGGAGACCACACACGCTGATTTTACCCAGGACGCCGCCGAAGTGGCCAAATTGGTCCAACTGCTCAAGACATCACTGCAGTTAGGTCAGGACGAGGTGCACCAGTTGGTCATGGCTGCCCAGGAACGCGTCGAGGAAGCCACCTCACTGTACGAATTTACCCGGGTCATTAATGAACACTGCAACGCCCAGCAGAAACTACAATTGGTCAGCGCGATGTGGCTTGTCGCCTATGCCGATGGCGATCTGGACAAGTACGAGGAACACCTTATTCGACAGGTGGCAGAGCTGACCTATGTGCCTCACCGCGACTACATTCAGTGTAAATTGGCCGCACAAAACTGAATCAGCTGCGCTCCAGTACAGTCAACAGATCCTTGAACCGATCGCGATTCTCATCCGAGATACTCATGAGTACACGGTGAGCTTCTATCACCTTTTTCTTCACTGAGTCTTCGTTGCACTTTACGCTGGGTATCTCGGCAATGTCCGCAGGATTACTACAAGACTCTTCGTGCAGCTTGAACAGACGATGGAAGGCCATACTTTTCAACAAGCGACTAATGCCAGGATCACAGCAATAGATGGCAGGCTCAAAGCCAAATCTCTCCTTAACCTTCAATGCAAGTTTGGCGAGCAATCCTAACGTGGTACTGTCCAGGCCTTCTACATCACAAAGGTCAACCCAGACACTGGCAAAATTCGGGTCATCAAACATGTGTTGGAAAAAATCGTCCAGCGAAGTGCATAGCGTAAGACGCACATCGCCGACGAGCCGAATGACATAAGAACCGTCCTGACTCGCTGCGAGGATGCGTCCTTCCATATCAGGCGCGCTTTCTGATAAACAGCGCCGCGATATCGTCCGGCGCAGTTTCCACATGATCAAGGCCGAGATGCGTGGCCAGTCTCTCTGGCGACTGCGCAGTCTGCTCAAACACGCTAAGGAAATATTTTTCCTTCTCGATAAGATTTTTCGGTGGCAGAATTTCGAGAATACCGTCTGAAAAGACGCCCAGCATAAACCTATCCGGCAACTCGATGAGGTGCTCTTCGTAGACTGCATCCTCCATAATGCCTACGGTTGCGCCCTCGCCCTCCAAATAGCGCGCTCCGGCTTCCGAGACCAGCACTGGCAATGGCAGATGCCCGGCAACACTATAGCGCAAGGTGTTTTTCTGTATATCCAGCAAACCGACCACCATGGTGGCAAATTTGTCGACACCCAGGTCGAGCAACTCCTTGTTTACCCGCTGCAGCATGGCCACGGGGTGCATAATAGTGTCGTCATCACGGCGCGAGTAATCCGAACGCTTGCGTGCAAACAGGTTTTTGAGTAGTACCGTGGCGAACGCGGATGAACTGCCGTGACCTGACACATCAGCCATGAAAAATAGGACGTGATTTTTGCCGACAGTAAAGTAATCGGTGAAATCGCCACTCAGATAGAGCGAGGGAATAACGGTATGGCTAAAAACATAATCATTCAACACCAACGGAGTTGCCGGTAGCATACGCAGCTGAACCTGGCGCCCCGCCTGCTGATCGTGCTCCAGCATTTTCACTGTACCACGCAGTTCGGTATTCGCCGCTTCCAGCCTGCGATGCGATTCCTGCAGTTCCCGGCGCAGACGGCGCTGCCTGACGCAGCGTTCAATGGACCGCAGAAGTGCTGCCTTGTCTTCCACGGGGCGAAGAAAAAAATCGGAGGCACCCAAGCGCAGCGCTGTCATGATACGATCCGCCTCAGCGACATCACAGAACATGATCGCCGGCACCTGCACATCCATCTCGCGCAAAACATGGCGGGCATCCACCCAGGAAAAGTCCCTGAGATCCAGTTCACACAGGATCACATCCAACTCGCTATCCCCACCCAACGAATAGGTGGAGGTGCTGACATTGGTAACAATCTGGTTTTGATAACCGGACGATGACAGAAAATCGGCCATCGCAGCTGCGCGATCCGAGTGATCGTCAACAATGAGAATATTGCCCTTTGAAGCAATCATAGGAGGCTTTGATGGTGCATTGGGCGTGACAGTACGCCCATCACAGGGCACAGGCAACACAGGCCCTTGCGCTTTGGCAGAATTTCACTATTTTACCGCGTTTGACTGGACGCTTGACTGGACGCTTGACACGCCGCGAGGGGGGCGGGACAGGTCAAAACTCCTCGTATTCATCCCCCTCGTCAAGCTCCGAAAAACTATCCTCAATCTTCCCGCCACTGAGGAAATACGCACGGCGCTGCAGATAGGCATTGCGGATGAAAATATAACGATCGCCGGTCACCAGATCATCGGCCTTTATGAGGTTGGCACGAATATCAATCGCTTCCACGGTCCAGAAGAGATAGGCCCATTCTTCATCGTTCAGGAACGCGGGAATGGACGTGTAGGTGTCCACAAAGTAGCCCGCCGTACTACGCACCGTGCGGGGGCCGAAGATTGGCAGCATCACGTAGGGCCCCGATGCAACCCCCCAGGTGTACAAGGTTTGGTCAAAATCGGCAGGACTACGCTCAAGCCCCATGGGGGTGGCAACATCGATGAGGCCAGCCAGCCCCATCGTCGTGTTGACAAGAAACCGCGCCCCAGTTTGGAGGGCATTTCCGGGGCGGCCCTGTAGCAGGGAATTGTAAACAGAATTGACCTCATAAATATTGGCAATGAAGTTACTAACACCACGTTCAGCGGGATCGGGTACCGCGAAGCGGTAGCCCTTGGCTGCCGGGAGCAGTACGAACTTGTCCAGGGTCTCATTAAACGCAAAAATGCTGCGATTAAGCGGCTCCCACGGATCTACGTCAACATCGGCGGGTGTGCCCCACGCTGAGATTCCGGATAGTAACAGCAAAAAAAGCAGCAAGGTGCGAGGCGCGATCATTTACAAGACTGGCTAATATTTTGAAGGGGGATGGTACGCGTAGCTTGCACTTGGATCAACTGCAGAATATGTCCGGATTTACTGTTTCGGGACAAGCACCACCGCCAAAGCGCTGCCGCCAGCGGCTTTTTTTGGGAATACCAACAGAGTCGCAGAGCGACAGTTTCACCGCACAGCTTTACGAAAAAAATCGGGGCTAAAGCCCATGAATTACTGAGGGTTTTTGTCCAGCCATTGACCCACTCCATCCCACAGCTCGCGCAAGCGCTTCTCTGACACCGCCTGCCGCGTACCAAGACTCTGGGCAAATAGTGAAACGCGAAACTCTTCCAGCATCCAGCGATAAGAGGCAGCATCAGCACAATGCTGGAGCAAGTGTGGGCGCTGCACGAGCGCCACCAGCAGCGGTTGCGTTAGCACCTGGAGGATGCCCGTATACTGTTGATCCTTGGCATATTGCCCGGGCAAGCGTTCAAGCCGTTGCTGCAGCGCTTTCATATAGCGCGGGTACTGAACCAACCAATCACCCGGTGTATCCCGCATAAACGACCCACCCAGTAGCTGTGATAACTGGGCTCTGACATCCGCCAGAGTTGCGGGCCACTTGCCCGATTCCAGCGCAGCGATTTTCTGTCGCAGCTGTGCCAACACCGGTAGAACATTGCGCAGTATCCCCTCAATATCCCCGACCTTTTCGAGCAATCGCTCCCTGCTCGCAATTTCGAGGGCGCGAAACTCTTCAGCGGTATAGGGCAGATTCCTATCGAGGCCGGCGGTTTGCATAAAGGCGGCATCGATCAGGTCTTCCACCATCGCACTACGGTTTATACTTGCGCCGGCCAATACCAAATTGAACTCATTGCCATGCAGCAACTGCTTGCGCAGATATTTGACCTGTGGCGCCGCGCCCAGTCGCAGCAGACGCAATACCCCCAGGCGATGTTGCAAGCGCGCCTCGCCAGGATAATCGCACAGCTCAATCGCCACCGTCTCGCCCCTGTCCACCAGCGCCGGGTAGGCCACGATATCCACTCCCGCTTGCCGAAAACGCCATTCACTGGGCAGCTCTCCCAGATCCCAGCGGGTGAGGCCTTGCCGTGCCGGTGATGCCTGCTGATTGGCGCTGATACTCTGGCGTGTGTCCTCACGAAAGCGCCGCACTAACGCATCGAGATCGCGACCCTGCTCGAGCAAGTGACCCTGTGCATCCACCACACGCACGTTCATACGATAGTATTTGTCCAGCTTATCTTCTGCCCAGTCCTTGCGCTGCAACGCGATACCACCCAGAGCGGCCAGAGAAGCGGCCAGACTAGCCAGTAAATCGACGTTATCGGGCTGCAACTGCTGTAGCGCCCTGTCAACGAAGTCCGGCACTGGTACCAGGTGTTTGCGTTGTTCCTTGGGCAGGCCTTTTACCAACTGCATGCACTTCTCCCGCAGCAGACCCGGCACCAGCCAGTCAAACAGGTAACGCGGGGTACGGTTCAGCAGCGCCACTGGAACGGTGACTGAAACGCCGTCAGAGGCCTGCCCAGGCTCGAACTGGTAGCTGAGACCCAACCGCATGTCCTGCCAAACCAGATGATCGGGAAATTGCTCGCCAACGGCAGCGCCCGGATCCCGAGCTAGCAGCATCTCGCGCGTCATGTACAGCGTGCGCTCTGCATCCGGATGACGTTTTAGCCACGATTGCAGGCTGCTCGCCGTCGTTATGTTGTGGGGAAGTCGCTCGTTGTAGAAGTCAAACAACGCCTGTTCATCCACCAGGATATCGCGCCGCCGGGTACGCGACTCCAACTCCTCCAACTCCCGCACCAGGCGCCGGTTATGCTGAAGAAATCGCGGAAGCTGACGGAAGTTGCCGGTAACCAGGCCATCGCGAATCATGATCTCGCGGCTCTCGGTGGGCGCCAGAGGCCCATAATGCACCAGGCGTTTATCGACCAGAGTGAGCCCATACAGGCTTATCCGCTCATAGGCCACGACCTGTCCACGGCGGGATTGCCAGCGCGGCTCATAGTAATGGTGCTTGAGCAAGCCAGGGTTGATAGGCAACGTCCAGCCAGGATCAATGGCAGCCACCTCGCGCGCGAACACGGCAGAGGTTTCGACGATCTCGGCCGCCACCAGCCATTTCGGTAATTTTCGCGCCTGTGCTGAGCCGGGAAATATCTGCAGTTTGCGATTGCGACTGCCCAGATAGTCTCTACCCTCATCGTGCTGGGCGATATTGCTCAGCAGTCCACTGAGCAGTGCGGTATGGACTGCCTGGTAATTTTCCTGCTCGGGCAAACTCCCCAGGCTTGCAGGAAGCTGCTGGCGGCAGGCGATACGCAGTTGCGTGTGGACTTCACGCCACTCCCGCATACGCATGAAGGACAGAAACTCGCGCTGGCACAACTTGCGCAACTGATTCTGGCTCAATGCCTGACGCTGCTCCTCGTAATACCGCCAGAGACTTAACCACGCCATAAAATCTGAGCGTGGGTGGCGAAAGCGGGCATGCATCTGGTCGGCCTGTTGCTGCCTGTCTGCAGGACGCTCACGTGGGTCCTGCGCGGCCAGCGCGCTGGTTATCAGCAAAATCTCCTGCAGACAGCCCTGCTCGGCGGCGGCCAATACCATGCGCGCCAGGCGCGGATCCACTGGCAGGCGCGACATGCGCAAGCCGATATCGGTCAGTGTACCGGCGACAGTAACCGCGCCAAGTTCTTCAAGTAGTTTGTAGCCATCGCGCACCATGCGCGAGTCAGGGGGATCGATAAAGGGGAAATCCTCCACAGCGCCCAGTTTCAGGGTCAGCATCTGCAGCACCACGGCGGCGAGATTGGTGCGCTGTATTTCCGGTTCAGTGAACTCAGGCCTATTCAGGTAGTCCTCGTGGCTGTAGAGGCGGATACAGACGCCAGGGCCCACGCGACCGCAGCGCCCCTGCCTTTGGTTGGCACTGGCCCGTGAAATCGGCTCCACCGGCAAGCGCTGTAATTTCGTGCGATGACTGTAGCGACTGATGCGTGCCTCGCCCGGATCAATGACATAGCGAATACCAAGAACCGTTACTGAGGTCTCCGCCACGTTGGTGGCCAATACCACTCTGCAGCCAGACTTACGCCTGGCGTTATCGAACACCCTGTTCTGGTCCGCCTGGCTCAGTCTGGCGTAGAGCGGGAGCACTTCCATTGCTGTGATGTGCCTCAGCGCCTTGGCCAATTCGCGTATATCACGCTCACCTGGTAGAAAAATGAGAATGTCGCCACGCGCCCCAAACTGGCCCGCATCGATGCTTTCCACAAGAGACACTATTTGTGCTTCCAGCCCTTCGTCATGCTCCTGATCGCGACCGAGATACAGCGTTTCTACGGGAAAGTTGCGGCCAGGCACTGTAATAATGGGTGCGCCATCGAAGTGCCGAGAAAAACGTTCCACATCAATGGTGGCCGAAGTCACTATCAGCTTCAAATCGGGTCGCTGTGGCAGGATTCGTTTGAGGTAACCCAGCAAAAAGTCGATATTGAGAGTGCGTTCGTGGGCTTCATCAATGATCAGCGTGTCGTACTTGCGCAGTAAGCTGTCATGCTGCATTTCGGCCAGCAAAATGCCATCGGTCATCAGTTTGATCGCTGTGTTCTGCGAGACCCTATCAGTGAAGCGGACCTGATAGCCCACCAGATCACCCAACTCGGTCCCCAACTCCTGCGCGATACGACCCGCGACAGTACGGGCCGCCAGGCGGCGTGGTTGGGTGTGTCCAATCAATTGCCCTGCTCCGCGGCCCATACCCAGACAAATCTTTGGCAGTTGGGTGGTCTTCCCGGAACCGGTCTCTCCCGCGATAATCACCACTTGATGTGCGTCAATGGCACGCGCTATCTCGTCCCGACTTGCAGCGATGGGCAACTCCGGCGGGTAATTGATGTCCGGGATGCGCCTGACCAATGCGCTGGTTTCATGCATACGAGAGGCCTGCCACTGCGAATTTTCCCTTAGCGTTGCGTAAAATTGGGTTAAGCTGCACAGGATTTTTACAGCACGCGGACCAGCACATGCCACAACTTAGCAACTACACCTACGACGAGATAACGATAGGACAAACAGCTACGTATTCCAAGCTGATTGCAGCGCAGGATATCCAACTTTTCGCCATTGTCTCAGGGGATGTGAATCCAGTACACCTGGACGCCGCCTTCGCTGCCACCACACCCTTCAAGGAGTGCATCGCGCACGGGATGTTGAGCGCTGCCATCATCTCGGCGGCCATAGCCATGGAACTGCCGGGGCCTGGCACGATTTACCTGGGCCAGTCCCTACGCTTTTGCCTGCCGGTCAAAGCGGGCGATACCATTACTGTCGCACTTAAGGTCATTGACAAAAAAGACAAGCGCCGTGTTGTAATCCTCGACTGCAAAGTCTTCAATCAACATGAACAGGTGGTGGTAACCGGCACGGCAGAAGTGATGGCACCGAAGGAAAAACTTCACCTGGAACGACCCCACCTTCCCCAGGTACAGATCGAGGATTAAGTCTTCCGCTGTACAACCCGGATGTGAACTATATCACTGTAAGGTGTGGCCAACTGGTTGCTTTGTCACCTGATCTGTTAGGATCTATGTACAATTCCATCGGCTTATCCACTGAGAAACCAGCTGTTTTGATACTGCATCAGCGATCTTTAGGACCAGGACTGACAAGACGGGGCAGTGTCTGCAGCTTGCTGCTTGCCTGCGTCCTTGTTGGTGCGGGTGAGGTCGGCGCACAATCTCCCGAAGCGAGTATGACCCTGCAACGGCTGACCGAACAACGGCTGATGCAGACGGCTGAGCTTGACGAATATCGTAAGACTCTGGCCACGCTACAAACCGATGGTACGCCGCCGGAACAGAGCCCTAATCCTGCCATCAGAAAGCTCGCCGTTGAAGCGGTAGCACTGAAGCAGCAACTGATCGAAGTGACTGAGCAAGAGGTGACTCTGCTGCAACAGCAAATAGTCGCCGCCAGATCCAAAACGACGCCAACGACGGGTGAAATGCCAGATTCCGCGGCCAATGCACAGCCGCCACTGGGCAACTCCATCGAAAGCAAACCCCTGCGCACCTACAATATTGACGATACGCAGGAGCGCGAAGCCGAGAATGTAGAACGCCTGCACAGCCTACTGGAAGGCTACTATGTCGAATTGCAGGAGTCTGCCCGGATACTGCCTACGGCCGAGGAAATAGCCCGGCGGGAAACAGCCCAACGCGATGCAGAAACGCTGAACAAAATTCCCTTTAGCGTCGACAAAGTGCGGCTCACCGGCTCAGAGGCAAGCACCGCATTGGCCAACATTAGCCAACGACTGATGGATCCCAGGATACCCGAAAGCCGACG
Source organism: Haliea sp. (assembly GCA_031414375.1). GTDB lineage: Bacteria > Pseudomonadota > Gammaproteobacteria > Pseudomonadales > Halieaceae > Marimicrobium. Next base: position 18,530 of record JANNVJ010000019.1, read on the forward strand.
CGACATAGCGCCCATTTGTATTATCAAGACTCGCCTTTTCGACACACTGGTCGGCAGTGAAAACCGTAGCCTCAAACCCATCGGAAAAAATCACTATCTCGCCCGAGTGCGGCTACAGCCTGGCGATACGACAATAAGCGTTCTGTCACACCAGTGGGAGATCCGACTGCCGCAACATGCCGAAGCCAGGGATTTTCTCATCACGTTCTTCCGCCCTGTGGATGGCACCCCTGAGTTACACGTTTTCGCCATTGACGATTTTCTGGCGGCTGACAAACCTCATATTCCCGCCTGGTTGCCCGCTGAACTGGACATCAAGAAAACAGCCGGATGAAGCGTGACAATGTGCCGTGGCGACCCCTCCAGCCAGCCACAGTACGCTGGAACGCGGACGGAGCACCGCACGCCACGACCTTCGACGATGTGTACTTTTCGCAGGACAACGGCCTCGAGGAAAGTCGTCATGTTTTCCTTAAAGGGAACGACCTGCCACAACGCTGGTTGAACCACCCGTGGCGGCACTTTTGTATCGGTGAGCTGGGTTTCGGTACTGGCCTTAATTTCCTTTCCACCTGGCAGGCGTGGCGGGAATCGCCCGAGCCCCGCGCAGACCTTCACTATGTTGCCATTGAGAAGCATCCGCTGACCCACGCAGATCTGGCTACCGCTCTGGTGGCCTGGCCCACTTTGGCAGTACTAGCCACACCATTGCTGGACGCTTACCCGGGCATGCTGGCAGGACAGCACAGGATCCTGCTGGACGCGGGCCGGGTCAGGCTGGATTTGTGGTGGGAGGATGCGCAGCAGGCCCTTGAGGACCTGGTCAGCCGCGAGGAGCTATTGGTAGATGCCTGGTACCTCGACGGCTTCGCTCCCTCACGTAATGCATCCATGTGGACCGACAACGTACTAAAGGCTACAGCAGTGCTCAGTCGTCCGGCGGCCACCTTCGCGACATTTACGGCGGCCGGATTTGTTCGTCGCCACTTGACCGACGCCGGCTACCAGGTTGCCAAGGTCCCCGGATACGGACGCAAACGGGAGTGCCTGCGCGGCGCGATAGAGAGCACGTCCGGCTCGCATCCTCGCAGCGATAGTTCCCGCTGGGACCTGCCCTGCACGACGCTTGCCGCCCCGCAGCAGGTGCTGGTCGTTGGAGGCGGACTGGCCGGGTGCACCGCGGCCGCTGCGTTAGCGCGGCGCGGTATCGCCGTTACCGTCCTGGAAAAAGGCACGTTGGCCGATGCCGGGTCCGGCAATGAGCAGGGCATTTTGTACACCCGCCTGTCACGTCGGCATTCCGCGCTGGTGGATTTCGCGCTACAAAGTTTTCAGTTCTCAGCCACGTTTTACCAGACCATGTTTCACGATGGCACTCTTGCCACACCGACCGATGGCCAGCTCTGCGGCAGCTTCCAGCAGAGTGACGACGCAGAAGAGATGGCCGCGCTGGGTGAAGCGCTACGTGGGCTGGAAGAACTGGCGCAGGTACTTGACGCCGGGCGAGCGAACGAACTATTGGGCATAGAACAGCCGTGCGCTGGTTACTGGTACCCGCGGTCCGGTTGGCTGCGACCGGGCGCCGTCTGCAGGGCACTTGTTGCCAACGACAACATACAGGTGCTGGAGAACTGCGGTGCGGTAGCGCTGCACTCAGACGGTGGGCAGTGGTATGCTCAAGCGGATGGGCAAACGCTGGCGCAGTCTAGCTGCGCCATTGTGGCGACCGGCACAGAGACCACCGCGATCGCACCATTGAGTTGGTTGCCACTGCAGTCGGTACGCGGTCAAATCACACGTCTGCCCGCCACACCTGCCCTATCGCAACTACGGACTGCCCTGTGCCATGACGGCTATATCGCCCCGGCACGAGAGGGTAGCCACAGCATTGGGGCAACTTTTACAGTCGGTGCCGAGGATGCCATGCCGCGAGCCAGCGATAACCGCGACAATTTAGCCAAACTGGCGGCTGCAGTACCCGCCTGGCGTGAGGCACTCGAAGCACACGACCCAGCCGTACTGGCAGGCCGCGTCGGCTATCGCTGCGCAAGTCTCGACCACCTGCCCATCGTAGGCCCCGCGCCAGACTTGCAAACGTTTCTACGAACGTTCGGCCAACTGCGCAAAAACGCCAGGAAACCCATCGCAACCAGGGGCACCTATGTGCCCGGTCTGTATGTCAGCACGGCCCACGCGGCCCGCGGCCTCACCTCCACACCGCTAGCGGCGGAACTTCTTGCCAGCCTGATCTGCGGTGAACCTCCACCGTTTAGCCGGGCTTTGTGTCGCGCCCTCGCACCGGCCCGCTTTATTATCCGCGACCTTATGCGTAATCGGATCTAGCGATGAGTATGCTGCGCATCACTCTGTTTTTGTGTGGCTGCCTGCCGTTGGTAGCCTGGTCACTGCAACAGTATGAGGTACGTGTCACCGACCAAAAGCCGCAGGCACGGGAACATTTCGTACAGGGCCTGGAAATCGTCGACGGGTACCTGTATCTCAGTGCCGGTAACTTTGGCCAGTCGAGATTACTGCGCTCTCATTTTGACGACCTGCGCGAGGATATCAGCCGCCCTCTGGCTGCGGAACTGTTTGCCGAGGGACTGACAGTCTTTGGCGACACACTCTATCAGTTGACCTGGCGCAACCGAATGATGCTGGTCTACCGTAAGTCCGATCTGCAATTCCAACGATCGCTGCCCCTGTCAGGTGAAGGCTGGGGCCTGACGCATAACGATTCACAGTTGATCTACAGTGATGGCACTGACAAGCTGCATTTCATGTCTCCTGACACGGCGCAAATTCTTCGTTCTATAGCAGTGACGCAGGAGGGCCGACCCGTCACACAGCTCAATGAACTGGAATGGGTCAACGGCGCAATCTGGGCCAACATCTGGCAGAGCGATCGCATTGTTATTATTGATCCATCCAGCGGTGAGGTCACAGGCAGCATCAACCTGCATGGTCTACTGCCACCTAACGAGTATCGCTCCGATACCGACGTCCTTAACGGTATCGCCCGCAATCCAGCCGACGGCGCGATCTGGGTGACGGGCAAGCGCTGGCCCTGGCTGTACCGCATAGAGCTAGTGCCCGCCGCTAAACTGCGTGAAACACAGCAAAATGAACTGAAATCGCGTTAGAATAGCGCCCCTGTCTGTCCCCCATGTACCCAGAGATACAGTATGAGTCAAAGTGGCACCGCCCTTCCCGTCGCACACCCCGCGTTTGCGGCCATTCGCCAGCAGACTATTGAGTCCCTGAACATTCGGGTGGAACAGTACGAACACAAGAAGACCGGCGCCGTGCACTTCCACCTCGCTTCCGACAACGATGAGAACGTCTTTCTGGTCGCACTGCGCACCGTGCCCCATGATTCCACTGGCGTTGCACATATTCTCGAACATACCGCGCTGTGCGGCAGTCAGCGCTTTCCCGTACGCGACCCCTTTTTCATGATGCTGCGCCGCTCTCTCAACACGTTTATGAATGCCTTTACCAGCTCCGATTGGACCGCTTACCCCTTCGCCAGCCAGAATCGCAAGGACTTCGACAATCTGTTACAGGTCTACCTGGACGCAGTGTTTTTCTCCCGGCTGGATCCACTGGATTTCGCCCAGGAAGGCCACCGCGTTGAATTTGCAGAGCCTACGAATCCAGACAGCGAACTGGTTTTTAAGGGTGTTGTTTTCAACGAGATGAAAGGCGCGATGAGCTCTATCAGCAGTGCGCTGTGGAGCACACTGTGCGAGCACCTGTTTCCCACCAGCACCTACCACTACAACAGTGGCGGTGACCCGCAGCACATCCCCGACCTGAGTTACGAGCAACTGCAGGCGTTCTACCGCAGTCATTATCATCCCAGCAACGCGATATTCATGACGTTTGGCAATATCGAGGCCCACGCACACCAGCGGGTATTCGAGGAAAACGCGCTACAGCACTTTGACAAGCTGCCGCAACTTATCCAGGTACAACCCGAACAGCGCATGTCCCAACCAAAACGTGTGCAAGACAGTTACGTCTTTGACGACAACGACGCCACCGATCACAAAACACACCTGGTCGTCGCCTGGATGCTCGGCGAGAGTTCTGATCTGAAGCAACTGTTAGAGGCCCAACTATTGTCCAGTGTATTGCTGGATAACAGCGCCTCCCCGCTGCAGCACGCATTAGAGACTACCGAACTGGGTCGCGCTCCCTCGCCCCTGTGCGGTCTGGAAGATTCGATGCGCGAACTGGTATTCAGCTGTGGTATTGAGGGCAGCGAGGCTGAACACGTTGATGCGCTGGAAGCGATGGTGCTTGATATTATAGGGCAGGTTGCCCGGGATGGGGTCAGTCAGGATCGATTGGAAGCGGTCCTGCATCAACTCGAGCTACACCAGCGCGAAATCACCGGTGACAGCTATCCCTACGGGCTACAGTTAATTCTGCAGGGACTGGGTTGTGCCACGCATTACAGTGACCCGATTGCTGTACTCAATCTGGAGCCCGTGATCGCCGGCCTGCAGGAGAAGATTCGCGACCCGAACTATATCCGCCAGCTGGCCCGCCAGCTCCTACTGGACAATCCGCACCGCGTAACCCTGGTGATGACTCCGGATACACAATTGTCTGCGCGCAGGGTGGCCATTGAGTCCGCGCGACTTGCCGACATCAAGGCCGGTATGAATGAAGCGCAGCGTCAGGCCACCGTGCAACTGGCCGCCGATCTGGTCGCGCGCCAGGCCTATGTTGATGACGACAGCGTCTTACCGAAGGTCGAGCTCAGCGATGTGCCAGCCGTCTTACCCGAGCTGCTGTTTACTCAATCGCTACGCGGCGGGTTGCAGTTCACCACCTATGGTCAGGGTACTAACGGGATTGTCTACCAGCAGGCCGTCATGCCGCTACCCCCGCTGACGGATGAGCAGCTGCAAATACTACCGCTGTATACCAGCATCCTCACCGAGGTGGGTCTGGGTGAGGATTCCTATCTGGCCATACAACAGCGGCAGGCCGCTGCTGTTGGCTCTATATCGGCCTTCGTCAGCTTGCGCGGCAAAGCCACCGATGAGCAGAGCGTGAGCGCAAATTTCACCCTGTCTTCCAAGGCGCTGTTACGCAATGTGCGCGACCAAACACAACTGATGCATGACACGCTGCACCGTGCGCGCTTTGTAGAGACTGACCGAATTCGCGACCTGATCAACCAGCAGCGCGCGCGCCGCGACCAGTCTATAACAGGCAATGGGCACGGCCTGGCAATGGCTGCTGCCTGCGCCGGCATGAGTCCCCTTGCGCTGCTCCAACACAATCAATCAGGGCTGGCCGGCATCCGGCAGTTGCGACTACTTGATGACAGTCTGGCCGACGCGCAGGCGCTGCAGGCCCTGGCCACACAGCTGGAAGTCATGCATGACTCCCTCATCAGCATGCCGATGCAGTTTCTCGTCATCGCCGAAGATCACAATGTGGCCGAAGTTTGTCAGATCGCAAGTGGCATTTGGTCGCCAGTAGTCGGCGTCAAAGAATCCCCTTGTTTCACGCTCGCGCCGATTCGCGAGCGTCGCACCGAGATGTGGATCACCAATACCCAGGTAAACTTCTGCGCCCGCGCTTATCCCACCGTCGCTGAGCAGCATCCTGACGCCGCCGCCCTGACTGTTCTGGGCGGCTTTTTGCGCAATGGATTTCTACACCGGGCGATACGCGAACAGGGGGGCGCCTACGGCGGCGGTGCGGCACAGGATTCGGGCGTGGCAGCGTTTCGGTTTTACTCCTATCGCGATCCGCGCCTGGCGGAGACGCTGCGAGATTTTGATCTGGCCGTGGCATGGATGCTGGATACACAGCACCACGATCGCGCGCTCGAGGAAGCCATACTGGGCGTCATCGGCAGTATGGACAAGCCGAGTTCACCTGCCGGAGAAACCAAGCAGCATTTTCACAATCGCCTATTTGGTCGCAGCCAGGCTACACGCGAACTATTCCGCCAACGCATTCTGGCGGTCACGCTCGACGACCTTCGCCGGGTGACGCAATGCTATCTAAATCCTGACATTGCCAGCACTGCAGTAGTCACGCATGCGGGTCAATTGGTAACAACCGCCGCGCTGCGGGATGAACTGAACCTGGAGTTACAGGAGCTATAGCAAAAAGCAATAACGCATGAACGCCAAACTACTTTTGATCGACGACGACCGTGAATTATGCTCATTGCTCGCCGAGTTCCTGTTGCTGGAAGGATTTCAAGCGAACGCCATCCACAATGGGACCGAAGCCGTAGCGCACTGCCGCAAGTATAGCTACGACGCCATCGTACTGGACATTATGTTGCCCGGACTTCAGGGCCTCGATGTGCTCAGGCAGATACGGCACTTCAGCACCACCCCCATCCTGATGCTCACCGCTCGCGGCGAGGACACCGACCGCATCATGGGCCTGGAGCTGGGCGCAGATGATTATCTGCCAAAACCGTGTAATCCGCGGGAGCTGTCGGCCAGGTTGCGCGCCATCCTGCGACGTTCTGCCAAGCTCGTTGACGATGCCGCGATATTGGAGGCCGGGAAAACCATCATCAACCCCGCGCAGCGCAGTGCACGGTATGACGGGACTGACCTGCAACTCACGAGCGCCGAGTTTAATGTGTTGCAGGTGCTGGTCAGATGCGCAGGAACAGTGGTCAATAAGGATACACTTAGCCAACAGGCACTGGGGCGCGCGCTTTCTGCGTATGATCGCAGCATTGACGTCCATGTCAGCAAGATTCGCAAAAAACTGGCAGCGCTTGGTGGCGATAGCCTGATTGTCAGTGTGCGCGGCAGCGGGTACCAGTTCAGGATCAACCCAGAGTTGCCCCAATCATGACACTGCGCGGCAATCTGTTTATCAAAATGTTCATTGCCTTCTGGCTGATGACGATAACCATACTCGGCAGCTGGCTGCTGGCATCCAACTATTTTGATTCGCTGCCGCCCATCATGGAATACTCAGATATCAGGCCGCCGGCTGCGCCACACCGCTTCATATTACGCACTATCTACGATCTGGAAAATCTGGACACTGCTGCACTGGCAAAGGCAGTAGACGACGTACGAAGTAACAATGATGTTCAGATTTACCTCATAGATCGCAAGGGTGTCGACTTACTCGGCCGGGACATTCCTCGAGCTGTGCACAGAGCTGCGGGGAAATTGCGCGATGGGCGTCGCAGTGCCATTCTCAAAACATCGCAACGACTTATGGCTGCACACACCATATACCGCGCGGAGCAGGGGGTAGTGCGTGCCGTGTTTATTTTTCACTCGAAGCGCGGATTTCTACTCAATGCTTTGGGTAGCAATCTGTGGCTACGTGTCGGTCTCGCCGTCCTCATCAGTGGCACCATTTGTTTCGGTCTGTCCAGATTTCTAACCCTCAGGCTCAAGGAGCTGCAGTCAGCATCGCGGCGTCTGGCCGAGGGTGAGCTGGATACTCGTTTGCAGGTACGCAAAACGGGCGGCGATGAAACCGACGAATTGGCTCGCGACTTCAATAGTATGGCGCAGCAGTTACAGTCACGGATTCAGGCACAAAAGCGGCTACTTGGCGATGTCTCGCACGAATTGCGTTCACCGCTTGCGCGGCTGAGGATCGCCCTGGCTCTGGCGCAGGAGAAACCGGCCAACGGACCGCAGTATATGCAACGCATCGAACAGGAAGCGGAACGCCTGGAGGAACTGATCAAGCAGCTGCTCTCAAGTCAGACGCAGGACATTGTCCTGGACACCCACATCGATCTCGTACCGCTCCTGCAACAGCTGTGCATGGATGCCAACTTCGAAGGTCAGCGCACAAGCAAGCAGTTTGTATTCAGTACTGATTCCAGTAGCGCAATTGTAAGCAGCGCCTCCGATCTGCTGCACAAGAGCTTTGAGAATATCTTGCGCAACGCTCTGCAACACACACCAGAGAATTCGCAGGTAAACGTAGTGCTTGCCATGACCGACACTGGTTACCAGATTACAATTGAAGACCAGGGTCCCGGTGTTCCCGACCCGTTGCTGGAGGATATTTTCACAGAATTCTACCGGGTCGATACGGCCCGTTCGCGCGAATCGGGTGGCTACGGCCTGGGGCTGGCCATCGCCAGGCGAGGCATTTCGCAGCACGGCGGCGAGGTGTCAGCCCAAAATACCGACGCCGGACTTAAGATTGTGGTTCGCTTACCGAACACCTAGAGGATTAGACCTCGCCCTAGACCTTTCTTAGCCACATGCAAGCGCGATTTCAGCACACCCGGTGTGCCATCGTTCGTTCAATTCATGTAAAGCGTCACGATACTGGAAGAAAATTTCCTCCTGTAGCCCTTTTATCCGTCCTATACTTTATGTTGCTTGCCAAGTACTGAACTTTGTGGTTTTCTTACTTCGTTACACATGAATGTTCGCGTAGTCAACCAAGACCATAGCAATGAGCTCCACGTGCAAAATAGTGATATATTGACCTTCAATTTCTCTGACTATCTCAAACTGTTCGACGAGCATGGCGGTACTGATAAAAAATATCTGGAACAGCACTTTCTCCGCTTTCAGAATACATATTTGCGATTCATTTCTTCCTGGGATCAGTCTGGCACGCAGACGGTAGTTGATATTGGCGCCCACTGGTTGCACCAAGCATTAATTTATTCTTTGGCGGGCTTCCAGGTTGAAGCATTTAATCTAAATACCACCTTCAAAAAGGAGAAAGTGCAAAGCCTTGCCAAGGCATACAATATCAAGCTTACAGTAGCTGAAGATTTACAATGGGGAGAGTGTTTTCAAAACATTCCAGAAAGCAGTGTAGACCTGGTGTTGTTTACAGAAATTATTGAGCATCTGGCATTTAATCCAGTTGCTTTGTGGGAATCGATATACCGCATCATGAAACCCGGCGGACGTATCGTGGTCACTACTCCCAATTACTACAGTCTTACAGGAAGATCGTGGGATCTTAAACGCTTTCTGAAAGGCTCAGGTGGGGGAGTGTCCGTAGAAGAAGTGTTGATGCGAAACACCTACGGTCATCATTGGAAAGAGTTCAGCATGAAAGAAATAACACAATATTTTTTGCTGCTTTCTCCCGACTTTTCCTGCGTAAAAAGCGAATACACGGATGATCGCAATCACTGGAATAAAACCGGACGCGCGTGGAAGGAGTTCTTGATTAATCACCTCGACTTTTTAAAACCGAACCTGCATGTCGAAGTTGAGCTAACACGAAAGGATCGTGGCATTAGCGTAAAGCCCGCCTGGTCCTGAACAAACTTTTTGACTAGAGTGATGCTCACTGCTCGGGGCTGCTTCGGTCAAGCCGCCTTGGCAGAAAGTGGCCTGCCATCATTCGGAATACATACGTTCCGTCTCGATTATTGTCTGCCCCTGACAATACCACAACCCCCTATCCCGGCTATTCATCGGCGACCAATTCCAGCTACACTTCGGGATCAATTCACGCTTTTTTTCCAGTGAGGCGCCCGGCATACCGATGACAATAGAGCAGTATCAGCAGCTAGCGGACAATACGCCCATTCTCATAGGCGCCGGCCAAACCGTAGAGCGCATCGAAAAGCAGTCTAAACCGCCCTTCAACTCACCCATGCAGTTGGCTTCTGTTGCCAGCCAGAGAGCGTTGCAGGATGCCGGTGTGGCTGCTCGCGACATCGACTCCATTGCCGTGATTCAGCTGTTCTCTGATGGCGCGCGGGCCTGGGCTTCTCCCTTCGGTGGCAGTAACAACCCACCGGAGTCCATCGCCCGACGCATTGGTGCGACACCAACGCAGCGCATCTACAGCAACGCGGGCGGCACTGAACCGCTGCAAATCATGATGGAATTACTGCAGGCGGTAGCAAGGGGTGAGACAAAACTCGCCTTGCTCACCGGCGCGGAGGCGATTGCCTACCAGCGCTTTGCGGTACGAAATGGCTATGAAGCTGACTGGCATGAGGAATTCGACGCCCCACTGGATAAGCGCGAATACCACAAACGATTTGCCTCGAAGGCCGAAATCAGTTCGGGCTTAAGTCTTCCAGTGCATTATTACGCGCTGATCGAGAATAGCCAGGCGCATCATCTGGGCCATGACCTGCAACAACATCGCCACTACATGGGCCAGCTACTGGCGCCATTCAGTCGCGTGGCGGCGTCCAACCCCTACTCGCAGTCGCTGGCTGCCTACACGGCCGAGGAATTAGCCAATGTCGGGCCAAACAACTACCCGATCAGCCTGCCCTACTCCAAGCTGCTGATAGCACAGGACGCCGTCAATCAGGGGGCAGCACTACTGCTCACCAGCGTGGGTCACGCCCGCGTTTTAGGTATTGACCCGCAGCAGTGGATTTTCGTAGAAGCGTACGCACAGGGCGAGGACCAGTACCTGTCCCAGCGCCAGGATCCGGGCCACTCCACCGCCATGGCTCGCGTACTCAATGCCACCATGGAGATGGCCAGCGCTACCCACGAGGATATGGATCTGATCGATATCTACAGTTGCTTTCCCTGCGCCGTGCATGCCGCCTGCGACGTGCTGGGCTTGCCTACGGATGGCTCACGGCCATTGACCGTCACGGGCGGCCTGCCTTTTTTCGGCGGCCCAGGTAACAACTACAGCCTGCATGCACTGGCTGAAATGGCGGTGCGCCTGCGCGGCGCTCCAGTACGTGCGCTGGTCAGCGCTAATGGCGGCATCCTGTCCAAGCATGCTGCAGTGGTACTGACATCCGAGCCGGCACGGGCCTTAAATCTCAACTGGAACAACGCTGGCGCGTTGACCCTGGATTGCTCCACTATCCCCGTCCTGCCAACTATCGATCTGCCACACAGTGGTGAGGTTATCTCCTACACTGTGATAGCGCGTCGGGACAAGCCAGATATCGGTGTGGTGCTGGCACAGACAAACGCAGGCGAGCGCTTTCTCGCTTCCAGCACAGAAGCCGCCGTTACGAGCGCCATGGAGGACCATAGCCCCATCGGGCGCAGCATCGATGTGCAGCTAGTGGACGAGCGACAGGTCTTCACCTTTCGCGACAGTTAATGGCGCGCTCTACTATTCACTGGCCGAGCTGCGCGATCACCCGTTCGGTCGCTGCAGTAAACAAGGCTATATTGCCGTGTGACCAATTGACCGCAAGCTCCGATTTACAAATCTTCCAGGCACCGTTGATTTCACGGTAGTGATTTGTGTATTCCCCTACCACCGTCACCACATCCTGTGCGCCCACGATGGGCATCGAGGGATTGGGAAAAATCACATGGTCAGCGGTGAGATAGGCGCGACAACTTACCTCCTCGCCTGAGATCACAAACCGGTGATTGGTTATGGTATGGCGCGTGATATCGAAACCATTAATCACTCCTTGCAGATAACCCATCCAATCATCAGCGCGACGCGGGACGTCAGGAGCGCCACTAGAGGCGCTGAGGCTGCCGTAATCGATCAGCACCTCGTCAGCAAAGCAGGCACGCACCATTGGCCAGTTCTTGCTGTCCAGACCCTGCGCGTAGCTATTGTAATTGTCGATCAGGGCAAATTTAGTCAGCAGATTTTTTTCGATGGAAGACATTTCCACTCCTTGTAACTAGCGGGGCACAACACCTTCCGTGATGGTCGCCGTATTATCGACCACCATGGCGGCGCCATTGACAGCGATGGATTCATCCGAGGCCAGGAACAACACCATGTTCGCCACGTCCAGCGGCTCACCGACCCAGATATTAGCCATTGCCTGCGCTGCTTGCGGATCGTTTGCACGCACGATCTCGAGCACGCCTTCCAGCATGGGTGTACGCATATTGCCCGGATGGATGGAATTGCAGCGCACACCATAGCCACTCTGTGCGCTGAGGACCGCCACCGACTTGGTCATCCCGCGGATCGCGCTCTTGGACGCGGCGTAGGCAAATATCATGGGGCCGCCCTGGATGCTGGCAGTAGAGCACATATTGATAATCGAGCCGCTCTTGGCAGGCTTCATCACGCGCAGTGCATGCTTGCAACCGAAGAATGTGCCGTCAGTACCCACGGCATTGATCTGGCGCCATATCTCCTCAGTGGTATCTTCGATACTGGCAAGGCGCACGATCCCGGCGCTGTTGAGGAGGATATCAAGGCGCCCGTACTGCGCGATGACCTTGTCGACCAGCGCGATCCAGTTCGCCTCCCGGGTCACGTCCATCAATTCAAAGTGCGACTGGGGAATTTCGGCGGCGGCGGCCTGGCCCTGCTCCAGATTGACATCTACCAGCACCACCACTGCGCCCTCCTCGGCCAGTCGGCGCGCTGATGCCAACCCCAAACCCGAAGCACCGCCGGTGATGATCGCAACTTTGTTCGCTACTCTCCCCATAAAAAGACTCGCTCCCGACCCGAAAAAAACAGCCGCGCAGTGGAAAATTAAGCACGGTGCGCTTGCATTAGTTTGTTGGCGTGGTACTTTACCATAAAACAGTCAGGACGTACTGTTTATTCTGAATTTGTCCGGAGAAGGCCCTATGAGTTCCAGCGATGTAACGAATTATGACGACGTCACCATGTACGGTTTGACGGCGGAAAAAAGCGAAAAACTGCTGCTGACCCAAAATGAACTGACGTTTATCTGGACCACCAAAGAGGGTCACGGGATGGGCGTCACCATGAGCTATATCTGGCGCAACGGCCGCATCTGGTGCACTGCGACCGAACAGCGTGCGCGCATGAAAGCGCTGGCGCGCGACCCGCGTTGCTGCGTTGTGATCTCCAGCGCCGGTATCGATGATGATGTGAGCCAGACCATCACCTTCAAAGGTCACGCGATTCTGCACAAGGATCAGACCACCAAGGACTGGTTCTACCCCGACTTCGCCCGCCACGCCAGAAGCCCAGCTCCAACACCTGAGGCATTTGTGGCGTTCCTGGATACGCCGGCCCGCATCATCATTGAAGTCGTGCCAGAGAAATCCATTACCTTTGACGGTGGTGTCATGCGCGATACGACCACCGAAGCGCTGAGCAAGTAGCCGGGGCGCTGTAACGCCCCGTATCAAGATCAGGCAATGATCAGGCTGCAGCCACTTCCTTGAAGGTGGCCATGCCCTCCTCGAGCTCCCAGAAACCGCGCAGGGCTTGCAGTTTGCCCTGCTCGTTACAGCTGTAGGTGAACACACCGTTGACCTGCTGCGAGTACTGCTTGCCGTCAATATTCAGCAGCACGTTGAGGGTGACAATATTGGCGCACTCCAGGTGGGCCGTGTAGGTTTGGTGGATAATGTACTCGATGTCCGAGTTGGCAATGTTGCGGTCGTAGAAAGCCTCACGCGCTGCGGGCGTCGAATGCCCCTTGCCGTCGGGATCGAGACTGGTGGGACCAATCGGGTCCTCAATAATGCCGTCCTCGGCCCACATGGCCAGCCACGTCGCTTTGTCCTTGGTTTTGAGGCATTCACGAGACCTGAGTGACATCTGGTAAGCGGGATTGTTTTCGTTCATGGGGTGTTCTCCTGGCTAAGCAAAATGGGAACCGGTCAAACTGTAGCGTATAAAACAGCACATCGCCTTACAGAGGCAAGCCCCCCACCGCACCATTTATTGAACCAGTCGTCTGAAAAGCGCGCATCAGCAAATCGGCGATACGCATCTGGTGTACTTCATCGGCGCCGTCGGCGAGGCGCGCCCAGCGGGCCTGCTGCAGCATCCCCGACAAGGGGGAATCCTTGGAATAACCCAGGGCGCCGTGCACTTGCACCGCGCGATCGCAGACTCGCCACAGCGTATTGGCCACATGGTGCTTGGCCATGGAGACTTCCTGTTTGAATTCCATGCCGTTTTCGATTTTATAGGCGGCGTGTAACACCATTAACTTTGAAGCATAGAGCTCCATCGCACTGTCGGCCATCATCCACTGGATGCTCTGCTTTTCGCTGAGCAGCGAGCCGTGGGCAAAGCGCTTACCGGCGCGATCAAGCAACATTTCCAGCGCCATTTCGATCTCACCCAACCAGCGCATGCAGTGTGCCAGCCGGGCCGGGCCCAATCGCACCTGTCCCAGCTTATGGCCGCCGCCGCGCTCACCGAGCAGGTTGGCCTTAGGCACGCGCACGTCCTTGTACAGAATCTCGCAGTGGTTGTGACTTCCAGACATGGTCTCAATGTCGCGCAGAATGTCGAAACCGGGCGCATCACAATCAACAATAAACGCAGAGTTGCGCGCCTGGGGAATCGCCGCATCCGGATCGGTGCGGGCAATCACAATCGCAAAACTGGCACCGCGAGCACCGGAAGTAAACCACTTGTGGCCATTGATAACCCACTCGTCGCCGTCTTCCACCGCCGTGGTTTGAATGAGTGTAGGATCTGAGCCAGCCACTTCGGGCTCGGTCATGGAAAAGCAGGAGCGGATCTCTCCGTCCAGCAGTGGGTTCAAGTAGCGCTCGCGCTGGTACTCGGTGGCAAAGTGATGCAGCGTGTGCATATTGCCTTCATCTGGCGCGTGCGCATTGAGTATGTACGAACCGTAAGGCACTTTAGCCGCTTCGGCTGACACTGCGGCCAGCGCCGTAACGCCCAAGCCCATACCACCCACTTCCTGCGGCATGTGGGGTAGCCAGAAGCCTTTCGCTTTGGCCTCCTTACGTAACTCCTTGATGAGCTCAGACCAGTCGTCCCGCTTGGCGGACTTGTTGGCGCTCAGCTCTGCGTAGCGTACTTTAACTGTGTCGTGCAGGAATGCCCGAATGTTACTGCGGGCCTGTTCCACTGCGGGGCTGAATGTGAAGTCGATTGCCATAATGTCTGCTGCCGTTGTTGTGGCCTAGCACGGCAAATCAGTCTACACCACCACGGCGTTACGACACACGCTCTCGAATTACGCCTCGTGGCCAGGGACCTTCCCGTCATAGGAGGCCTTGGAAATCGCATCGCCATCAAACTTGATAGTTTTCTCCGGCACCAATTCCAGTACGACCCGCAGCGGTGTATCTAGGTGTTTGATCGCCGCTTCCAGCGTAGGCGCGGGGTACGGGCTTATGATCGCTCCCATCGCCGGGTAGAACCAGTCCTTGGTGGCCTGGTCGTCGTGAATGATGACACGACCCTTATAGGTAATGGTCTTGCCAGGACCCATGTCAGTACCCATGCTGGAAATAACCACGGATGCTCTGGGATCACGGCGCAATGCCTTCACACGCGCCCGCTGACTGGTTGCCGTTACCCAGATAGATCCGTTGCGGGCGACATAATTCATAATTACCCCCAGACCGTGGCCATCCTTATTCGTCCAGATGAAGTTGCACTCGATCTGCTTGTGCAGCAGCTCTTGCTCGCGCGCAACACAGAGTCCATAAAGCGTCACATCTTCGTAACCCTGCGTTGCACTGTCTGCCATGATTCCTGCTTCCTTTGGTAGTGTTGTGTTTGGTAGCTTGGTTTTTACTACATCTTTCAAAAGCGCGGGAGGCGACCATTGTGCTGCCCGCCAGCCAGATCGAGTACCTGACCATTAATGTAACCGGAGCGCTGCCCGTCGGCCAAAAACAATGCGGCTTCCGCCATATCATCGAGCGTGCCCATACGCCCGCACGGTGTTGCTTCGAGGTGTTTCTGGATAATGGGCTCCATGGCGAAAAAGGCATCTGTCATATCGGTCTGGATCAATCCGGCCGCGATGGAATTGAAGCGCACTTTCTGCTCACCGTATTCCACCGCTGCAACCTTGATGGCGTAATCGATACCAGCGCGAGCGGCGGAATACACAGCCAGGCCGGGGCCAGGTATGCGCGCGGTGAGGGAGGATATGGTGATCACGGAGCCGCCCTCGGTCATAGCCGCCGCCGCATATCGGAAAAACAGCAGCGCGCCGATAAAGCTGACCTCAAGAGTGGGTCGGATCGCGTCCGCGTCCAACTCGGCGATAAGGGCTGCGGAGTGGACACCTGCAGAAAATACAGCAATATCTACCGGTCCATAGGTATCCGAGGCAATTCTAAACAGGTTTTCAATATCACCTTCACGGGTCACATCACAAGCCACCGCCGTGCCGCCCAACTCGGACGCGAGCTGCTCCAGCGGCTCCCTGCGGCGTGCCGCCACCACAACGTTCGCACCTTCCGCGGCCAGACGCCGGGCGATTGCAGAACCAAAATTTGCGCTGCCGGAAGCGCCGAGTATTACCGCTGTTTTTCCTGCCAGTGTTGTCATGTCACATCGCCCGTTGCTGTGTTGAATAAGTAAACGTTGGTTCTGTCGCACCGTGTAGATCGGTGCTGACATTTTTCAGGATTCCAGGCTGGTCAGCTCGCAACTACGCTGCCAAAGTGCGCTGCTCACCTCGTCATTCAGCGCCAGTTTGTGCAGTGGCTTTTTTTCCTGGCAATCGCTGAAGAATAAGCCACCGCGCTCCCGGTAGTCAGGGCTGGTCGCTACATACACGCTCGTCGCTGCACCCCGGGGCACTGATTTCATAAACGGTAATGCGAAAATGCCCAACAGCATAAACGGCAGGGACTGATCCCTGGCCAACTCCGTGGCGATGACACCGGGATGCAAGGCATTCGCAACGATGCCGTTCTTCGCCTGCCGCCGATTGAGCTCCCTGGCAAACATCAGGTTCATCAATTTAGAATCGCCGTAGGAGCGAAAGCCGTTGAATTTACGCTGCTTCCAGTTCAGGTCTTCCAGCGCCGGGGTGAGTGTCGCCATGCCCATAGCCGAGGAGGAAAGCACGACCACCCGGGCACTGCCCGCCGCTTGCAGCGCTTCGAGGATGAGATTGGTAAATAGAAAATGGGCGAGATGATTGATCCCCAGATGAGCTTCAAAGCCGTCCGCGGTGCGCCGCTCCATCGGAATCATGATGCCGGCGTTGTTGATCAGCAGGTGTAACGGCCGTCCCCGGCTATTAAATTCCTGGGCGGAACCGCGGGTGCTGACCAGCGAGTTCAGGTCCAGCTGCAGCAGATCGAGCTGACTGCCATCGATGCGGCCACTGGAGCCATCCACGATGGAGCGCTTGGCCTGCTCCGCCTTTTCCAGATTACGACAGGCCATGGTGACGCGTGCACCGCGCAGGGCCAGCACGCGTGCCGTTTCCATACCCAGACCGGTATTGGCACCGGTTACCAGCGCATTCTTCCCGGCCAGATCAATACCCTCGCTGACCTGCTCCGCGGTGGTCTTACTATTGTAACGAGCCATTACTGCGCGCCTGCCAGTGTGTCCCTGATCTGCCTGCGCAATACATCCTTGCGCACTTTACCGCTGGCCGTGCGCGGCAACTCAGCAACCAGTTCAATGTGCTGGGGGATCTTCTGCCTGGCGAGCAAGGCCTCATCCGCGAACCGGGCGACGGCCGCGAGATCCAGTACGCTCTCATGCGACACGGGAACGATATAGGCACACACGCCCTCTCCCAATCGCTCGTGCGGCATGGCGACCACCGCTACGTCACGGATATCAGGGTGGCCGTGCAACACATCCTCGACTTCCTTGGCGCTGATATTTTCCCCGCCACGAATGATGATGTCTTTTTTTCTATCGGTGATCAGAATCGCGTTGTCCGGCGTGATATGGCCGATATCCCCGGTCAGGAAGAAACCTTCACTGTCATGCGCCTGGGCGTTCTGCTCTGGGTCCGCATAACCGAGCATCATGCCGGCGCCGCGCGCTGCAATCTCCCCGTCTTCACCCAGCGGTAGTTCGCGGCCCTGCTCATCCAGTATTTTCACTTCGTAGGCATATATCAGGCCGTCGGTTTCAGCCGCCAGTTGTTGCTGGCCCGCACCGACAAAGCCCTGCGTAATCACCGGCGTCTCCGTGCTGCCATACACACGAAATGCGCGGCAGTTGTCCAGCTCCTCACAGGCTGCATTGATGACCTGCGGCGGCACCGCAGCACCGCCGCAGGCAAACAGGCGCATGCTGGGCAAACCAGTTTTGTGGCGCTTGGCAGCGGCGACCAGCTCCACCAGGAAGGGCGTGGCACCTACGCTGGCCGTTGCGCCAACCTCATTGATAAACGCCACCGCCGCATCGGCATCCCAGCGATGCATCAGCGCAGACTTCACCGGCGAGATAAAAGGCAACACCATGCCGGAACCATAGCCTGTAATGTGCGTAACCGGGGATGGCATCAACATCACATCGCGTTCGTCCATCTGCCAGCAATCGAGCGAATTCTGGATCACCCGTGCAAGGGTATTGTGGCTGTGCATGACGGCCTTGGGTGTGCCGGTAGTGCCAGACGTGTACAGAATGGCCTTGATCGAGTTGGGATCCACCACAGGCAGCGTGGCCAGATCCACCGGCGCGTTGTCCACCAGGTCCTCATAGCGCAGCATATCGTCATACTGCTGCTGGGCGCGCACGGTTACTACATATTCAAGATCTGGCAACTCAGCGCGCAGTGCGGCCAGCATGGAAGGAAACTCCAGGCTGCGCACCTGCTCGGGAATATAAATCAACCGCGTTCTGGCGTCCTTGAGGATGAAACGCAGTTCGTGATCGCGATAGATGGGTATCACCGGGTTGACGATCAGACCCAGCGCACAGGCGGCGATATCCACCACCACCGACTCACGCCAGTTAGGTAGCTGGAAACTGATCACATCACCGGACTTCATGCCCAGCTGTTGCAAGCCAGTCACCAGGCGGCGGGCCTCATCCGCAATAGAGGCATAGGTAATGGCGGCCTCGCCCTCCAGATAGATCGCGACTTCATCGGGCTGCTGCTGTGCTTTTAACCACGCGCCCTGGGCAATAGTCGTATTGCCCCACAATGCGCCGTCACGCTTGATACGCTCAGCGCTCAATGGATTTTTTATCAACGCATCAGTCCCTTCAGGTTGGAGAACATAGTTTCAGCAGCTACAGATCGGACAACACATGTCCACCGTCCACTGTGATCGCCGCTCCGGTCATCAGGGACCCTGCGTCGGATGCCAGTAACAACAGCGGACCGTTGAGTTCGTCCAGGTTGCCGGTGCGCCGCTGGGGAATGCGCTTGATCAACGCCTGCCCCTCCGGCGTCTTGAACCACTCGCCATTCAACTCAGTCTGGAAATAGCCGGGGCACAATGCATTAACGCGAATATTGTGCTGCGCCAATTCCAACGCAGCAACCTTGGTAAACTGCACTACGGCGGCTTTGGACGCGGCGTAACTGGTCAGGGCCTTCTGCGCGCGCTCCGCCAGGATTGAGGCGATATTGACGATGCTGCCGCCGGTGCCCGCCGCGATCATGCGCCGGGCCGTCTCGCGAGTGACATAGGCCACGCCGTTGAGATTGGTATCGATGACACCGGTCCAATCCGCATCACTTAAATCGAGCAGCAACTTGGGAATAGTGATCCCGGCATTATTGATCACCACGGTGACCACACCAAACACCTGTTCAATCTGATCGAGAGCTGCCGCGATACTGGTGCTGCTGGTCACGTCCATGGTCACGGCCAGAGCCTTGCCACCGTCAGCGTTGATCTTGTCCGCTGCCGCCTGAATGAGGTCTGTGCGGCGCGCCGCCAGCACCACTTTGGCACCCGCGCGGGCCAGCAGCGGCGCAAAGTGCAGGCCAAAGCCACTGGAAGCACCGGTAACGAGAGCGACCTTGCCCTCTAGTAAAAACGGTTGTAACAGGTCATTCATATTCGTTGACTCTTATATGCGATCGGGTGTGTGCAATCAGGCGTCGAGATACTTGTCCAGCGTCTGGTTGAAGTGACGAATGCGCACTTCCTGGTAATTGCCCAGAGTGACCGCGCCTTTCTTGGACGACTTCAGGCCTTTCTGCACCCGGGGCAGGTTGGCGCCGTCCTGATTGAACACATTGGACAAGCCAGCCCCCATAACCTCTGCGGCATCCCCAAACGGTTGATCACTAGTAAGGCGGAAGGTCGGTACATCATCCGGGGGCTGCGTGCCCTCGGGATAGCGTGTCAGCAGGAAAATATCCATGATGGAGCTGTCGACGTCATCGCCATTGGGACGATGCCGATAGGTGATGACGGTGCCGTGACCTGCCCAGGGGGCAAAGTTGGGAAACAGCAGGTACAGCGTGGAGTCCATCAGCTCAGACATGGTAGCGCGTGCGGTGAAATCTTCTCCGGCCTGTTCATTGGCGGTAGGCAAGGCGACCTCGGCGAGTTTTTCTCGCGCGGTCTGGCCTGGTGCCAACTCGGGACGAACCTCACTGCTGATCAGATCCATCATCGCATCCATGGAATCCTGTTCGCTAAACTGATCGGCGTGCGTAGGATTGGGAACCCCATAGGCGGTGATAGTGCGACTGACATGATCGCCCCAGACATCGTACTGCGAGTTATCAATCGCCTGGAATGGCATCAGCTGAGGATGCGTGGCAATCGCGTGGTAAGACTCGATAAACGCTTCCAGAACCACTTTCCAGTTGGCGGCAATCACCTTCTCAACATGCAGCGAGACATAGCGCTGCTCGTGTTGATACTGATTCAGGTGCGCGGGCAATACCTCCATGTACTCTTCGAGTGCGGGCGCATTGTCGTCCATATTGATAAAGACCCAGCCACCCCAGGTTGCCACTCGCACCTGCGGCAAGGTGTTTGTCTGCGGGTCAATATGGGGGAAATCCCACTGACACGGCGCACTGTCGAATTCGCCATCAAGCTTCCAGGTCCAACCGTGGAAGGGGCAGCGGATAATGTCGGCGTGCCCGGCACCGCGCTTTAACGCCCTGCCACGGTGCAGACAGGAATTGTAAAACCCTTTCAGCTCACCCGCCTCAGTGCGCGTCAACAGGATGGAGTCGTTAACGATATCGTAAACAAAGAAGTCGCCGGGATTGCGCAGCCGACTCTCGCGACAGGCAACCTGCCAGGTCTTGCGCCATACTTTTTCCACTTCCCGGTCAAAAAACTCGCGTGAGATGTAGCGCTCCACAGCAATATCTTCAGAACCAAGATAGGTGTCCGTACTCTCGCGCAATGTTTCTGGAACATGCACCTGTTCCAGGTCGAGCAGGTCCTGGAATGTTTCTGAGGGGTGGCGGGCGGCGATCTGCTGCGGCGTCAGTTTTACTTTCTCATTCATGGGACACACCTCTTTACTGTTGAACTAGCGCTGCAGAATCGTGACCGCGCTGATACCCGGTGCGCCATACACATGGGTATAGGCAAGCTTCGGATTGCCCGGCACCTGGTGCTCGCCCGCCTGCCCACGCAGTTGCAACACGTTTTCGTAAACCTGACGCAAACCGGACGCACCTATCGGCTCCCCGTTGGCCAAACATCCACCGTCGGTATTGACCGGCATGCTGCCACCGATATGCGTGGCACCCGCCTGAATCAACGCTTCCTGTTCACCGTGTTCACAGAAGCCGTTCTCTGCCATGTGCATGATCTCGGCGCCGACTTCGGTATCCTGCAACTGCATGACATCCATATCCTGAGGCCCCACGCCGGCCATCGCGAAGGCAGCTTTGGACGCATCGACTGTAGGTCCATCAACCTGAATCAGTGCCTGGCTGGGCGCGAACACTTCAAAGGAACCAAAGCGCCGGGATTTCATGGTGGCAGCCTTCAGGTACACCGGGGTGTCCGTATAGCGCGTGGCGTGATCCGCCCGGCACAAAATAAGAGCGACACCGCCCTCCGCTGGCGAGCAAAACATAAACTTGGTCAGTGGGTCGTTTACCATCGTAGAGTTGGCGATCTCCTCCAGGCTTATCGGCTCGCGGCGCCAGGCATTGGGATTTTTGGAACCGTTGATGAACGCCTTTTCGGAAACCTTGGCCAGGGTGTCGGTGCTGATGGCGTAATCGTGCATGTACTTCTGTATTTTCATGGCAAAAAACTGCGTGGTCATCATCATGCCGACCTCGCCGTACCACTCACCGATACCCAACTCTTTCGGGTCGGCATTAAAGGCACCGCGGTCGTGCTTGTCAAAGCCGGTCACCATGCCGATATCGTATTCGCCAGATTTGATCGCATTGAAGGCTGAAATCAATGAACTGCCGCCAGTGGCACAGCCGTTGGCCACATTGATGAAGGGAATGCCGGTGAGCCCCAACTCATTCACCAGTGCATCAGCGCTACCGGCACTGGCGCTGCCGCCAAAGGCAAACTGAATGTCGCGCCATTCAATACCCGCATCCTTTAGGGCAAGGCGTGCAGCGTACGCACCCTGCTGCAGTCCGTTGCGGGAGGGGGTACGACCGAAAGGGTGGATCCCAATACCGACTATTGCTACATCCATTGCTGTGTCTCTAGTTAACTGGCTGGAAAAAAAAGTTAATCACCTCGTCACCATTGTCCTCGGTGCGATACGGCAGAAAGACAACCTCCATCGCCATACCAATCTGCAACTTCTGCGGATCGTTCTCAGTCAGGCGCCCCTCCACTCGAACACCACCGGGAAGTTCGACATAGCCTACGCCATAGGGCTTGAACGTCTGCGCCGTCTCGTTACTTTTATAGGGAGTCTTCGGCATAAATTGCTGCACTGTCCAGGTCCACAGCGTACCGCGACCGGGCAACTCCTCTACGCCGACATCCTGTCCGGAACAGGCCATACAGGAATCGGCCGCGGGAAAACTGGCGATCCCACACTGTTTGCAGCGACTGGCCAGCAGGGCCGGTTTGGTCGCAGGCCAGGTGAACAGACCCTCGGCGATTGGTACTTGATTGCTCATAACGTTATCTCAATTCATTTCCGCTGCATGACTGCACATGCAGGACTCTACAGCAGCATAGAAGCCGGATTTTCCAGAAAGCCTTTCACAGATTGCAGGAACTGTGCTGCCACCGCACCGTCGATGGCCCGGTGATCTGCAGACAGCGACACGCGCATGACGGTTGCCGCAACAATGTTGTCACCGCGCACCACCGGCTTTCTAACGCCAGCCGCCACGGCCAGGATCGCGGCCTGCGGCAGGTTGATGATGGCGTCAAACTGATCCACGCCGAACATGCCAAGGTTGGAGATGCTGAAGGTCCCGCCCGTAAATTCATCGACACCCAGCGAACCCGCTTGTGCACGGCGCGCCAGATCACTCGACTCCGCTGCAATCTGCGGCAGACCCTTGGCGCCCGCATTGCGTATGACCGGCGTAATCAAACCACCCTTTACCGCCACCGCCATCGAAATATCGACCTGATCGAACTGGCGAATACAGTCAGCGGTGTACTGCACGTTCACTTCCGGCACTTGACCGAGAGCGCTGGCGCAGGCCTTGATGACAAAATCGTTCACCGAGATTTTGTATCCCAGCTTGCCATTCATATAGGCGCGCTGCTGCAACAGGCTGTCGATCTCGATATCCACACTGACGCGGTAATGGGGAATGGTTTGCTTGGACTCGCTCAGTCGCGCAGCTATCGTCTTGCGCATACTGCTGAGTTTCTGTTCCCGATAAAACGCCACACCGGTGATAGTCACTGCCGCGCGTTCGACATCCTCTTTACTCACACGGCCGCGCTTACCGGTGGCCGGTACGTCATTGAGATTGATATTCAGGGTACGTGCCATACGCCTGGCCACCGGGGTGGAAGCAATATGTGAATCATCTGCGGTGGAACGCTGCGGCCCCTTCGTCGAGGCAGCAACACCCGCGAGCGGTGTCGCCAGAATACGAATACCACCGGCCTGTTCAACGTCGTGCTTCGACACGCGCCCGTTGCGACCAGTGGCCGGAACATTGTGCAAATTGATGTTGTGTGCTTTGGCGATGCGTCGCGCGACGGCCGACGCATTTACCGTCGAATCGTCAGGACCTTGCGCCAGTGCGCCCGCTGGAGCGGCAGCTGCAGTTTGCTGCACTGCCGTTTGCTGGACTACCGGCTGCGCCTGCACGGCGGGGGCAACCGGGGCGTTGGTATCGGAGCTCTGGGCCCGTGCGGCACCCGCCGCATCCGGTACAAAGCTGGCGACGAATACATCGATGTCCTTGTCACTGGCCGCGCCTGTGGCGACCACTCCCAGCAACATACCCACCTTCAGCGTCTGGCCCACTTCACCCACGATCCGCACCAGGGTGCCAGCCACCGGGCTTTCCGCCGCATTGGTTATCTTGGACGTTTCGATATCGACGACTTCATCGCCGACGGCGAGCGTGTCGCCCACCGCCACGCGCCATTGGGAAATCTCGCCCTCTTCCATGGACATTCCCCACTTGGGCACGGTGAGGGCGTGCAGTGTACTCATCGCTTGTACCCCAGCACGTAGCGCACAGCCGCTTCGATGTCTGCCTCTTGTGGCATCCAGGCATCTTCCAGCGCGGGTGCAAACGGAATGGGCGAATGCGCAGCAGTCACTTTCATAATCGGGGCGCGCAGTGCGCCAAAGGCTTTCTCAGCGATGATGCTGGAGATATCTGCGGCCAGACCGCAGCGCGGTGTCATCTCATCCACAATCACCAGGCGTCCAGTTGTTTCGACGCTTTCGATGATGGCTTCCTCATCGAGTGGCGACGTGGTGCGCGGATCGATGACGTCACAACTGATACCCTCTAGTGCCAGGCGATTCGCCACGGCCAGGGCCTTGTTCACGGTATTGGAGATTCCCACGATAGTGACGTCAGTACCCTCGCGCAGGAAACAGGCCTCGCCAAACGGGATGGTATACATCTCATCAGGGACTTCACAGCTGGTCTCATAGAGGAATTTGTCTTCTACGAAGATCACGCAATCGTTATCGCGAATCGCGGTAATCAACAGACCCTTGGCATCGTAAGCGTTGGTCGGACAGACCACTTTCAAACCCGGCACCATGGTCACCATCTGGGTCAGGTTTTGAGAGTGCTGTGCGCCCCCGCGCAGGCCCGCACCGGCCATAGTGCGCACCACCATGGGACACTGTGCCTTGCCGCCAAACATGTAGCGAAATTTCGCCGCCTGGTTATAGATCTGGTCGAAGCACACACCCAGGAAATCCATGAACATCAGTTCGGCAATAGGACGCAGGCCGGTTTGCGCCGCGCCAGCAGCCGCGCCCATGATGGCGGATTCGGTAATCGGCGTATCGATCACGCGGCGCTCACCAAACTCCGGAAAGAGGCCCTTGGTGACGCCCATAACGCCGCCGTAGGCATCGCGTTCACCATCACAACCGGCACCACCGGCAACGTCTTCACCGATCACGATGACCGTACTGTCGCGGCGCATTTCCTGCGCCATGGCCTCGTTGATAGCTTGTCTATAAGTCTTGATTGGCATTACTCATGTACTCCAAATACTGTCTGCGTTAACACGCTGTTGCGGGATCCCTGGTTTAATAGGCGGAGCTGTAGACGTCGGTCAGCAACTCCGATACGTCGGGACCGGGAGCCGCCAGTGCGGCATTGGCAGCCGCATCGATATACGCGGCCACTTCCTCGTCGATCTTGGTCAACTGCGCCTTGGTCACCAGCTTCTTCTTGATGGCGTTTTCACTGGCAATCTTGAGGCAGTCCAGATCCTGCATCAGGCGCTTGACCTCACCCTTGCCACGGTAGGCCTGGGCATCGCCCTCGAAATGGCCACGGAAGCGCGTAATAGTCGCCTCAATAGTGATCGGACCCTTGCCGGCGCGACAGTGCTTCACCGCTTTCTGGCAGGTCTCATACACGGCAAAAATATCTGCACCGTCCACTTTCAGGGCGGGCATGCCAAAGGCAGCGGCGCGGCTGGCGATATCCTTGGAACCGACCGCATAGCCCGCTGCCGTACCCTCGCCGTAGCCATTATTTTCAAACATAAAAATAGCGGGCACCTGCAGCACCACCGCCAGGTTCATCGCTTCAAAGGTGGTGCCCTGGTTGGAGCCGCCGTCGCCGGTGAAGGAGACGCCGACACGGTCGGTGCCGAGTGTTTTTGCCGACAGCGCAGCACCGACGATCAACGGCGGACCACCACCGACGATGGCGTTGGCACCCAACATACCCTTCTCGATAGCTGCAATGTGCATGGAGCCGCCTTTGCCAGCGCAACTGCCGCCCTGTCGTGCCATGATCTCTTTCATCATGTCACCAACGTCGCCGCCCTTGGCGATACAGTGACCGTGACCGCGATGGGTGCTGACGATGTAGTCAGTGTCATCGAGGTTCATGCACATGCCGGTGGCAATCGCTTCCTGTCCGGCATACAGATGCAGGAACCCCGGAATATTGCCCTTGCCGAATTCATCGCTGACCCGGTACTCAAAATCACGAATGGTGCGCATGGTGCGATAGGCTTGCAGAAATTTTTCTTTATCCAGCGGCATTGATTACTCCTGATACTTGTGTTGTGTTGCGATTGCCATTATAGGGTCAGCCCGGGCATCCAGTTGGCGTGAAAACCATTAGGTACGCGGGAGGGAATAAACACGCGGGCCAGTGGACCGCGCTCGATATCACCGGCACTGAGGATGGACAAAAACGCACCCTCCTGTGGATGCGTCACATAGCTCATCAGGTAGCCGTCCTCCTCCCGCTCACTGGCAGGGTTGGGCACGTGCACCGGCTCGCCGGCGCTGGCACCTGTACCGTATTCCCAGAAGCTGGCAGCACCGCTATCCATGTCATAGCGTATAACGCCGTTGTAACCGTGGTTCGGGCCGTCCCATTCAGCGCTGTTGGATGCCGCCGCAAAACCATAGCGATAGCGCAGGCCGCAGCGGCGATCATCCGCCCGGCCAAATTCGCAATAGGTTGGCCCCAGTTTTTCATCGCTGACGGCACCGGTTTTCAGGTTCAGTGTCATGCGATGCATGTTGCGCGTCTGGCGTTCACGACCGCTGTTGGGGTCCAGCGCAAACGGCACGCTGGCCATCCATACATAGTCCACATAGAGCATGTCGCCGCTCTGGAAACCGTTAGTGAAATGCCAGCTGAAAAACGTCGACTTCTCGAACCAGATCGGCTCGCCCCCATTTCTGGGAATGGCGCAGATGCGCGTCGGCCTATCGCCGTGCCAGCTGAACGGATTGCCACCGGTGAGTCCTGCATCCAGATTGGTAAAAGCGGGTGGGTAAAAAATCACCACGTAGTCGCCGCAGATCTGCATATCGTGCATCACCGCGCGATCGGGCATCTCCACCACTTTCGACAATGTCTGCTTACCATTTTTATCCATGATACGCAGCGTGTAGAACGGCGCGTCCCAGCGCTGCGTGCAGGTCACCAACTCGCCGGTGCGCCCGCAGATTTTTGGATGCGCCGTCAGCCCATCACCCGCTTGCAGGGCACCGTCGTAATCCCACTCCCCCACCGTGGCCAGATCCGCCGTCAGCTCGTGGGCGTCACCCACCTCCCACAGCGCCATCAGTTTGCCGCCGTGATACACGATATTGGTATTGGCCAAATTTTTCAGCGGGCTGGGCGGACCACCGGCGGCGAGAGTTTCTGCATCGGGCAAGCGGATTTTACCGACACTGCCATAGCAGGAGCGGCCGAGTTTTTCTTCGACCTGAAAACCTGCGGTGCGCACCCAGCGGTTGCGGTAATGTACCCGGCCATCCTTGACGTACACCGCGTGCACCATGCCATCACCATCGGCCGGGTACACGTAGTGGTCGGGCTGCCAGGCGATATTCGGCCCGTTGCGCATAAACGCGCCGCGCAGATCTGCTGGTATTTCCCCTTCGACACGCAAGCCGCCCTCGCCCTGGTCGAAGTCGTATTCCTCGAGCACGGGGGCATAACTGCCCTGCAGATAGGGTGAGATGCTTACGTCCATCTCAGGTCGACTGGTCATGCCGCAAGGCTCCGGGTGATCGCGTGTTTTGTTGTGCGCTAGTTGTGTGTTAGCTGAGTCTAAGGCCCTGCATCCAGTTGGCGTGGAAACCGTTGGGTACACGCCCGGGAATATGCACCTTCGCCACCGGACCATTGTCAAAATCACCGGCACTGAGAATCGACAGGAAGGCACCTTCACCCGGGTTGTGCACGAAGCACATCACCCAACCGTCTTCCTCGCGCTCACTGTCCGGATTGGGTACGTGTACTGGCTCACCGGCATTGGCCTCCGGCCCAAACTCCCACAACTTGGTCTCGCCCGTCTTGAAATCGTAGCGGCCGGTGCAGTTGTAACCGTGCGCATCGCCCCACTCGCGATTGGAGGACGCGGCGAAACCATAGCGATAATCCTTACCCATGCGGCGCTCGTCCACGCGGGAAAACTCGCAAAAGACATCGGAGAACTGCTCGTCGGTCACTTTTTTTGTGGCCAGGTCCAGCGTCATACGGTGCATCCGGCGCGGCTGCTTCTCTATACCGGAACCCTGCTCCGTACTAAAGGGAATGGAACTGATCCAGACATAATCGAGAACGATCTTGCCGCCCTGCTCAAAGCCGTTGCAGAAATGCCAACTGAAAAACGGGTCGGCTTCAAACACAGTAGGCTTACCGCTGCCGTCACGGGGAATAACGACGACTTTGGTACCCTGCTCGGGTTCCCACATAAAGGGATTTTCGCCCTTCATCGCTTTTTCCAGGCTGTGGAAGGCAGGCGCGTAGAAAATAATGACGTAGTTGGGAGTGATCTGCAGATCGTGAATGATGCCCTTGCGCGCAAACTCTACCGGAATCGTTTTCAGGTGTTTGCCGCTGGCATCGAAGATTTGCACTGAGTAATTAGGGCTGTCCCAGCGCTGCGTACACGACACCAGTTGCCCGCTATCGGGGCATACTTTCGGATGCGCAGTCAGCGCGTCGCCCGGCTTCAGTGTGCCGTCATAATCGTACAGCCCCACGGTGGACAGATCGCTGTTGAGCAGGTGGGGAAAGCCGCCCTCCCACATCGCGAAGAGTTTGTTGCCATGATAAATCACATTGGTATTGGCGGTATTGCGCACGGGACTGGGTTCACCGCCAGCGTCAATCACCTCTTGCGGCACCGGCACCATTTTGCCAACGCTGCCGTAGATCATGCGGTCGAATTTTCGCTCTGTTTTCAGATGGCTGGTTTCAACCCAGCGGTTTTTGTACTGGACATGTCCGTCCTTAAAGTACACCGCGTGGACCATGCCGTCGCCATCCAGTGGGTACACGTAATGGTTCGGCTGGTAGGCCACGTTGGCACCATCGCGCATAAAGGCACCCGCCAGTTTGCGCGGTATCTCGCCTTCGATAGTCAGTTGCTCTTCGCCACAATCGCGCTCTTCAGCGACCGGCGCATAGTTGCCCTGCAAGTAGGGAAAGGCACTTAAATCCATCAGCTCACCTCGGATGTGTTAGCGGTTTTTACAGACCGGCAGATAAGGGGGAAAGATAGTAACAGTACATGCTATTAAAAAACAGTCTCGTCTGTTTCTTTTCATCCCTACTGGCGCTACAGTGACTGCCCATCAAGTCCACAGGTAGACCACCATGAATGCACTGGAAGACGAACTGGCCCTGAGAAACCTCATGGCCCGCTATACGGATGCGGTAAACCGCCGTGATGCCGACGCCTGGGTCGCCACCTGGGCCGAGGACGGTGTGTGGAATCTGCTCGGCACGCCAGTCAACGGCCGGGCCAACATTCTGGCGCTGTGGCAACAGATGATGGGCAGCTTTGAATTCGCCCTGATGCTACCGAGCTCCTGCCTGTTCAAGGTGGAGGGCAACACCGCCAGCGGCCACTGGTACCTGCACGAGTACACGCGTGACTTACAAGGCAATGCCAGTACCGTGCTCAGCCGCTATCTGGACACCTATGTCAAACAGGGTGGCCAGTGGTTGTTCCAGTCGCGTCAATACAGCTTCATCTACAACGGGCCTGCTGACCTGAGTGGCACTTATACCCCGCAATGAGCGGCCGAATGCAAGACAAAGTAGTCATCATTACCGGCGGTGCGTCCGGCATCGGTGAGGGTATGGTGCGGCGCTTTTGCGCCGAAGGTGCCCGCGTGGTACTGGCCGATATCGATGACGCCGCTGGCGTGCAGATCAGCCGCGCGTGTGGCGCGCGATTTGCGGCCCTCGATGTCAGCAGTGAAGCCGGTTGGCAGGCAGTGGCAGATATCATGCGCAGCGAGTACGGACGTCTCGACGCCCTGCTCAACAATGCCGGCATTGTCAGTAACCAGTCGATTGTCGAGGCGGACGTGGCAACCTGGAACCGGCTGCTGTCGATCAACCTGACCGGCATGATGCTGGGCTGCCAGACCGCCATTGCCCTGATGCGCGAAAACCCGGAGGCCAGCGGCGGCGCTATCGTCAATACGGCCTCATCCACGTCCTATCTGGCGCTGCCCTCCGATGTGGCTTACACCACGTCCAAAGCCGGTGTGGTCGGCCTGACCAAATCGGTGGCGGTGTACTGCGCGACACAAGGCCTCAATATCAGGGTCAATTCGATACACCCGGGCGCCACCCTCACCAACATTTTGCGCACCGCCATTGCCGCGACACCTGCCATTGAGCCTGCCCTCAGGCGTATGTCACCCATGGGGCGTTTGGGCACGGTAGAGGAAGTGGCGGCAATGGCATTATTCCTGGCATCGGATGACGCAAGTTTTTGCACAGGTGGGCAGTTCCCCGTGGAGGGCGGCACCGTTAGCGAGCATCCGCGCATGTTTTGAACGCGGCCCACCCCTCGGCCTAACCCCTCGGCCCACCCCGGATAGCGTTGCAGGCCACAGAGGCTATATACTGCGGTGGCCTTGTCACATGACTGCCTTGTAACAAGCGTAGTATCGTTCCCATCCGCACAATAAGAGGAACCATCCATGACCACACCCACTGATTTCAAACGTCGCACACTCGTCAAGGCCCTCGCGGCCGGCGCCCTGATTCCGCTGCTCGGCAGCAACCTGATCGCCTGCTCGAACAACTCCGGTAATTCGGATTTCTTCCTCAGTGAGCCGGCCGACTTCGAGCATGGCGTGGCCTCCGGCGATCCACTCACGGATCGAGTCATTATCTGGACCCGGGTCACTCCCGAGGCGCAGGGACGCGTCAGGATTGCGTGGGAAATCGCGACCGATGCGAGTTTTACCACC
>JANNVJ010000020.1:0-9916 GCA_031414375.1 Haliea sp.
ACTACCATCACCGAACAGGAGATCCAGAACGCCATGAACAAACTCAATAACCGTCCCCGTAAATGTCTTGGCATGAAGACGCCGAATCAGGTATTTTTCGGGATCAACCCACCGGTTGCACTAGCAAGTTGAATCCGCGAAATATTAAAGAGATGGCTCTTATGTTATCGCTGAATAGCAGTCGTATTTTCTTGTCGTTGAGACCCTGTAAAACTATCTCTCTTCACGCGTGTGCCATGCGCGCAGAACATAGATAGTCGAAGCCTGGGTTTCGTAACGCATCTCGTAGTGCCCGACGAGAATTCGCCTCACCTCACGAGGCTCAAACTCTTCCAGCTTTTCACCAATGCGTGGATTTTGCAGTAAGGTCGCCGGCGCGGCAGCCAGCGATTGCACGGTGCGCGCCGCCACCGGTTTGTTTACTGGCGCCAGAAACTCATAGAGGCGCGCCAAATCCGACAAGGCCTTACTTGTCCATTGCAGCTCCATCAGTCTGGAAGCGACAGCGGTTGGTCAGTCCCCAGACTGTCTGCCCACGCCTGCACCGATTGGTGATCGATAACCTTCCCGGCATCGACATCGGCCAATGCCTCACGGGTCAGGCGGCTCCGCTCTTCCTCCTGTTCGACCCAGGCCGCCAGTGCCTGCTTGACGACCCAACCGCGCGAGCGCTCAAGGCGGGCCGCCATCTGGTCTATTTTTTCAGCAAGTGGCAGCGGCACGTGCGCCGTGAGCACTTTGGTTTCTGTCTGCGCCATACGTCACCCTAACAAAAAATGAATCAAAAACAATCATAATGATTAGTAACGATTAACACAAGAACACGCTCATCTAGCACCGAGGGTTCTGGGTCGGGTTTGAGGTCAGAGTAGCAATTACGGCTCTTGCACTCTCTGGTCCAAAAGCCGCTAACACCGAAGTGTTCCAACACAGTCCGCAGCCTCTGTGATATCAGCTGTGTGTTGCCCCGCAGTCCACCTGAGGGCGTGGACCCTTCTTTCAACCGAAGGTGGACTGCGGGGCAACACGCAGCGGTTCCTGTGCAGCTATCTGACCGAAGACTTCCGTTTGGTTAAATCCGGTATAGCGCCTTCAACGCAGGGTCTTTGTCCAGAACATAAATGCGTGCCCCTTTTTCGCGAAGGATGGCCCGTATAAAACGACGGCAGTCTTGTCAGGTTTTTTTACAATACCGAGTCAGTTTCGGTAATATCTCATCCATCTCCATCTCCATCTAACTTGAATCTCCTCATTTTTTTCAGCAGTGGCTCGCATATTGCTTGTTGCGTGCTGGGCACTATTGTGGTGCTGCACTTTAGGATTGGAGTGGATCATTATGAAGTCGATGCGTAGTTTGTCTTTATTGTTGTTGATTTATTGGAGCGGTGGGGTTTCAGCACTACCGCTCACTTATGATTTCGGGTTTAACGGGTCGGTCCGCGACTTTTCCGGCGCAGGTTTTTTCACTGTGTCCGAGCTCATTGGCGCTCCCGGTTTAGACGCGTTCTCATTCGCCGGCACCTGTTCTGGTTTCGCTTGTGAATTCGGGTTAGGAGACCTTGTTGCTCAAGCCTGGAATTTCGACCCGGATGGCAGTATAAATTCGTTAGATTTCCAAGCGTTCAGCTCTGATTCGAATAGGATATTCGGGCTACTCGTTAATCCTGCGGATTTAGGAGGATTTTGCCAAGGTGTGATGTGCATCGACACGTATATCGCATCGTACGCCGAAAGGGGGGCTTTTCTCGAGTTGAGGGATGAAGAGCCACCTCCACCTGAAGTTCCGGTCCCGACCACGTTATTGCTTGTGGGTGCGGGGTTGGCTGGACTCCGTCTTTTCCGCAGACAACCTACTCCGCAAAGTTAGTCCTTCCAAGTAATTGCTCTGCTCACGGCCGGTACCATCGGGCCATTTCAACGCATTTCGAAGCCACTCGATGTAGCTGTGTGTTGCCCCGGACTCCACCTGAGGGCGTGAGCTTTTCAACCGAAGGTGGAGTCCGGGGCAACACGTAGCGAACTCGGCGCGAGTGCACACCAGAAGATTTCCGCTCAGCTAAAATCCGTAAAGCGCCTTCAATTCAGGGTCCTTGTCCGCAATCAACCGCGCCAGATCCACCATCACCTTGCACTGCTTCCACGACGCATCGTCTTGCATCTTGCCATCGACCATCACAGCGCCACTGCCATCCGGCAGCGCCTCCAGCACACGTTTTGCCCACGCGACCTCGTTGGGCGGCGGCGTGAATACCCGTTTGGCAATCTCGATCTGGCTGGGGTGCAGTGACCACGCACCGACACAACCCATGATGAAGGCGTTGCGAAACTGGTCTTCACAGGCCAGTGGGTCGTCGATCGCGCCAAACGGCCCGTAGAAGGGCAGGGCACCGACGCTGACACAGGCATCTACCATGCGCCCCAGTGTGTAATGCCACAAATCCTGTTGATGAGTCGCGCGTTCCGCTGAAGGATTGGTAGAGTCAGGATCATTACGCACCAGATAGCCGGGGTGGCCACCGCCAATGCGCGTGGTTTTCATGCGCCGCGATGCAGCAAGATCAGCAGGCCCGAGGCTCATGCCCTGGATGCGCGGGCTGGCGTTGGCGATCTCTTCCACATTGGCCACGCCGAGCGCCGTCTCCAGCAGGCAATGCAGCTGGATCGGTTTTTTCAATCCGGCTTTTGCTTCGAGCTGTGCCAGAAGTTGATCGGCGAAGTGGATATCCCAAGCGCCCTGGATTTTGGGCAGCATAATGACATCAACTTTATCGCCCGCTTCCAGAACGATGCGCGTGATATCGTCGAGGAACCACGGGCTGTCGAGGCTGTTGATGCGCGTCCACAGTTGCGTATCGCCAAAGTCATTGTTGCGGGCGATCTGGATAAAGCCTTCACGCGCCGCCTGTTTGTTGTCGATGGCGATGGCGTCTTCCAGATTGCCCAGCAGAATATCGACGCGCTTGGCAATGTCCGGGGCCTTCTCCACCATTTTGGCATTGCTGGGGTCAAAGAAATGGATCATACGTGAGGGCCGCACGGGAATATCGCGCAGTGGCAGTGGCGCTCCCAGCGCCAGCGGGCGGAAAAAATCACGGGGACTTCGCATACTTAACTCCTCAATCGTTTTTCATGCACTGTTGCCGACACGGCGATGGTACAAACCCTGGCGCAGCGCTTCATAGTGTTCCAGCAGGTTCAGGTCTTGCGTTTGCAGCTGTGCGAGCAGGGCGTGTTCTCCGCCGAGTTGTTCGATGCCAAAACTGCCGAATTCTTCGTGTAGCCGCTTGTGTATCCAGTACGCTTGATAGCTGCGTCGCCTGGCTGCCAGCTGGTCCTGCGATTTGAGCGCGTTATAGTGTTGTGCCATCACGTCGGCCAGCGCTTCTATCCCGGAGTGGTTGGTGGCGCTGGTGGCGAGCACCGGTACCTGCCAGCGGCCATCGGGGTGTTCGCGGTGCAGCGCCGCGTCCAGCTCGTTGAGCGTGCGGCGCGCGACAGCGCCCATATCCGCTTTGTTCACGACCAGGATATGCGGTACTTCCAAAATGCCCGCCTTCAGGAACTGCACACTGTCGCCGGAGCCGGGCTGCGCCACATAGCAGGTGGTGTCGCACATGCGGGAAATATCCACTTCCCGCTGGCCCACTCCCACGGTCTCAATCAGCACAATATCAAACGCGGCCAGCATCACCAGGCTCATCGGCCACACCTCGGCGCTGAGGCCACCGAACTGGCCGCGACTGGCCAGGGAGCGCACGAATACGCCATCGTCTTCCGCGCTGGTTTGCAGGCGTAGCCGGTCGCCCAGCAAAGCGCCGCCGCTGATCGGGCTGGAGGGGTCGACCGCCAACACACCGACACGCAGCTGGCGTTGCCGCCACACGGTAATCAATGCTGCGCTCAGCGTGGATTTTCCCGCGCCCGGCGGGCCGGTGATGCCAATGAGTTGACCTTTGGTGCTATCACCCGCGTGTTGCAGGTGCGAGAGCAGTATAGCGGCCTGATCGCGGGCAGAGGTGCGCCGATCATCGAGCAGGTTGAGCGCCTCTGCTAAAGCCGCGCGTTCACCCCGGCCAATGGCAGTGGCGAGTGCGGCGATAGCATTGGTCTCAGGCGGATGCATGCAAAGGTTTAGGTCGATGATTCCAATGTGTTGGCCTGACGGATGATTGTCACCATTGCATCCATGATGGCATTCATGTCCACATCCTTGGGCGTAAACACCGCCTTTACACCGCTGTCTTGCAAGCGCCGCGCATCCTCTTCAGGAATAATGCCGCCGATCACCAAAGGTATATCGGCGGCGCCGATTTTTTTCAATTCCTGAAAAATATCTTCTACCAGTTCCATATGGCTGCCGGAGAGTACGGACAGTCCAATCAGGTGCGCGCCTTCCTCCTGCGCAGCGCGGGCGATACGGGCTGGCGTCAGGCGAATGCCCTCGTACACAATTTCAAAGCCGGCGTCGCGGCCTTTGACGGCGATCTGCTCGGCGCCGTTGCTATGCCCGTCCAGCCCCGGTTTGCCGATCAACAGGCGCAATGGCCGTCCGAGTTCTTCACCGGTGCGCCGCACGCGCTCGCGCACGGCTAGCAGTGCCGCCGAATCGCCAAGACCGGAGGGTGAAGCATCAACCCCGGTGGGCGCTCGGTACTCACCAAAAACCTGTCGCAACGCTTCACTCCACTCACCGGTAGTGACGCCAGCTCTCGCACACGCGATGGAGGAGGGCATGATATTGCTACCACTGGTGGCCGCAGCGTGCAATTGTGCCAGCGCCGCGTCGACAGCACTGCGCTGCCGCTTTGCGCGAAACGCCTGCAGCGCAGCAATTTGCTCGCGCTCTGCCTGTGCGTCCACCTGCATGATGCCGGATTCGCTACCGGCCGTCAGGGGCGATTCGGCCGTTTCCTGATAGCAGTTGACGCCGACAATGTGCAGCGCGCCACTTTCGATATTGCGCAGTCGCCGGGTGTGGCTCTGTACCAGCTCCCGTTTGACATAACCGTTTTCAATACACGCGACCATGCCTCCATGTGCTTCGACGCGTGCCATTTCCGCCTCGGCTCCAGCAATCAACTCCTGCACCTTGGCCTCCACCACGGGTGAGCCGTCCAGCAGATCGCCGTATTCCAGCAGATCGGTTTCCAGTGCCAGCACCTGTTGCATACGCAGCGCCCACTGCTGGTCCCAGGGGCGCGGCAGCCCCAGCGCCTCGTTCCAGGCGGGTAACTGAATGGCTCTGGCCCTGGCGCTTTTCGACAGGGTTACCGCCAGCATTTCCAGTACGATGCGCTGCACATTATTTTCCGGCTGCGATTCTGTCAGGCCCAGTGAATTCACCTGTACGCCGTAGCGGAACAGTCGCTGCTTCGGGTTCTGAACAGCGTAGCGCTGTTGCACCAGTGCGTCCCACATGCGGCCAAACGCGCGCAGTTTGCAGGTCTCCTCCACAAAGCGGATACCGGCATTCACAAAGAACGAGATGCGCCCGACCACATCCGCAAAGCGTTCCGGCGGGATTTGTCCCGAGGCCTGCACCGCGTCCAGAATGGCAATCGCGGTGCACAGTGCATAGGCCAGCTCCTGCGTGGGCGTGGCACCCGCTTCCTGCAAATGGTAGCTACAGATGTTGGTGGGGTTCCATTTGGGAAGTTGCTCCACCGTGTAGGCGATCAGGTCTGTGGTCATGCGCACCGAGGGCGCGGGCGGGAAAATGTAGGTGCCCCGCGACAGGTATTCCTTGAGCACATCGTTCTGGGTGGTGCCCTGCAGTTGCGCGGGGTCCACGCCCTGGCGCTCGGCCACCACCACGTATAGAGCGAGCAGCCAGGGCGCTGTGGCGTTGATGGTCATCGAGGTATTCATTTGCCCCAGAGGTATTTGGTCAAACAAGGCTTCCATGTCGCCGATGTGATTGATCGGTACACCTACCTTGCCGACTTCGCCGCGCGCCAGCGGATGGTCCGAGTCGTAGCCGGTCTGCGTGGGCAGGTCGAAGGCCACCGAAAGTCCGGTCTGACCGCGGCTAAGATTGGTGCGATACAGTTCGTTGGAGGCGCGCGCCGACGAGTGTCCGGAATAGGTGCGCATCAACCAGGGCGGATCACGTTTCACAGTTTCCTGGCTCACAGTAAGAATCCTCAGCGCGGGCGGCGCTTAATCAGCAGGCGCCGCTCAATTTCAAAAATTTTGTCGGCGATCTTGTCTTTACCGAGGTCGCGTTTGGCGTCCTCTTTGATAAACAGGTCCGCGCCGTGTTTTTCCAGCGCCGCCGCCGCAGTAATATTCTTCACGCCGATCAGTTGCATGCAGACCACGCCGTAGGCATCAGCCCCCGGCACATCGTCAACGGCCAGGATACGTGAGAGTGCGCCAACGGTATCCCCAGCAAAAGCGGGCTGTGTATGGTAACCCTCGGTAAAGCCCAGCTCCCACACCGCGTTCTCACTCACATCGCGGCTGGCAAGGCCCTCCAGCCAGGCAAACACCAGTCCGCCATACACAATAGGCTCGCCGCTCATCTTGCCGGACAGGGCGCTGGAGAACAGGCGGTCAAAATGCAGGGGATGACTGTTGCCGACGCCGTAGGTGAGCGCCATGTGCTCGTCGGTAATGGTGCGGCCATTGGCATGCACGATAATATCGCCCGGCGCAAAGTCTTCAACATAGGTATTGGGGCCGGTCAGGCCTGCATTGACAGCATGGCCCGTCAGCGGTAGTTGCAGCAGCGGCGACTCATCAAAAGGAAACGCCACCGAGACCTGCGGCGCTGGCGTGGTGGGTGGCCTTGTACCGCGCCAGCCGACCATGATCTTGCGCTCGTACTGCACGACGACGGCATCATGTTGGTTCACGCCAACCGTGCGGATGCGGGTGATGCCCGGTTTGTCTGGCCCCCGGTCCTTGCGTTCCAACACTTGGGTGAACGCGCGCAGGGTATCGCCCGAATACACCGGCCGCAGGAACTGCACCTGATAGTAGCCGAGGTTGGCAATCGCTTTCTCTGAATCGTTCTGCACACCCAGTGACAGCGTGACATTGAATACCATTTGCGCACTGGCAGGCAGGTCGGTAAAGCCGTGGGCGCGCGCGTACTGTGTGTTGAGGTACAGCGGGTTGCCCTGCATAAAGGTGCGAGCAAAACTGAGCATATTACTGGTGGTAAAGGTAAAACCGCGAGGGTGCTCGAACACCTGTCCCGGCTCCAGTTCATCCAGGTAGCGGCCGTATTGGGGATGGCGCGTTTGGTTCAGCGCAACGGGAATGCCTGCTGACAGTTCAGCCTGCGGTGTCAGTTGAATAGTCACACTCATGCACAGCTCCTCAGTCGGCTTTTTCCACCAGCGCACGGGCGATCACCTTCAGGGCCAGCGTTTCCTCGGCGCCCTCGAAAATAGACAACACCCGGGCATCGGCAAAATAGCGGCTCACCGACACCTCCTCCGCGTAGCCCATACCGCCGTGAATCTGCAGCGCCTCGCGCGTCAGCCATTCCGCGGTCTTGCAGGTGAACAACTTGGCCGCGCTGGCTTCCATGTCGCCGGAGCCTGCGTCCATCAGCTCTGCCACATCGTAAGTGATCTGGCGACAGGCCAGCAGCAGCGCTGCCATGCGGGCCAGCTTCACCTGGGTGAGCTGGTAGTCGGCGATCGGCTGGCCGAACACGACGCGCTGTTTGGCGTAGGAAATGGCTTTTTCGAACGCAGCGCGCATTACGCCAACCGCCCGGGCGGCCGTCTGGATGCGCCCGCCAGCGAATCCGGCCATGGCGTAATAAAAGCCGTTACCTTCGCCACCACTGCCGCCCAGCATATTGGCCGATGGCACAAAAAAGTCATCGAAAAAAAGTTCGAAGGAGTGCATGCCGCGGTAGCCAATGGTGGCAATAGCGCGCCCGGTAAGTTGGCCGCCGGATTCCGGGGAGACTTCGAAGTGATGGCCATCACTGGACGGCTTCTCGACCAGGAACATGGACAGGCCCCGATGTCCCAGGCTCATATCGGGATTGGTGCGGGCCAGCACCAGCAGTAAACCCGCTTTGCCGCCAAAGGTGCACCAGGTTTTTGCGCCATTGAGCAACCAGCCGCCTTCGGTGGCGGTAGCCTTCAGGCGCACGCCGGCGACATCCGAGCCGTAGTTGGGTTCAGTGACGGCGACCGCGCAAAGCGGCTCGCCCACCGCCAGTTGCGGCAGCCAGTGGTGTTTCTGTTCTTCAGTGCCACCCTTGAGCAGCGCGCGGGCCAGAATTTCCGGCCGCGTGATCAGGCTGCCCGCAGCGCCCAGTGACCCGCGTGACAACTCTTCCGTAACCACGATCATGCCGAGCGTATCTTCCTGGTCGTCATCCTGCAGGCCGCCGTAACTGGCCGGAATCGACAGACCGAACATCCCCATCTCTTTGAGCGGCTCCAGAATCGCATCGGGAATAATGAGGTCCTCACGATGGATCGCCTCTGCCAGAGGCTCGACGACATCGTCAGCAAAGCGGCGAAACGTATCGCGCATCAGGGTGTGCTGCGCGCTGAGTAGATCGGGGCCCAGGTCACCCTCTCGGTCCAGTACGGCCTGGCCGATGGCGGCGACATTGCGTGCCGCGAGTTGTTGTGACAGAAATTCTGCCGTAGCTGCATCTCCGTCCATACTGCTTATGTCACTGTGCGAGAGTCCGAAATCGGCCGGTCGGGTGCGTAGGCGGTGCAGGGTGTTGGTAACGGCCTCGGCACAAAAATAGGTGGCGAGCCTGGCGGTGTAGGCGTTTGCTGTTGCGGAGGATTCTGTGGTCAACCGCGTGGCGTGTGCCAGCAGGAAGCGCGCCGCAGTGCATTCAGACCAGCTGAGGGATAAGTCGTAGGAGGCCATTTGGTGCTCGTCCAGTCGTGCCGGAATAACCCTGTCGCCCTCGGTAGCCTGCACTTTGAGCGCAGACAGCGCCCGACCGATAAGCTGCGTTGTGGCCGCCAACACTGCCGAAGCGTGCTCGAGTTGCTGTTCGTCATGATGAGGAACTTCAGACATGATTGACCCTGCTCATTGCTACTATTAATGGTAAACGCGGAATACGCCCCGGGAGGTCACCGGTGTCGGGAGGGCCTAAATCGGTTCAACCATTCAGACCGAGAATTTTAGAGCCTTGACCTGTTTTAAACAACCGCCAAGTGCGTACCTAACGGTATACGCACACCGTGACCAGTGGATCAAAATTCGCGTGCTTGCCCGGCTACTAGCGCCTTCTGTATCCTTGGCGGTCTTCAAGACTCGCCGCTCGCTCCTGCAACACCACCAGAGGAATTGCACCATGGACATCAGACCACGCCGCTCACTGCTGTATATGCCCGGCTCCAACCCCCGTGCCCTGGACAAGGCGCGCTCCTTGCCCGCCGACGGCTTGATTCTCGATATGGAAGATTCCGTGGCCCCGGATGCCAAGCAACTGGCGCGCGAACAAATCGGTGCAGCGCTGGCGGCGGGCGGCTACGGCCATCGGGAACTGATCGTGCGCATTAACGCCTTGTCGACGGAGTGGGGCATGCGGGACATCCAGGCGATCAGCCGCTTTCCCGTAGCGCCAGACGCCGTGCTCATTCCCAAAATTGATACGGCCAGCGATGTGCTGCAGGCCATCGCTGCGTTTGAAAGCGCCGGCTGTCCCGATAGTGTAGCGATGTGGATCATGGCCGAAACTCCTCTGTGTATTTTAAATATCGCCGAAGTGGCCGCCGCGCATCCGCGCCTCAAGGGAATGGTGATGGGCACCTCGGACCTGTCCAAGGATACGCGGGTGCGGCACA
Source organism: Haliea sp. (assembly GCA_031414375.1). Taxonomy (GTDB): domain Bacteria; phylum Pseudomonadota; class Gammaproteobacteria; order Pseudomonadales; family Halieaceae; genus Marimicrobium. Next base: position 9,792 of record JANNVJ010000020.1, read on the forward strand.
CGCCTGACCGCCTGGGCTTTATCACCGCGCTGAATTTGTGTGTCTATGCCGCCCGGGCCTACGGGCTGACGATTATTGACGGCGTACAACTTGACTTGGAAAACGAGGAACTGTTGCGCGCCTCC
>JANNVJ010000021.1:0-43835 GCA_031414375.1 Haliea sp.
GGATGATCACCCAATACATTGTCGGTTACTACAGTGAGTACCGGCCGCATCGGCACAATGGTGGCTTGCCACCAAACAAGGCAGAGGAAAACTATCAGTTAGCCTCTAAAACTATGGGCAAAAATACTTAGCCACTACACAGAGTCTCAATTCAAATCTTCGTTGAGGCAGATTAAAAGCTATTCGTGGGAAGTCTAAATTCGTGGGGATAGCTCAGACTCTGACCCCAAACTCTCTAGCTATGGATGTTCCCAGTCCACCTGGCATAAGGGCTTGCTCCCCTCCCGTCCCCCAAGGCATTTACTGATAATAAACTGGAATGAGCCGGTCACACTTTTATCTCCTAAATTAAAGGGGACTGCTGGGATATACCACAGGCCGTCGGTCACATTGAAGGTGAACGTACCCTTGATCATCTGAACGCCATTATCTTCTAAGGGGGTATTCGGGTCATCAGGCCCTGGAACGTGGTACAGCTCGAAGGACAGATCTCCTGCCGAGGACGTCCCATTCTTACCGTTGTAGTCATAGGTAGCCATAACGTAAACATTGTTGGGTACACCTTCGACTGCTGGAAGCCCAGGATTGAACACCGCGACGTCTGCAACAGCGAAATCGCCGTCAAAAATGTCAAATATACTACCAGACTCATTAAGCGTGGTGAAGAACGTGGCTTTGCCGGACTGCACTAGGAGCGGACGGATGCTAATGTCAATATGATTGAGATCGACGAGACTGCTATCGCCCCTCGCACCTCTTATGTGGAGCCAGCATTCACCACCATCGTCGGGGAAGGCACAATTGACGCTGAAAATAGAAAGTAACGCATCGGGACCAGCTCTCACAGTTCTACCATCGACCAACCACTCGACATATGTGTCCGTCAGCTCTTGGGTATGGTCAATGGTGATGGTAATTATCTGAGCAACCTCCTCACCAGTGCATCCTGTGATAATGACAGTGAATTGGTCTTGTGTGGCGCTGCGATCTGTCAATTGGTAACTGAATTTCCCCGTCTTTTCATCAATCGTCACGTTTCCATGGGCTGCCTCAAAATCCTGGTCCAATTCCCATTTTATAGCCCCTTTTGCCTTAACTTCTCCCGCTATGTTATCTTGGGAAGACAGAATCAAAAAAGCGGTGTTTTTTACCTCTACTTCTACGCGAGGTAACATATCGAGCTCATTTTGAGAAAGCTCGTCAGGCAAACTCACCCCCAGCAGTTTGGCTACAGCGCAGTATCCTTGACCGGTTTGGTTTTTTTCATGGTCTTCTATGATACCGGTAACGATTTTCTTAAAATAATCTAGAGTCGCTCTCACTGCTGCGGTGCGTGCCAGATCATGTCCCCGACGGTACGAAGAATCCTTATTTAAGCCAGCATCTTCATCCCCTTCGGGCAAAGTTACCTTGTCGGATAACGCCGAAACTCTAAGGTATGCCGGGGTTCGGTTGAGCTTGTTCCCGTGGACACATTTTGATACGGATCTAAGAAAATAAGGTCCATTGAAAGCATTAATGTTTTCCACTGCACCGTAATAACCCGATGTTAGCTGTTTCTCCGATTGTCCTGTAGGGTCAGTAGCACAAAGCGATCCTGATGATACTGTGTACTCGAAGTTTTCCTCCAATAGCGCCTCGTTGGGGTCATTACCATTCATTTCTACCCAATTACTGTGCGCATAGAAATCTTGCAGTGTATGCAGCCCTTTCCCCATCTCTCTCCATATAACCTGCATGTCCTGTTTGGACCAATCCGAGCCCATTCTATCGATGACCAAATTCATGCGGGCAATTATCCGCGCTTGGCATTCCGAAATCTCTTCGTCATCACAGTGCGCTGACGCAGTGTTGCCCTCCATGCCGCCATCAACGCCCCTATTTGTATCTGCAACTCTATCCACTGCATCAGACTCGAAAGAGATTGAGGCTACTCCACCCAAGTCAGCCTCGAAGACTTCCATGGCTTCCTCCGTTATCTTTTGGTGAGTCTCAGAAAATCCAGATGGCGCAATCCAGAAACCATAGACAACCGGGGACATAAGCAATATCAACGTCAGTAGCGGTGAAAGTGCTTTTTTGGCCAGGGCGCGGGACAAGAATGGAGTGCTCATAGATTGCCCTCCGGAACCGTCGGTGCAAAGGGGGTAGTGTCGAGGGTCACTACATCGTGAATAATGTCTGGCGGTTCCGGTGAGCCCGCCTTAGCGACGGACACCTGGAGCTCAACCTCCGCTAACGTGTTGGCTGCTACATCTATTTGTATTGGTATATCGATGGTTGCCGTTGCACCGCTCGCGATGGTCCTGGAAAAGACCTCACTGGCCGGCACACCTTCGGCTGCTTGCAGGGCAACGTCATACGTTGTTTCTTCGCCCAAGTTAGTCAACTTAACGGTGACCGTATTACTGCCTGCCACGAGCGTCGCTTCGGGCACGAAAATCTGTCCCTTGAAGGTCACCGGCGAGAAGGAGCCTGCTCGGTAGTACCTAAATGAGCCATCCGGCAACTGTCCCTTGAGCAGTACCGTAAAGTCCTCAGCGGGAATGGTTGGATTGAAACGCCAATAGCGGACAGTATCGGCAACAAAATCCTCCGGCGCTGTCTGGTCATACACTTGTTGATCACTGGCACCGACGATCATTTCCAGTGATTGCAATTCTTCCTTTACCTTCACTTGCACTGAACCCTGTCCGGCTCGGGGTGGGGAGGGGGAATCAAACAAGCCAATGTCATCTGATCGGCCAAGCCGCTCTTGAAAACTGAAGTCTTGGACGTCCAGTTTCCCATTGGCCAGAACAGTGACAGATTTGGACGTGCTGGCCTTGCCATCAGATACGGTGACAGTTAACCCATAGTTACCAGCGACATCGACACTAAAATCGACAACGGCACCGCCTGCTTGGGCAATAACGGCATTGCTGCCAGTAGGTTTGCTATCCAGTGCCCACTGGTATTGCAACGCATCACCATCGGGATCAGTCGATGTTGCAGCACTGGCACTGAGATTATCACCTGCAATGAGTATCTGACCTTCTGGACGCGTAATGGCTGCGACTGGGGATTGATTAGCGGCAGGAGGTGGGGGGTCTCCAACACCGCCGCCACCGCCGCCTCCACCGCAAGCACTTAACAGGGTAGTGACTGCAAGAATTGGGAGTATTTTGACCTGACGCGGGATCATCTGACGCACCGTTCGCTTCAATTGAAGCGGTATATTATTTTTAGGGTAAAACACTTCATTTACATTACAGTCCGCATCTCTGGTTGTGTCAAGGCGCGAAGGCCTAAACTAAGGTTTAGATCAAACGAGTTCTGGACACGTCTGTGCAGTGCGCCACAGGAGCGGACGTTGGTGAGCCACCATAATCGGTGTTGGCCAATTTAATTTCCAAAGCAGGGGTTGAATAGGCAATAAACCGTGTGACTTTGCGTTTTAGCATTACTGATAGCATTACTCGAAGAATTCAAATTTTATGAAATTATCCTTTTTCAATGCGTTACCAAGCGAGTTCAACTCCCGCCGCCTCAAAAGGTCCAGGGCTGCCACCGTCCGGTACAGCCCAGAAACACTTAAAAACACTACATACGCAGTCTGCACAGCCTTGTGCGGACCTGCTTACGTCCGTAATATCCGGGGGTATCACTAGGAGTATCCATTAAAGTCGAATTTCCACTCGACACTGTGGCATACCGGGACTGGCCCGATCTCGGAAAATATAATGAAAGTGCTGCATATCTAGCGCAGCTAAAACGAGAATACTTTGATCGGACATCAGTCCCAACTCACAGCGACACATTTTCACGGAGGAAAATGAACCCTATCTTTCGCTTTTTAGATTTGTTTATACCTACCAGCCTGCGCAACAATCCAACAGACATGATGCGCGGTTACATCATCGTTGGGATGATTTTCACCAACATTCTGGTAGGACTGGTCGTACTCGTAGAGCTGATGTTCTTTCTCGATCTCGAGCACAACACGCATATTGGCGTGAACCTCGATTTGCTATGCCTATTGGGTTACCTGATCGCGCTCCTACTACTGCGATGGACGGAAAGCTACTTTCTCTGCGCCAGCTTCCTGATAGCCGCGCTTGCTTGCGTTATTGTCGTTGGCATACAAATAACCGGTGGTTATCTGCAGTCGCCAATCTCGCAGCTAGCCCTTCAACTCCCGGTTACAGCATTTTTGCTACTGGGTTTACGTCCCGGCGTTTTTTGGCTGGTAGTAACCCTGGTCTTCTGCATTGCCTGCTACGTTAGCGCAATTCTGAATGTCGGTTACGTGCAGTTGCTACAGAATCAGAGCCTGGTTGAAGCGATGCATATTTCGCTGCAATTTGTTCTACTTTTTATGGTGGGCGGTGCTCTCTTTATTTACGAAACTATCAATGGCCAACTAACGAGGAAACTGAACGAAGAAATAAACAGGTTTGAACATAAAGCCAGCCATGATGACCTGACGGGGATTCCCAATCGGTTTGAATTCTTCCGCCGGCTGAAGCTGGACCTTGAACAGGCAAAAGCGCGGCTACAAAAAGTCGGGGTAGTCTATATCGACCTGGATGGCTTCAAACCCATTAACGATCTTCTTGGCCACCACATTGGCGATGAAGCACTAAAATCCGTCGCACTTCGATTGCAGCAGGTATTGCGGGTTTCTGATACCACCGCACGTCTGGGTGGTGATGAGTTTGCTCTAATTCTGCCAGGCATTCATGTGCCGGGTGATATTGAGGTAATCATGCCCAAGATACTCTCTGTCGTTAAGGAGCCGATCCATATCAATGGTATCGATGTCGTCGTTCGAGCAAGTTGTGGCGTGGCGATCTTCCCCAATCATTCAGAGGATCACAGCACTCTGTGCCGTTATGCCGATATGGCAATGTATCAGGCGAAGAAAAAACACGATGCCTACCTGGTGTTTGAAGAAAGTATGAAGGTGCAAAAAACTCGCTAACCTGCAGCTATTGCTATGCCTTCAAGGCGGCACGCGCTGCCAGCTGCGCCGTCACCCTGGCGTGGTCAGCGCGACTAAGACGCAGGCGCGTAAAGTACCAAGCTGCCACTAGAGCGAGACTCGCAACCATGACCATCGCGAACCAACCCAGAGACTGCAGCACGCTCTGGCTTACCTCGCCCGGCTCAAGCCCCGGCGTCATACCAGCCAGGTCAATCACGATTCCTGCCAGCAAGGACCCTGCGCCAGTAGTGGCTTTCCCCACAAAGGCGCCGGCAGCAAAGACGACACCCTCCTGACGCCGGCCTGTGGTCAACTCCTGTTCGTCCAGTATGTCAGCCGCCAGCGAGATGCCAAGCACCTGCAGGGTAATGATCAATACTACGCCGATACCGGCGTTCAACCATTGCAGGGGATAAATGAGCGGGTGCCCGTTTTCCGGCAATAGCCCCACCAGGCGCGCTCCGATAAACCACAGCAGGTTCAGGGCCAGTGCAAAACTTGCCGCCGCTAGCAGTGTTGGCTTGTCGAAACGTCGACCCAGGCGATTCAGTACGATAAAAGCGAGAAATGTCGCCAATGCGGTGGGGATGATCAGGCCGGCAAGTTGGTCGGTGCTAAATTCCCAGAAGTAAGTGCCAAGAAACAAACTCAGGGTTGTATATACCCCGGCACACATGCCAAACGCCAGGTTGGCGCCCATAGACATTCTGAAGTTGCGGTTTTGAAAAATCAGGCGCAGGTCGCCAAGCGGTTGAGCCCAGTTGAAAACCTCACCGGCACCGGCCTGCGGCAAGCGGGAAATAGCAGTGCGTGTACCAACAATACACACCAACGCAGTCGCCCCGGCAACTAATGCCGACAGTACGCCGTACTGCCAGTAATTGGCCGCGACGAGGCGACCGTCGAGGCCGTCCTGGGGCCGAAAAAACACAGTAAACGCGACCGCAGGTAGCAGCATGCCCGCCACCCATCCCATAGTAACCCGCGCCTTGGCAAGCACCGTGCGTTCGTCATAATCAGCTGACAACTCTGCGCCCATGGCAGAGTAGGGAATGATGTAAATCGTAAGGAACGTACGCAGCAAAATAGAAACCATCAGCAGCCAGGTGAACACCCCCAGTTCGCCAAGCCCCTCAGGCGGAGTGAACAGTGCCAGAAAAAGCAATGCTGTAGGCAGGCCGCCAGCCACCATCGGTGGATGGCGACGTCCCCAGCGCGAGCGCAGGCTATCCGACCAACTCCCCACAATCGGATCGGCGATGGCATCCCAGGTGAGCGCGATAAACAAAGCCAGGCCCGTCAGTGTGCCGCTTAAACCCTGCACCTGCGTGTAATAGAACACAACGAAATTGATATAGGCGGCATCTTTCACCGCGAACGGCATGGTGCCTATCGCGTAAGTCCACTTTTCTTTGCCAGAGAGAGTCTCCACTGGGCGTATTGCACCTCTCGATTGATCGCAATCATATTGTCGAATAGCATGACAAGTGTCAATTTGTCCATGCTGGTGCCCGCCTATGCTGTTGGCACTCGATGCGATGACATGCATTACGCCTTAGGAGATGGAAGTATATGGTGGCAAGGCCAAGAGGGCGTCCTGTGCACAGCGCCGTCTCCGATGAAATGCTGCTGGAAACCGCGTTGCGGTCATTCGGAGAGAATGGCTATGACGGTGCATCGGTGCGGGAGATCGCCCGTCGTCTTAATGTCAGCCACAACCTTATTCCTCAGCGCTTCGGTTCAAAAGAAAACCTCTGGTATGCGGCTGTCGATCATGGCTTTGGTCGCCTGGAGAAAGACTTGCTGCGCGAGGCACAGGCGCTGGGCAATGACGAGTTGTTAGTCCTGCGCGGTTTGATCCTATGCTTTATCGAGATCAACGCCTTGCACCCGTCACTGCTGCAAATCATCAACCAGGAAGCAAGCCAGCCCGGGCCTCGTCTGGACTACTTGTTCAAAAGCTATATAAAACCTGTGCGCGATTTTGGCGATGCTTGGCTCGCACGACTGGCAGGTGAAGGACGCATCACGTCAGTCTCCGTCACCTTGCTCTACTTTCTGATGACCCACGGTGCCGGAGGAATGTTTGCCCTTCCGGCATTGACCAAACGCCTACGTCGTGGTGTTCGCGCCAAAACCCGAGAGTCTATTCGAGCTCAGGCAGAAAGCGCGGTAAATGTCATTTTTGATGGTTTACTGCCTCGCTAGAGCGAATTTTCACATGTGGGTACCAACGTCAACCATAAATTGACAGTTGTCACGTAATGATCGAATATAGCGTCCGGCAGGTTAACATTGTGGCTTCGCTTGCATCGCCTTTGGCTGAGCAGCGAAACTCGAGGACTTCACTAAAGGAGGATTCGATATGTCATCGATCAAAGCTGACATCATTGCACAAATAGAACTCGCGGGCGGACGTCACGATGAAGCGGATATTTACGGCGGACCGGCCGGAGACATCGGACTCACGGCTGGCCCCGGCAGTATATCCTGGGAAATTAATGGTGACCTGGCCAGTGTGAGCGGCGCAGGGATGGCAGCCATCCTGATGGAAGTGCTCCACCCTTCCGTGATGCACGGGGTGTTCACCCAATCGTCCTACCGGACCAATCCCTATATGCGCTCCCGCAATACCTTGGGCTATGTGCTGCGCTCGACGTTTGGCAACACCGAGGCTGCCACTGCCGTAATTGACAAGGTGAAGACGATTCACGGTTACGTTAACGGCACTCGTGCAGATGGTGTAGCGTATCGCGCCCTGGACCCGGAGCTGCTTGCCTGGGTACACACCTGTATTCCCTGGGCGATCATGATGACCTTCGAGCGTTACAATCAGCCATTGAGCCGCACAGAAAAAGACCGGTATCTTTCAGAACAAGCGGTGATTGGCCGCATGGGCGGTGCCGAGTGGGTGCCTGAGACGGTCAGTGAACTGGAAGATTATGTCGAGCGCATGCGCCCGTTGATGGCCTACAATGATCAGACTCGCCAGTTTGTAGATTTCCTGCTGGGCACCAGCGGTGATATTGCAACGACGCGTCGACAACGTTTTGAATCATGGATGGGAGTACACGGTTCGATGACCATGATGCCCGACTGGGCACGCAAAATGACCGGCACCTATCATGGCGCATTCGCCGAGCGTTTTGTGTTCAGACCTAACGAAAAGCTAAAGAGCAAGATCGTGCGCTGGGCAGTTGGCGAGATGCCCTGCAAGGCGATGGCACTGGCCAGGGTATCAGGGATTCACGCACCCGCTCCAGCGGCAAGTGAAGGGTTAGCCGCCGTCGCAGCTGTGCGCCAGGTGGCTTGAGAGTACTGTCCGGCAGACTATCAAATACTGGTCTGGGTCTAAGGCAGCCATAAGGATAATAAGATGCAATCAGGATGGCACACCAACATCGTCCGCAGTCTCCTCCTCATGACTGCCTTTTTGCAAATCAGTGCCTGCTCCGACACAGTGTCCGACAATATGCTGCGTCGTTCGCGCGAGGTACCGCAGTGGTACGAAGATGCAAAGCTGGGAATATTCATCCATTGGGGGCCAGCATCGGTGCCCGCGTTCGCCGCCGGCGCACCGTTGCGCCCAGGTGAACTGGAAGAAATGCTGTTTTACGATTACTCGCGCAAGGATTTACCCTACGCTGACTGGTATCTCAATTCCATGAGCTACCCAGACAGTGCCACAGCCAAACACCACGCCGCAACGTATGGCAATGCACCCTACGCGGATTTTAAACCTGTGTTTGAACAGCACCTAAACGAGGGCTGGGACCCAAACGCCTGGGCTGACCTGTTTTACAAGACGGGTGCAAAGTATGTTGTCCTGGTGACCAAGCACCACGACGGTTACACACTGTGGCCCAGTGCGGTAACAAATCCCAACCGGGACAACTGGGGATCGCAGCGTGATCTCGTGGGTGAACTGGCTGCGGCGGTGCGCGCCCGGGGTATGCGCTTTGGTACCTACTATTCCACCGGTCTGGATTGGACCTTTCAGCTGGTGACTGAAGGCGATCGAATTCGTGACATCATGCGCAGCGCACCCTCGAGCCAAACCTATGCCGACTATGCGCATGCACAGATTGTGGAGTTGATTGATCGTTATCATCCCGATGTTCTATGGGCGGATATTGGTTATCCGTCAAAAGGCCGACAGGGCGAACTCTTCGAGTATTACTTCGCGAATGTACCTGAGGGAACAGTCAATGACCGCTGGGGTGCTGTAGACGCTCTGGGACAAATCGCACAAATCCCCGGTGCCACATGGGTGATGAAAGCACTGGCAAGATTCATCCTGTCCACGCAACCAGATTCCTTGAAAGATGATCCGGCGCGATTCGGCTTCAAGACCGCTGAATACGACAGCCTGCCGGGCATCCCTCCGTTTAAGTGGGAGTCCACACGCGGTCTGGGCGGTTCCTTTGCTTACAACGCACAGGAAACCGCAGCCGATATCCTGTCAGCCGCCGATCTGGTTAACTATCTGGTGGACACCGTTTCGAAAAACGGCAACGTATTGATCAATGTCGGTCCGGACAGCTATGGGCGCATTCCTGTCATCCAACAAAGTCCACTACTAGGCCTGGGGGACTGGATAGCGATTAATGGCGAAGCGATTTATGCTACACGCCCTTGGATACGCTTTAAGAACGAACGCGGCCGTGACATACGCTACACGCAAAATGATACAGCCTTGTATGCAATTGTAGTCGGGGATGTTGAAGAAAGTTTTACCATTGAACAACCGGGCATCCCATGGCGCAGCGTCGAGGTACTGGGTGCGCAGGTCTTAAGGACGGAGGATAAGGACGGCATGCTAACTTTCTTCATCGATAAGCCTATGGCAAGTCCGGCCGTGGTGGTGAAATTCAGTTTATCCTAAGGAGTTCCCATGTTTGACGTCATAATTAGCGGCGGCACTGTTGTGGATGGATCCGGCGCAAAGCCGGTTCGGGCCGACGTAGCTATCAAGGGCGACAGGATTGTCGGCGTGGGTGATTATGCAGGCCGATCCAGTACCCGCACCATCGATGCCAGCGGCTGCCTGGTCACGCCCGGCTGGGTAGACGTGCACACGCATTACGATGGGCAAGCAACCTGGGATCCCATTCTGGCTCCGAGCAGCTGGCATGGCGTAACGACCGCGGTAATGGGCAATTGCGGCGTCGGTTTTGCGCCTGTCCGGCCGGGCTCGGAAGATTTTCTGATTCAGTTAATGGAAGGCGTTGAGGATATTCCCGGAACCGCGCTGGCTGAGGGTATTGACTGGCAGTGGGAGCACTTCCCCGAATACCTCGATGCACTGGATACCCTGCCACGCACGATCGACGTAGCAGCCCAGGTGCCACATGGGGCAGTGCGCAGCTATGTCATGGGTGAACGCTGTAATACCGACGAATTACCGACTAACGCGGATATCGAGGCCATGGCCAAAATTGTTCGCGAGGGCATGGAGGCCGGTGCCGTGGGGTTTTCCACCTCGCGCACGTTCCTGCACAAGGATGGTCATGGCGTATTAGTGCCCGGCACCCATGCGCCCGCCGACGAGATGCGAGCTCTGGGGGGTGCCATGAAGGGCCTTGACCATGGTGTGTTCGAAATCGTGTCCGATCACCTCGGTGAGGAGGATGAGTGCAATTGGGTGATCGATGTCGGCAAGGAAAGCGGTCGACCCGTCACGGTCGTGTGGACTTCATTCGACGCTTTCACCTGTGATACTTTCATGGCCCTGGCCCGCAGAGCCGCAACAGAGGGCGTAAAGGTCATACCCCAGGTTGCGGGCCGCCCCACCGGGATCCTGCACGGACTGCAATCCACCGTGCACGTCTTCCTGGCTCATCCGACCTATATCAGTGAACTTGCCGATCTGCCCTTCGAGCAAAAAGTAGCGCAAATGCAGCGCCCGGAGATTCGGGAGAAAATCCTTGGCGAGCAAAGTATGCTACCTCGTACGCTTTTTGGCGGCACTTGGGAAGATCTTTTGTGGTACGTGTTTCCGCTCGGCGAGAAACCTGACTACGAGCCTTCCAGAGAGCAAAGCATAGGCGGTATTGCTGCAGCGCAAGGTAAAGACTGCTTTGCAGTGATGTACGATTTGTTGGTAGCGGATGGCGGTAAAGAATTATTTTATCAGCCGCTCAATGCGTACGAAAACTACGATTTCCGTTTTTTTGAGTCTGTATTGACCGACCCAGACGTGCTGTTTGGGCTGTCTGACGGCGGGGCCCACTGTGGTCTCATAGCCGACGCAGGGATGCCCACCTTCATACTGACGCATTGGGTCAGGGACCGCGAAAAAGGCAAGCGCCTGCCGCTTGAACTGATGGTGCGCAAACTGAGCTACGATACGGCCCGAGCCTATGGCATGGAAGATCGCGGCCTGCTGGAAGCGGGTTACATGGCCGACATCAACGTCATCGACTTCGATGCCCTGCAACTGCACCGCCCAGAGGCTATCTACGATTTACCGGCTGGTGGCAAGCGTCTCGTGCAACAGGTCGAAGGGTATCGATATACCCTAAAGTCAGGTGTAACCACCTTCATTGCGGGTCAGCATACCGGCGCACTGCCTGGACGCTTGGTGCGTGGGGGTCAGGGGGCTGCTCGCCTATAGTCACTGAATACGGCGACCGCCACAAGGTCAAAGTCCTTCAGATACCCGGCGGTTCCCACTGCACACGATTCGAGTTTTTTTCAATAGATTCTAGTCCTGTTCCTGACCGAGAGACTTTTCTATCGCTTTAACTCCAGGCACGAACGTTTGCCCAGCTCACTGCAGTAACGCTAGAGCGCAGGTCGGAGCCTCCCCCGACGTAATTGGAGGTTGTACCGGAACAACTGATACGTCAGCAACGCTTTCTTCCAGAGCGACGGGTTCTCAATGGATTCAAGCAGATCGGCGGGGAACACGCTCTTATAAGTGGGTATTTTGTATTTGGACCGTATCGCTTCGAGTGAGGTATTCCACTCACTCTCCCATTCAATATCCATCATCACAGGCGTTTCACATCCGTGCTGCCAGGCCTCCATGATAATTTGCATTAGGATAGTGAAACCCCTAGGCTCCTTGGTGGTACTCATTGCTATGCCTGCCGCCAGAAACATCGCAGAATAGTTGTGACCGAATTGCGCCAGCTGAAAACCGGAAATAGCAATTTCATTTGAGGAATTCGTTGTATAACCAGCCACGAGGTGCCATACATCATGCATCTGCAATATGCGGGCATTCAAATAATGTAGGGAGTGCGGCATTGCACTCAGCTTGATCGACTCCCGGTCAAGGACCTCCGGGTCATAGCCATTGTCCACGATCATTTTGTATAAGGTTAAGCCAAGACTTTTTTCGGGACAATGGGATAAAGCATCGATGTCAGTATGGCCAGGGATAGGCTTGGTCTGCGCTATCGCTGCCCCCGGGTGGTTGAGCGCATGATTCTCGGCGATCTGTTCAAAATCGGGATGCAGCGCACCTGCCAGTGAGGCGACTGCGACGGTGATGGTAAGGGCATCATAGCCCTCCGGCGGACCCTCAACGACGGTCCAGAATGCATCCCAAAAAGCGTCTTCCAATGGCGCTTCGGCATTCTCTTCAGGTATTTCCGGGGTGGGGCCGCTGCCGAGCCATGCGGAAGCAATATTGTTATAAACCGCGTTAGTGGCATCCGGACAGGCATAGGCCACCCATGCCATCACTCCGGTAAGTTGAATCCGCCCTTTCGTCTCACCACGTTTGGCGCTAGCCACCGCCCGGGCGATGGCATGACGGTCGATTCTAGTGGCGGCCTGCTGGATATCTTCTCGCAATGTCATCGTAGGTCTCCTTCCTGGCTAGCCGGGATGCAGTGAACTGCGGGTTATCGCACTACGCTTGTTTCGATTTTTTGGCGCTTAGAGATTATACGCCATTGGCTCCAGCGGGTCAGCAACCCAACGGGGCCCTCGAAGGCCCGCAACGGAGAAATGGCGATGCACAGCTGGTCGCCATCCCGGCCGATAGCCTTGTCGCCTGCTGGAAATGTTCATACACTCAGCGAATGTATTCCAACTTTAAAGTCAGCATATTGGCGGGAGTTGCACTCGCGTGTGTCGCCCTCGTGTCCTCGCCCCTGTTCGCGTACGAGATATCCAGTTCCGCCATTGTCAACGACGATGGCAGCCTGCGTATAAAAGGTAAGTCAATTCAACTATATGGCATTCACATACCGCGTACCAACCGCGCATGCAGAAGCAATCGACTTCCTACTGTTTGTGGGTCGCGTGCGGCTGTGGCTCTGGATTTCAAAATTGATGGTTTTGTCCGCTGTGAAATCATGGGCGAGCTGGAAGATGGTAGCCTTGTGGGGTGGTGCCGTGTAAAGGCCTCCCGATTTGATGAAGGCGAAGATCTCAGCGCCTATCTGCTCGAAAATGGGTGGGCCGTAGCGCTGCCGGATGCTCCCTTCGAGTACCAGACCTTGGAAAAGATCGCCCAATCACGACAGTTCGGCGTGTGGGGTATACCTGTAGACAGGGTTGTGCCGCGACAATAGGCAAGCACTAAAGTGCAGACGCAAAAATACCCACTGGGGGAAGGCAACCCCAGCAGGCATTTGACTATCAACTATGACCTAACTTAAGTACGCGATTCGTTGCTTTTTAACGGCGCCCCCAAGGATTGGCGGCTTGCTCTGAAAAATCGCGGCGGCCCCAAGGGTTGGCTGCTTGCTCCGAAAAGTTGGAGCTTGCGGACAGCCTAATGGGGCTAGGCTTGCCCCACTTATATCCACTTTGTGAATCACCCGAACCCGTCCAAACCAACTCAGAATTGACCGTCTGTGCCTTTTGACCCCATTTGTATCCGGAAGGCATAACAGCAACATTGTACTTGGTATCCGCCGCCAAAGTATGGCTCACGCGATGTACAAGACTAACTGAACTTGCCTCAGTTGTGTTTCGGGCTTGCGCAGACTCTGTGATGGTCATAGAAGGTAACAGCAGCGCCAAAGCGGCACTCGCTAAGCCCGCATACCCGATCATTTTGATAGTTTTCATAAGTTAACCTGCCTTCTTCGATTCATGCATTGCGAATATGTGACTGACTTCTCTCAATGAGCCCCCATAGGGGATCTGGTTCGCATTCTTTTTCCACGATGCTTGACACATTTATACGAGTTACGGTGAGGGAAATGAAGGCATCTATGTGCCCCTTTTGGGGCAGATGGGGTGCGAGCCACCATAGCGCTCGAGTAGACACAAGAAATCTTCGATGTATCTGGGATTTAGATGCTAGTTCAGAGGCCCCGGCGGGACGAGCGTGCTGCTAACCCTATAGGGTCACTGACAGGTAACTTGGCAGTTACGGCTGGGCGTAGGACCTTGCAGGTACTTCACGCGAGATGCTTTCAATGGTGGATTTCTCCTGTAGATACAGCTGCTGCCAATCAAAGGGCAAATCTACGGGCGCAATCACAGTAGAGGTCTGCTTATCTTCTCTTTCTATATGGTCTTTAACGCCCCACTTGCGGTTCTCGCTCAAGCCGTTTGCGCTGGGCTCGGCAGAAACCATCTCCTTGAATCCTGGCAGACTGGCGCTACCGTCCGCTCCAACTATTGCAGGTCCATAGAAATGCTCCTTGTTCTCCATGTCGGCGCGCAGATCCAGATCCATATTTCCACAGCCCCTTTTACCCAGGGTCACCGCTCTGGTAACGTTGACCAGGCCATAACCCTGCTGAAATGGGCTGTAGGCGAGCTTTCCGTCACGATTGATCGCCGGTTCTGCGCTTGAAATTAACTTGCACTTGAGGTCATCGGGGGTGAGGTCAGGCTCCAGTTGCAACAGTAGTGCGAGCATTCCAGAAACCAGGGCACTGGCTTGGGAGGAGCCAGTCGAGACGAATTCGCCGGTTCTGAGCAAATCCTCGGGCTGTTCCAGTGCTAGCGCTGATGCTGGATGAATCAGACCAGTCATATGTCCACCCAGTGCAACAACATCAGGTTTGATATGCCCCTCGGGGGTCGGTCCGCGCGATGAGAAGTCGGGAAGATAGTCATCACTTCGCGTATCCGGTGTCCAGGAGTCAGTGACAGCACCAACCGTGATGACATATGGCAAATTTCCAGGCGACCCAATGGTGGCCGGGGCAGGCCCCTCGTTGCCAGCAGCGGCCACCACCACTATTCCTTCCGCCCAAGCTCTCATCACTGCCTGATTGACCGGGTCTTCCCAATAGGACCAACTGGGCGTTTGGGCAAAGGAAAGATTGAGGACACGAATGTGGTATTTTTCGCGGTGATCAACGACCCACTGGATCGCACGAACAATTTCCAGTACATGGGCGAAGCCCTCGCGGTCCAGCACTTTCACGGCAACCAGGTTCGCATCTGGCGCCACCCCTTTATAAGTACCTGTAGGACGACCTTTGCGCACAGTTTGGCCACTGTTAACCATTATGCTCGTCATATGGGTCCCATGGCCGCTGTCATCTACCACCTCATTGTCTGCAACATCTGTGAGGGCATCATATCTGGCAACCAGACGAGTTCTGCCGACGGTATCCTTAAGCAGAGCTTCATGCTCCCATAGTCCAGAGTCTACTACGGCCACTGTGACGCCCTTACCAGTGATGCCCTGGCGGTGCAGTGCGTCTACCCCGGCTACACTATTGTAGTAAAAGTCTTCATGGTTATTGACATAGCCCGGCACAAGGTCAGTGGCGCACCCTCCCACAAAACTGGCCGCCAGCGTGAAGTCACTTTGGCGCAATGGGGCATCTGCCGTATTGGACGTCGGCGAGCTAAAGCTGATCTTCAGGTCGGCTCGTTCCTCTACGACAGGTCTGTGCGATGAAGGAAAGTTTATTTTTAATGTACCTATCGGAGCTTCACGATAAAGCGCTGGATTGATCGTAGATCCTCCTACGGTGATTGCTACCACTGCTCCCAGGGCAGGAGGCCACGTCAGCTCCAATTGCTCCATGGAGGCGGGAATGGGTCGCTTGTTATACAGGGGCCACTGTATGCCTTGTGGCGTGAAGTCAAGTTCTATGTGCCCCCTGACCTTGCAGCCCTCCTCTTTCTCTGGTATTGGTTCGGGTCGCCTGGCATCGGATAGGTCGTCTATATGACGCGTAACGAGTGGTGATTTCAGCACTTCCTCCAGCTGTTTCTGCTCCAGCTTAGCGCCGACCGCATTAATAATATGGAGTTCGTGAGTAACCATTCCTCCCGCATTCTCCACCAGCGTGGCCATTGCTGCAGAAGATGATCCCTGCAACAAGACATGCAGCATTTTAGGCTCGAAGGCCTGTGCGGCCACGCACAGTAGTGCACAGGCAAATATTGCTATGGTGCGCTCGCAGGGCTTCATCTAGAGTCGGCTGTATTTGCCGAGCTAGTGAGAAATGACTGCTTGGATTTGTGTGAAAAAATTCGCTTGCAGCATGTTCGGAACGTCTTCGGGGTAAATCGGCCGGGCAAAGTAAAAGCCTTGCAGCAGATCGCAGCCTTTTGCCACCAGATACGCCAACTGGTGTTCATTTTCTATACCTTCGGCGATCACTCGGAGTTTGAGCGTTTTTGCCAGCGCCATGATTGCATCAACAATCGCCGCTCCATCAGCAGTATCCAGATCGGCGATAAAACTGTGGTCAATCTTGAGCGTATCAATGGGAAAGCGTTTCAGATAGCTGAGCGATGAATAGCCCGTACCAAAATCATCGACTGCCAGGTCCACGCCAAGAGCCTTTAGCGCCCTAAGCTTTGCAATGTTGGTTTCAGCATCATTCATGATAGCGCTTTCTGTCAGTTCCAGCTCCAAACGCTTCGCGGACAAACCGGATCGATCGAGAAAATCCGCCACCCACTCTGGCAAATTGCTCTGATTAAACTGCAATGGCGAAATGTTGACACAAACCCGAAAGGTATTAAGACCCAAGGTGTCCCAATACTGGCAGTGTCGGGCAACCTCGCCCATTACCCACTCGCCCAGCTCAATGATCTGTCCGGTACTTTCGGCTACCGGGATGAACTCTTGCGGGGACACCATGCCACGCGTGGGATGCTTCCACCGCACCAGCGCCTCCATGCTGACAACTTCCCCCGTTAGGGAGTCCACCTGTGGCTGATAGCGCAGTTCCAGCTCGTGGTTGCGCATGGCATCACGCAATTCCTCCTCCATCTTGAGCTGCTCGACTGCCTTGGAGTTCATGTCCTCATTATAGAAACGAAAACAGGCTCGCCCTTCTGCCTTCGCAACATACATGGCAGTATCGGCATTTCGGATCAGGGTGTCGGGATCTTTGCCATCCTGGGGGTAGAGTGCTATCCCAATGCTGGGCGTCACGACCGGATTGTGCGACTGCAGTGCGATTGGCTGAGATAGACTATTGAGGATTCGCCTGGCGACCTTCTCAATATCGGCTAAGTCCGATACATCGGACAAGACAACAGTGAATTCATCTCCTCCGAGCCTAGCTATTTCGGTAGCGCCATTCGAATCGCCCTCGTCCTCGGCACTGTTTTCGGAAAAGTAGTTGATGGCATCCTCTTCACGCAGTTCCATGGTAAGTCGTTTGGCAATTTCCACCAGCAAACTATCCCCGCGAGCGTGACCTATCGAGTCATTAATACGCTTGAAATGATCCAGATCTATAAATAGCAGTGCTGCGGTGGTCTTGTGACGCTGGCTGCGCTTAAGAAGCCTGCTCAACTGCTCGTTGAAACTACGCCGATTGGGAAGACTGGTGAGCGGATCATAATAGGCCAAATAGCGCAGGCGATCCTCCTGCCGCTTAAGGGAGTTAAAAGCATTGCTGGCGCGCAGCATGTACTGGACGTCACGACCCAACAGGGACCAATTCACCGGTTTAGTTTTGTACTGGGTCGCGCCCGCCTCATAGCCCTGGTCGATGGATTGACGATCATCCGATCCGGTAACAATCATAATCGGAATCGATTCGCCCTGCGGCAACTCCCGAATGCGCTTACACGCCTCCAGCCCAGTCATCCCCGGCATTTCCACATCCATAAAAACCAGATCGGGCCTTTCACGGACAAACATGTCTATCGCCTCAAATCCATTGGAGGCTTCCACAACGATCATATCCTCTGCTTCCAGGCACTGTCGTGTCAGGAAGCGAACGTTTTGATCATCGTCAACGACAAGAATTTTGGCTTTATGGTGTATGTGATCTGTACTCGACATTAGCTGGAGGAGGTAATGCGCCTGACGGTGTTTGTAGGCTATCATTACTATGGGCTCGCGACTAGTGTGAATAAAAACCAGGGGGCATTGGCCAAGGTAGGCCGGATGTCAGTGTACTGTGCGTGAGGAAAAACACTGGCGCGATGCAATTGTATCCGACGGCACTATTGAAGATTCTACTACCGGCCGCGCTAATCAGCGGGGCCTTTGTTGGCCGTGCCTACATGGATCAGTTGGGCAGTGATTCGCGCGTAATTCTGGACAATCTGGCCTACCTGTTTTGCCTCGTGGCTGTCGTCATGGCCTATCAATTCAATCGCTCCCGATTATTGCTGGCCGCCTTTGGCGTAGCCTTTTTCTACTGGTCAGTGCAGAATTTTTTGCAGGTCAGCCTGTCCCAACCCGATGCGTGGACGGGGTATTTGGCAATCAGCCTCGCACTACCGATTCTCTCCTTCTACTTGTTTTTGCTGCCCGAGAGAGGAATCTGGAATTTCTACGGTCTGGGATTTTCGCTGGCGTTTATCCTGCTTGGCTATATCTGTGTGCAGTTAGGTCCCTGGTTACCTCAGGCCACTGAAGTCGCGCAGGTTTATTACGCGCCACACCCCGTCAGTGGTTACGTTCTCTCCTTTGGCGCCACCTTATTGGTCGCCCTGGTCGCCCTGGTCGGCTTCGCCTTGCTTTGGATTCGCAATGAAGAGGTGGAGGCCGCGTTACTGGGGGCTTTTCTTTCACTTTATTTGGCTTTGGCACTGCTCCAGTTGGAGCATATTTCTGTAGTCATGTGTACTACTGCAGCGCTCTGCCTGGTATGGGGTTTGTTACGCAGCTCCCACGCCATGGCATATCGCGACGAGCTGACCGGGCTGCCGGGGCGCCGGGCGCTGAATGAACGTCTGAAGATGTTAGGCGGCAGTTTTACCATTGCCATGGTGGACATCGATCATTTCAAGAGATTCAACGACACGTACGGTCATGATGTGGGTGACGAAGTACTCAAACTCGTGGCATCCAGAATACGCCTGGTGCAGGGTGGCGGAACTGCCTACCGCTATGGCGGAGAAGAGTTTTGCATCGTCTTTCCACGAAAGAATGTCACTGATGCGGTAGCTCCGCTGGAGCGCGTGAGGGAGGAAATTGCCAACTACATTATGTCAATCAGAGATCGTAATCTACGCCCGGTACGTGCAGGGGAGGGCAACCGAAGACGCGGCGCCACCCGCTTGGGGAGCAACCAGGTATCGGTGACCATAAGTGCTGGCGTGGCGGCGCGCAGCACGGACTATCCCGACGCAGATGCGGTGATAGCCGAGGCCGACAAAAAGCTCTATCAGGCAAAAAAAGCGGGCAGGAACCGACTGGCCTACAAGTAGCCCGTTCGATCAGGATAACAACTGATCGCGACGCTTCAGGCCCTGCTCCTGTACAAAGCGCGGCAGCTTCTGCAAGGGAATCGCCGGACTGTAGTAAAAACCCTGCACCTGGTGACAATGGTGAGTCCGCAAAAATTCGATCTGCTCGTGGGTCTCAGCACCCTCTGCCACAACTAACATACCGAGGCGTCGACCCATCTCGATGATCATTGTACAAACCGCTTCCTGATGCTCGTTGTGCGGCAAATCCTTAACAAAACAGGCATCAATTTTAAGTGCAGAAATGGGAAGCTCGGTGAGATGGGTGAGCTGGGAAAATCCGGTGCCAAAGTCATCCAGCGAAAAGGAAATACCCAGTTCACGCAGTTCATCCATACGCGCCTTGATTCCAGCAGGGCTTTTCAGGATGGTGGATTCCGTTAATTCGAATTCAATGCGGGCAGCATTCGCGCCGCTGCGGGTGATAATATCTTTGACGATTTCTACAAAGCGATCGTCCTGTATCTGCGAAAATGAAATGTTCACCGCGACATCTACATTCTGCATATTCTGTTCTTTCAGCCAAACCTGGGCGCTGCACGCATGCTGAATGACCTGATAGCCGATCGTTTTCATCAATCCCATGTCTTCACAGGCAGAAATGAACTCGCCCGGGGCTACCAGTCCACGCTCCGGGTGATTCCAGCGCAACAAAGCCTCCAGCCCCACCAGCAAACCGGTAGCCAGGTCTATACGCGGCTGGTAGTGTAGTTCGAATTGATTTTTGCGCACCGCCGTACGCAACTCTGCTGCCAGGGAGCTGTTACCGGCGATATCAAAGGTGAGTCTTTCCGAGTAGCGGATAAATCGGCCGCCGTCCATGCTCTTGGCCTGCTGCATAGCGCTGCGGGCGTGTTCCACCAGGTCCAGAAACTCTCCTCCGTCTTCCGGAAAAATCGCAGCCCCGATACTGGCCTCGACAGCCACCTGCTGCTCGCTGAGTATCATCGGTGCAGAGATGGATTTGAGCATTTTTTCAGCAATTAACTCCACATCGGCGGCGGAACTCACGTCTTCCAGCACCACCGCAAACTCATCGCCACCGAGACGGGCTATGCTGTCCGTACTGCGCATCTTATTGATCAGTCGCCGCGATATGGATTTGATCATCACGTCGCCATCCGCCTCACCGTAGTGGTCGTTGATATTGGCGAACTGGTCGATGTTGATATACAACAGGGCCGTATTGAAACCGTAGCGCTCTGAACGGCCCATGGCGCGTTCCAGATGGGCTCGAAACCCCACGCGGTTGAGAGCCCCAGTGAGGGTGTCGCGGTTAGATAGCTGTCGAATTTGTTCCCTGGCTTGTTTAAGTTGAATTGTGTAATCCAATATCCGGTGTACCAGCCCGTCCTGCAACTGCCCCCGAATCAGATAATCCTGCGCGCCCAGATCACGCAGTTGCGCGATAGTTGAGTTGTCAGTTTCATCCAATAGCAAAATGAGTGGCGCTGCGGCATCATTTTTGCTAGCCAAGCGCAGTAGGTATTCTGTTTGCGGGCCGTGGGCCATGATAACGGCGTCTATCATGGGATCCAGCAGCGCTTCCAGTGGCCGCTCCATGGATTCCAGGGAAGTGAGGTGAAATCGCGCTGGCCTTGCGCGCTCAAGGCACGCCCTCATTACGAGATGGTCGGTCTTATCCTCGGAAATTATCAGTACTGTGTGCTGTTCCACGCTGGTTTCCTGGCTACTCAACCGATTTGCACTGGCGGTTGCAACGCACTCTATCGTAAGGTCACCCCGTTACAGATCTGTGCGTACTACAGTGCTTATTCTTTATATAACATAAAGTTATACTGAAATACTGAATGAAATTCTAGTAAATGTTCATTTAAAATTACCAAACCCCTGACTCCCGAGCCCGACTCTGAATCACAGCCCCCGCCGGGGTGCTGCAAAGACCCTACCGGGTGTGCAATAACGTGGCGCTATTTTTGGCCTCGGCTGCCCTTGCCTGGCCCACGGATTAGACTAGGCTGAGGGGCTCGAATGAATTGGGGTTTCGATGAACGAAGAAGTCAAACTAGATGTAGCAGATCGGATTGCCGTAATCACGCTAAACCGCCCAGAAACCGGTAACGACCTGTCCAGCGCAATGATTGAGGGCGTAGGAGCGGCCCTCCGACATTGTGACGGCGACGATAGTATCCGCGTGGTGATCTTAACCGGCGCGGGGAACGCGTTCTGTGTCGGCGCCGATATGAGTGGGGGTGGAAGTACCTTTGATGCTGCTGCGCAAAGCGTGGAGGTCAATTCCTGCCCATTGAGTCTACACGCCTGGGAAGTGCGCAAACCGGTGATTGCTGCCTGCAATGGTCACGCGATAGGTGCAGGCCTCGGCCTGGCTGTCCAGGCCGATATGCGCGTATTTGCCAATGAGGGAAAATATGGATTCCTGCAATCGCGCCGTGGTGTAGTGGCCGATTTCGCGATGGAATATGTACTTCCTCGTCTGGTGGGATTTGAACGCGCCTTCGAGCTATTGGTGCGCGCACCAAAACTCTCTGGTGAGGAAGCCCGCGCCTGGGGCTTGGCGGGGCGCAGCGTACCGGCGGTGGACGTGCTGGACACAGCGCGGGAGATTGCGCGAGATATCAGCGTCAACTGCGCCCCTTTGCCAGTGGGATTGCACAAACAGCTGCTCTGGCGTGGACTGGCCATGAATCAGGAGGACCTGGCAACCATGGAGACTCGCGCCCTGAACTATACGATGTCCACTCCTGACGCGATTGAGGGTGGCACCGCCTATTTTGAGCGCCGCACACCGCAGTGGAGCGCCAGCATCAACCATGATTGGCCGCACTGGCTGAAGGACTGATCAGCCTGCTAAAGGCACGCAACTAAATACGGGGATATTGCGGTCTGTGCGGCGCGGGCGTGAATAAATGTTTTGCCAATCTGTGCTAGACTGGCAGATCGTTTTTTCCCGCTTTAAATCCACGTATGAGCTTGGCTTCCGACAAACTGGCAACTATCCGACAGCAGGTGCAACACCATCTAGATCGTGCCGAGCAAAAAAAGCTTAGCCCGGAGCAAGAAGAGGCTCTGAAGGATCAGATCAAGATCCTGTTAAAACGGGAAAACGCCGTCATTGTCGCGCACTATTATACGTCTCCCGCGATCCAGGCGCTGGCAGAGGAAACCGGCGGCTGCGTCTCCGACTCTCTTGAAATGGCACGCTTTGGCCGCGATCACCCCGCCAGTACGCTGCTAGTGGCAGGGGTAAAGTTCATGGGCGAAACAGCCAAGATACTAACACCCCAAAAACGCGTCCTGATGCCTACCCTGGAGGCTACTTGTTCGCTGGACCTGGGCTGCCCGATCGATGAGTTTTCTGCCTTTTGCGATCAACACCCCGATCGTACAGTGGTGGTTTACGCCAATACTTCAGCGGCGGTTAAGGCTAGAGCGGACTGGGTTGTGACTTCCAGCATTGCCCTTGATGTCGCTGAGCATTTGGCAGATCGAAATGAAAAAATACTCTGGGCACCGGATCAGCATCTGGGCAATTACGTCCAACGCCAGACGGGAGCGGATATGCTCATGTGGGACGGTGCCTGCATCGTGCATGAGGAATTCAAGGCACGCGGCATCGCCGATTTAAAGCGTGTGTACCCCGATGCCGCCGTGCTGGCTCATCCTGAATCGCCCACTGCAGTACTGGAACTGGCTGATCGGGTGGGGTCGACGACGCAAATTATCCGGGCCGCCTGTGAAATGGACAACAAACGTTTCATTGTAGCGACAGACCAGGGCATCTTTTACAAACTACAACAGCAAGCACCAGACAAGGAGTTTATTATCGCGCCTACTGCCGGTAATGGCGCAAGCTGTCGCAGCTGTGCCCAGTGTCCCTGGATGGCAATGAATGATCTGGAAACTCTGGCGCAAGTCTTTACACGCAATGACAATGAGATACGGATTGATCCAGCCATCGGTGAGCGGGCTATGGTACCGCTGCGCCGCATGCTGGACTTTGCCAGGGAACTGCAAGTCGCGGTCAGGGGCAACGCCTGAGAATTGCCTGCCTTGGCGGCTCCTTTCTCACGCAACTCACAACTCCTCCATTTGCTCTTGCAGTTTCACTATATCTGCCAGGCGTTGATTGATCCTGGCAGAGACAGGAAAGTCGCCGTGCGTCAGCTTCAGAGCGTAGGTAAGCTGCTTTTTTGCCTCGTCCAAAGCGCCATTAAGAATAAAATACTCTGCCCGGGACTGGTGTAGTCCGACGATATTTCCGGACAGACCCTGCACTTCCGCCAGCAGATACCATAGTCCAGGGTCATTGAGCCTACGCTTACTCTGTGCAAGCAGTACTTGCTCGGCGATGTGCGGCTGCTGATTCTTCATCAGCGCAGTTGCGTAGCTCATAGTCAGTGGATGATTGCCGGGGGACACCGCCAGACGCTGCGCGAGTTTTTTTACTGCCTGATCGGGCTTGTTACGTACCAAATCAATTTCTGCATCTGCAATAATGTACTCCAGGCGATCAGGCCTGGTCGACCAGATGGTATCCAACTCCAGGCTGGCCTCGTCGGGCCTGCCCGCAGCGGTCAGTGCCAGCACCAGGCCATAGCTGGCGGCCTCCCGTGAGCGCGGAGTACCCTCCAGTTCACCACGAAACCTTGCTACAGCTTGCGCCGGTGTGTCAGTCAGCTGAATAACCACTCTGGATCGCATCAACTGATAGTCCAGATCGGGTTCACGGACATTCTTTGGATACTTCCTGGCGCGATTACGTGTATCCGCGATACGGTTCTCCGACAGGGGATGAGAACGCAGGAACTCAGGAACCTGCTCGCTATTTGAGTACCGAGTCGCTTGTAACATGCGCTCAAACATCATAGGCGCAGCATGTGGATCCATATCCGCATCAACAATCGTCTGCATGCCAATGCGGTCCGCTTCCTGTTCATTCCCTCGACTGTAGCGCAGTGCCGAGTCCTGCGCAGCAGCCTGGGTGGCTGACAGTGCCGCCATTCCCGTATTTCCCCCGGCGGTTGCCATCAATACGAAGCTGGCCAGCATAGCGGCGAGAGTAAGTGGTTGGAGTTTTTGCTGGAATTCAACCCCGCGCGAAAAATGGCGTTGGCTCAAATGCGCTATTTCATGAGCGAGTACCGTGGCCAATTCGTCCTCGGTCTCGGCCCAGACCAGAAGTCCGTTATGAATTCCAATCACACCGCCCGGCACGGCGAAGGCGTTGATCATCGGGTTGTCCACTATCACCAGATCTATACGCCTGTCCTCCAACTTGCTATGCGTGACGAGTGTATAGAGAAGATTTTCCAGGTAATCGAACAGTAGGGGGTCTTCAACGGTGGGTACCTGACTACGAAAAACGCTCAGCCAGGCGCGGCCTAGCTGGTATTCAAACTCCGAGGAAAACATACTGGTGCTGGATTCACCGAGGTTGGGCAGCTTGAGCTCATCGGTGCTGGTGGACTTGGCAACCGGCGTTATGGATGAACACGTGACGATCAGCGCTAACGTAAAACGCCGCGCAAACATCCTTAGCCGCGAAAAATCATGCACAGAGTGGAACCACTAATTTGCTATTTTGGCAACGCCGATTGTACTGCAAGCGGGGCTGCTGTCGTGAATTCATTTTTTCAACCCTTTTATTGCAGCATGAGACGAGGAGGACGCGTACGAATATTTTCCTATATCGACTCTGCAAAAAAAATAGCATAGACTTCCAACGGCTTTTTCAGTGGCGTTAACTATGCGTGGAATCGAACTAACCATCGCCGATATTGAGGCCCGCAACATAGCCGCTGATTGTGCTGCAATGGAAGCTCGAATCGAGGCTTATCGCACACGCGAACCCTCCGCCCACCCTGTACTCATCGTGAACGAACACGATGAGTACGCCACAACGGCTCAGCGCTGCGTGCCGGAAATAGACGCCAAAGAGTTTACTGTGGAGCAGCTGCGCTCAGCCATAACCAAACATGGCGCCCTGATTGTCCGCAATATGTTTTCCACAGTCTCTATAGAGACACTTATTGGAGCCGCTGATAGAGTCATTGATGCCTGTGCTGACCCACTGGCAGCCAACCCGGTTTCTGCCTATTTCAACCCGCCTGGCAATCTCAGAACGATCATGCCAAGGAAGGATAAAGAGCTCGGCAATACCAGAAGTTTTCACCGCGAATCGGGCTCTGCTATGTGTGTCGAGGCTCCCAGCGTAGCCGAAGCATTGCTACAGCTGTATGAGGTTCATGGCCTGAAGGATTTGGTGGGTAAATATCTGGGCGAACCACCTTGCCTATCGGTGAAGAAGTGGGTCTTGAGGCGGTCCAGACTGCCAGTGGCTGAGGCCGGGTGGCACCAGGATGGCGCGTTCATGGGCACCAACCTCAACAGCATTAATATGTGGATGCCACTGAATGAATGCGGGGGTGAAACGGGTGCACCTGGGATGGATGTCGTGCCCCAGAGACTCACTCGAATATCGACTTCCGAGGGTGCTCAATTCGATTGGTCCGTTAGCGGTTCGCAAGTGTCCCGTCTATTTGCAGAAAATCAGCCGCTAAACCCAGTTTTCCATGCGGGGGATGCGCTTTTTTTCGACCACTTTTATCTGCA
Source organism: Haliea sp. (assembly GCA_031414375.1). Lineage (GTDB taxonomy): Bacteria > Pseudomonadota > Gammaproteobacteria > Pseudomonadales > Halieaceae > Marimicrobium. Next base: position 26,162 of record JANNVJ010000021.1, read on the forward strand.
TCGAACACAGTACCGTCCTGACTTTACCAAGCCACGCTACGCGGTTGAAACATGGTTTTTCGGTGCGTCAAGTTTCCCCAAGAACCAGATACCCCTGGCCTGGTAGCGGTTCCAAAAATTTCTTCCCTACTTGACTGGCAGATACCCGGCGGTTTCTCGAATCATCTGCCCCATTTCAATCTGGGCCATTGGTAGACCGGCTTTCCTTCCTGCGTGTTAAGGCGATGTTATACGCAAGCTGAAGCTCATAGGCTTCATCGACATGCCCTTCCGGTAGTTCGTGCAAGGCTGGATTCCAGGGGACCTCAACGTAATCTTTGTTCCGCCAGTAATATTTGAATTCATCTGACGTCCAATCACGGTAAATTTCCTCCCAGCTGATACGCTCAAAATGTGGCTTGAGACACCCTGCGGTCAGGGCTTCGCCTTCCAACTGGTAGCGAAAATCTACGGAAAGTCGCATATTTTCCAGATTGTGATTTTCCATTGCCTTGTGCACCGTCAGGGACGGAAAAAGCACTATGTCACCGGCCTTAAAATCCGCGCCCACCCAACGACACGCGAGAATCTCCGGATTAAGGACGGCACGTCGATTTCCCGCTCCAAGGTGAAATTTCAGCGGCAGCACGCCGTACTTGTGTGAGCCCTCCAGAATAGCGAGTGAACCATCGTTGATACTGCAATCACCCAGCGGCATCCAGGCAGCAGTGAGGTGTGGAGTGCCCTGGTTGTTTGGAAAATCCTGGTGCGGTGGTGTGGCGAGCTCAGGGCTGTCCGGAAAAATGAGCCTTACAATGCTCAGTGGATGTGGGAATGCCGTATCGCCAAGAGCTTGACGCATCACGTTCATTAAATGGGTTTCGTGTGCCAGGCTGTGGAACGCCTCGAGGCTCACGATACGATCGTGCGCCTCGAAAAACCGGGGTTCCCCCTCACGGCGCGGACGGCATATAGCCTTAGCCTCGATGCTCTTTGAACCGCCTGTTATCCAACCCAACTCAGCAAGAATATCGGTCATTTGCTCCCTGAGTTCCCGTAGCCGGGCTAGGGGGACTATGTTACGAAAAAACAGGTAACCATCTGTGCGCAGCCGGCTCCGCAGAGCATCAGTATTTCCCAGTAACCCGTTAGCCTCATACATCGGCTGCAGAATCACCTTGTCCGCTAATGTGGGAAAAGCCTCCACACGCAGCTCGATCAGACGTCGCATCAGCTCGTCATTGCCACTCGCTCGGGCTACCTTCTGCAACAGGGCAATACCCGACTCATAATCGCCCTCCCCAACCAACTTCTGCACCTGGTCGAGAACGTCGCGATGGGAATCCTGCACTTGGGTCACTCCACCTGTGGGCGCATCTTCAACTGTCATATACAGGCCTCCACAGTAGGTACTGCATTCACTTCGAGGTTAAATTAACAAAAAGCTGCTCGATCTTAAGCATCTACAGAAACGCTAGCAATCAACGCTACCAACAGTCCGTACTCACCTCACACAGTCAAACTAGAATACCACTGGTTGCTGTTTGAGAGGGGCAGTTGAGCCGGCAAAAAACCAGGACTCAATCGCATAACGATTTTTCGTATGATTCAATCCGAAACCCGTTCGATGAAGATTGAAGTGGTCAAAGAATAGGGCATCACCTGCATTAAACCTGGGACAGAGCACGGGACTAGTCTGGGCTACTTCATCCACTATTTCCTGACCTACCGTCCAATCGAAGGGCGAACCGCGAGTACCGGTTTCATATATTTTTCGCTCAGAATTCGCAATAATTTCCAGACCGGGAGCATCCGCATCACCACCACAGTCTGTCAATGCAATCCACAAGTTTGCCGTTCGGATGGCACTAGCATCACCCAAAAAGTAGCCGTCCTGATGCCAGCCTGATGATGCTCCATTGTTTGGCGCAGCGCAGCGCACTACCCACTTGCGTACAGAGAGAACTGAATCCTCTTCGAAATAACTGTGCAATAACGTCGGGAGACCAATCTGGCGATAAAACTCGATAAGCTGGGATGCCATGGGAGGACAGTCCACGGTCCACACAGAGCCTATCCTGGTATAGCGTACTCCGCCACGAAACTGTGCGGGACCACCCTGAACACTGGAGCTCCTTTGGTACCAGGGATTGTGTTCGGCGCCGGGCTCTCCGTTAGCGAGATCCATCCTCGCCTGTAACACGCGGTCGATATTGGACCGCATTGTTTCAATTCGCCCGGGGTCCATCAGGCCGCGCACAATCAGCCCACCTTTTCCTAAAATACCGGCCTTCATCGCTTCAACATCCAATCGGCCAAACTCAACTTCAGGAAAGCCCTTAACAGATTCGAAACGATTGTCGTGCGTGGGAGGCCAGTTGTGATGCGGCTCCGGCCACTCTAATTTCGAGTATGCCTGAATGCGCAGCTCAACCAGACGCTGTGCCACTTCATGATCGTTGTCGTTGCCAGCTCGCTCCAACACCGCAATGGCCGAACGGTAATCACCCCCATCGACGAGCTGCCGGGCTTGCTCAAAAACATCAGGATTGGCGTTCATTTGATCATCCTGCACACCACTCAAATCGCCCTACGCATCTGTGGCTTCGACGGGCTTATCCTTACCTTGTCCACCCTTCTTACCTCCCTTCCTGGCCTGGCGCCAAAACGTTGCCTGCCGACGGGATTCCAAGAAGAGTCCGGCATGCACATAGAACTGACGCAGTTGCTTTTCTGTTTCCTCATTTTTGGAAAATAGTAAATTCATTAGCGGTTCATTACTGGGCTCACCACCGGGCTTCCTGATCACCCCCAGGCCAAAACCGTGATTAAACTTGAAGACGTCGTCATGCTCCTTTTCAAGTTCTTCGAAATACTTCCAGGCACCAAAGTCCTTGATCTTGGCCATAACATCATGAAACAAAATAATGCCCCCAGGCTTCACCTTGGGATACCAATTGGTAAAATCTTCCTTGACCGCCTCATAGGTATGCAGTCCGTCGATATGCAATAGATCCAGCGAGTTTTCATTGAAATGCTGCAATGCTTCGTTAAAAAACATACGCAGAAGATACGTGTTTCCACGATAGTGCTCACGCGCATGCTCATTCACATCGGTATAGACTGAATCATCGTAGGCATCTGTGTGCTCGTCACCTTCCCAACAGTCAACGCCATAAGCAACACCATCGATATCGTGCTCAACCATGGACTGGCAAAATGTAAAGAATGAGAGCCCATTATAGACGCCTAACTCCACTATCAACTTGGGTCGAATAGCAGCAACAAGATCGTAGGCAAACGAAAGGTGATCTACCCAAGTGCTAAAAACCATTCGTTTGGGTTCAAACCGCTGCAGTGAGGGCGGGAAATATATTGGAGTATTCATAGATTCCTTTTAACCTTTATTTTGAGGCCACATTAGGCCGAAACACGCTGTATCTCGGCAGCATTCTTTAGTCGTTCCAGCTTTTTTGTTACAGATGTCTGTACAAACTTTTGTGCTTGGTCAGGTAACTCGCCAAGATAAACCGTCCTGGTCACGGGACTTTCAAATTTCTGTCCGCGAATCTGTTGATACTGCTCCGTGATTGTATTGATAAACTTCTGTCTGTCCTCTGCGTTCTCACCGCCAGTCGTCACCCCTCCATGAAATTGATGGAATGTACCTTCACCGTGTAAAAAAACATGTGTCACTCCCGGCTGTTCACAAGCCCTTTTGTAGAGATCAAGATTGACAACGCCACCACCGCGCATATCAAACCGCGCGTCATACCCACCTAACGCATTCCAAATTTCGCGAGGCATGCTTATACAGTTACTTTCACTGTGTGGCAGATAGAATCCATGCGCACAGGAACCACTGAAACAGGATATCTCGAATAGTCTATAACCATCCTCAGGCCAAGATATCGAGCGCATTAGATTCTGCTCTTGCTCGACATCATAACCACTGCCAACTGCCTTCTGCTGTAGTTCATAACCCAGATGGTAACCTGGGACGGTGACTATCGAACGGGGTGAAATACGATGCCCCCTGAGCGTATTTCTGAGAACCCCAGGTGTCAACAGGCGAGCGCCATCGATCATTACGCAGATATTGTCTCCCCGCGCTTGCTCAATACCATAGTTGATGGCATGAATCGGAGTCGGCTGCGTCTCCTTGCGTAGATGATAGGAAAAATTTCGGGGTAACGCAGCAAGGAACTCACGAGACATCGTGTTAGGCGACTCGTTTTCTATTATCAGGACTTCATAATCCTCTACACACGCATCCAGTTGATAATCGGGAAGCAGCGACCGCACCGTATTCTGAGCCTGGGCGGGCATATCGTAGACAATCAATACAAAGCTTACCGTTATTCCACTACGGCTAACCCTATTCGATACCAATCGACGAAACCCTTGCTGTAAACGGCTTATCATCAGGCGCGCCCCGGTCAAAGTCCGGCTTTTCTCAGCTTTTTGTGCAAACGCCTGACTTTCCATGGGACGGGGTCTTCACTCGAGGCGTCATTGTGCCTTAGGTCAGCAGTGTAGAACTTTTCTTCACTATCTTGACGTGTGAGGCCCATTTCACGGGCTACTCGAAATATCTTTTCATCCAGTACCGCCTCTTCATCATCGAAATCCAAAATAGGAAACGGATTTCGCTGATACTCCCGAAACAGAACCTGATTATAGGCACACCACAAATTCAGGGATTCTTCCCGGGACTTATTGCTGCGTTTCTGCAGTGACTTGGCAACGGCGTTGGGATGGCGATAGATGCCGATAAACTCAATCGACGGGCACAGCGACTTCCAACCCTCAAGCACAAGCAGCGCTCTTGGGTCCTTAAAGCCGAAATTTGGCTCCCCAGCATGTTCCGCCAAAAGCGCCTTTGCCACGGCGATGTGCTCATCCTGCCAGATTACTTTGGGAGGGGGCACATCCCAGGCTCCGCCGTTAGCCGCCAGGATTGCATCATGTAAATCGACAAACTTTTGATTCTCCCGGTTACCCTTTTCGTTATGCTTATTCCAGGTGTGGCAATCAGCCAAAAACAGGCCCGCTTCCTGCAGGGATCCGGTAAGGGCGCTGGTACCGCTGCGGTGCATGCCAAGGACAGCCACCACACGATCCGGCATCTCATGGCTTAATTGGTGAACGGCTCGGCCCTTCACTTATTGATATCCACGTCGCGTAAATGAACCGTCTCGAATCATATTCCCCACACTGACAACACTCTAGGCACGCCAACTGTCATATCTTCACCCATTTGCGACAACCATGGCAACTCTGAAGTGATCAGGTAAACGTGATGGGGTCCCCAAAAATGGACTCCTCGCTCAAGTCCCGCAAAACCCAACTACCGCTCGGCAGGCGCAGCGGCCTGCTTACTTGTCCAGGGCGCTACCCAGAACAATAGCAGCATCCCGGGCAAGGCTATGGCAGTGCAAAATAGAAAGAAATCAACCCATCCGATTTGCTCAACAATAAAGCCGGTACTGGCATTGGCCAGGGTACGGGGAACCGCGGCAAGTGCAGTAAACAGCGCAAATTGTGTGGCGGCATAAGCCTTGCTGGTTTCCCTTGCGATAAACGCAGTAAAGGCGGCTGTCCCCATACCCACTCCCAGGTATTCAAAACCGATTACGGCCGCCAGTAGCCACAGTTCTGGACCCGTGCTGGCAAGCAGGGCAAAGCCGAGGATCGAAACCATCTGCACCACACCAAACATCCACAGGGCGCGATTGATGCCTATCCGCACCATGATCAGGCCACCCACCAGCCCACCTATTATCGCCGGCCACAGAGCCGCATGCTTGGCTATCAGGCCGATCTGCGTCTTGCTGAATCCCATGTCCAGGTAAAATGGCATGGACAGCGCGGTAGCCATATTGTCGCCGATCTTGTAGAGAAACATGAAACACAATACGAGCAGTAATCCGGACCAACCCCGACGACCCAGATACTCGTAAAATGGTGCGATCATTGCCTGGCGCAGACCTGCGGCCACAGGCAACTCAGATTCGGATTCAGATACCACAAAGCTCATAATTACACCGACCGACATGAACCCGGCTGTAATCCAAAATACGCTGGACCAGGGAAGAACGTCTGCCAGAATCAACGATAGTGAGCCAGGTACCAGGCTGGAGATTCGATAGGCCTGCACATGAATGGCATTGCCCATACCCAGTTCTTCATCCGCCAGAATCTCACGCCTGTAGGCGTCCAACACCACATCCTGACTCGCGCTGAAAAAAGCAACTGCCACCGCCAACCATGCTATCAGCCAGGTAGACTGCGCTGGCTCAAACATGCCAAAGCTGCCAATTGAAAACAGCAGTGCAACCTGGGTTATCAGTATCCAGCCTCTGCGGCGCCCCAAAAAAGGCGGCACATAGCGATCCATCAGAGGCGCCCAGAGAAATTTCCACGTATACGGAATTCCCACGAGCGAGAACAGTCCGATCTCAACCAGGGAGACACCGCCCTCGCTGAGCCACACCGGAACAAGTTGGAAAAGCACATAGAGCGGCATACCAGAAGCGAGTCCGGTAAAAATGCAGGTCAACATGCGTCTATTGAGTATCGAAGCTCGCCAAGTAGCGCTAGACATATTCAATCGATATCCCGCTCGTGTGGACTACGCAGAGGTGGATATGGTTATGTGAGCGAGTCACTGAGTTGAACATCTCTGGCACCCGATAGGCGATAGCGTCATTGTCGCTGCATTGACTCGCAATGTCATCCATACGTGGTGACCTGCCGGTCAATCTTTGGAACCGATTCGATACAACTAAAGCGCCGTCTCTTCTGGAAGCCGCCACAGCCGATAGATGCCCCTCTTCTCACCGATATACCCTGCCGCGCTGAGCATAGGTGAAATCAATGGGGCCGTCGCGACATCACTTCGATAGGTGACAACGGAGGGATGGTCCCTGACAAGCTCCAGCGCAAAGAAGGCAGCAGTGGACTCGCTCGCGTCGCTCCCTTCCAGAAAAGCGATGACGCGTCTCCGCCTATCCAACTCTGCATCACCGAAATGGCTGCGAATTCTCTCAAACCCCAAATACTCCGGTCTTACGATTAGCGGGTAGGGATGTAATCGGAACGTCGTGATCAAATGGGCGACTGAGATTGGAGCATAAATAGTAGAGCGCTGTGGAGCATCACGAACAATTTGTGCAGCGATTTCATGGTCAAATGGCTCCACCTTGTAGCGTGGTAGTGCGATAACGACCGCATTGTCAGGCGAGATACTCAAGCGGCCCGAAGAAAGCAATAGCGCAGCTAGTAGTATCGGCAGCACTACCCAGCGCGCAACCCCCGGTATCTGATTCGCAGTAAGTGCCGCCAATGCTGCTAGACAAATTGAAGCGGAAACCAAAAAAGGTACTGACCAAAAGAGCCGCCATAGTAACGCGCTATCCAACAGTTTCCCCAGCAGAGGCGCAGTCCATGGATTTAGAACAGCGATCACGTAAATCAGCGTTGTCGTTGCATATAGCCGACGCCGCTTGACAGCGTTTAGAAAGACAGGTGCCAGCGGAAACAACGCCAATATCACTGCGCCTAAAACGCCTTCACCCAGAACCGTCGACAGACCACTGCCTGCGCTGAACATGGATTCCGCCTCGATTGGTGTACCACCGGGATTTATGGTCATCCACAGAAAAACCCCGATCGCGACCAATAGGCATAGCGAGACCAGGCCACCAACAAGGATACGCATGATTGACGCACGGGACGCGCCCAGCAGCCCTCCCCCTAGCGCCGCTGCAACGACAAACGGCACGGCAACCAATGCCGATGAGCTCATTCCAAGGCTCGCGACAACGGCCATAGCAAGTGCTAGCGCGCGCCGCCAATCTGGCACCTCAGCAAACCTTAAACCGAGCAAAAGACATAGCGGCAAGGCGACAGTAACCAATATTGCTTTACCCTGAAACAGGCGAACAAAAGCAAAATTGCCCAATTCACGGTGTGACTCCCCGAGCGCAATCGTCAACACCAACCATACCAGCACTATTGACAAGGCATAGGTTGGCGCCAGGTAGCAAGCCAGCCGCCATTGCACGAGAACAGCCACAGCGCCGAACATCGGCGCCAGGATCAAATAGTAGAGAAGCTTGTGCTGGATACCGAATACATTGCTTAGAGTCGCAATCAACAACTCATAGGTATGAAAGCGATAGATCGGCAACTCCAATGCTACATCCGGGTCCTGCCATAAACCTGAACGTGCATAGAGCGGCTCAGAGGGAAAATCAAGAGCCGTCACAACAAAATTAAGATACTGCGCATCGTCAAGATCAGGGCGATGCGTTATCGCAGTAAGAACTGCCCCAAAAATAATGAGAGCAACGATACCGACGCGCTGCGAAGTCATTTCTGGACGTAGTGTCTCAGGGTGATTAGCAACGGGAATGGAGGCGGTGCGAAAAACCACTACGGCAGAACTCAGCAATGCCAGCCAGACTGACCAATAAGGGGCATCAACCAGGCGTAGAACTATCGCGATCACTGGCAATACAAATAGCGACCAAACAATCTGCCAAGGAGCTCCAGTAAAAGCTCTCGATTTCAATCCAGCATCATCCGCACCGGTATCAGCAAAGCGCATGTTACCCACACACAGCGACCCCAGAACCAGCCCAATCGCGACTGGCAGAATGCCCCAACGGCTCAAAAGATAGAAATCCGACTGAGTAAGCACCATTACAAAACAGAAGATGGTCCAACTGGCGAACAGGCACGCACCGTATAGAAGAACGGAATCTGCTATTGATCGACTCATCCTAACGAGGGCAACACATTTTCAAACCGTCGAGCTCCACACCTTCAGCAATTCGTCGACATAGTCCGCCGTAGACTTTGGAGGATGCGCGTTTTCGCTCAAGCGTCGCAATAATCCGTCCTCATTGAGGAGGCGAGAAAGTTGCTTTGCCAGATCAACAGAACTCCCCGATCCAAACAGAAGACCGTTGTCATCGTGTTGGATAACCGCAGACAGTCCAGGAAGGTTTGAGGCGACAACGGGGCAGCCTGCTGCCTGCGCCGAATAAACCACCAGCGGCGTATTTTCATACCAGAGCGACGGAACGACCAATACATCAATATCCATGAACACCTGCGAAATCTCGGAATTAGGAAAGGTTCCGCAAAATTCAATGGATTGACGGTTACCAACGCTCGATAACAGCGCACTAGCGTAATCCGGGAAATCCTCCAATCCCCCAAATATTTTTAAAGTTGCGCGAGCTACAGGGAGCAACTGAAATGCATCAACAAGAACATGACACCCCTTATAAGGCGCAAGGGTGCCAATAAAACCGACTCGTATCGGACGTGGATAAATTGCGCGCCACTCCCTGGTGTCCGAAGATATCACATCAATTCCAAAGGCTGCCTCAGTAATCAAATGAGGTATAACACCCTGCCCGACAAGAACCTCCTTCATGAACTCGTTCGGCACGACGATTCCATCCAACTGATTCAGGCGCACAATATTCACCGGTAAGCGCCTTTCTATCGCAATGACTTCACAGCGCTTTGGATAGTTAGGCAATACACCCGCTGTTGTGAGACGCACCAAAAGATCAGCGCTGGCATTTGGCAGCCAATCTGCAAATTTACTGACTAGTCCACTTTGCGTGCTCTGGGCGAAATGCTTCAAACAGTTTCCTGCATATACATTCGGTCCGTCGCAAAGACTCCCATCGACCAGTAAAAGCTGACTGGTTGGGCAGATAGTCCAAAAATCTGTGGGCGTCATATAGCATGGTATTCCGGCATCGACGGCAATCGGAATCAGTCCAGTGCCCAACCTGTTAAAGTGAAAAAAGTGCACCACATTCGGCTGGAACATTTTAAGGATACGATCAAAATAGCTGGCTGCGAGGCTGTTATCGTACCCAATCTCGATCATCGAAACCTGGCCACCCATAGGTGTGTAGGCATGATGAAAACGATAAACGTGAATCCCTTCAAAATCGTACTCATCGAACCGATCTTCATCAGTCAGATATGCGTCATTTGGATAGCCCGCCAGAACATGCACCACATGTCCTCGCCTCATCAATTCGCGAGCCACTGAGTAAGTCAATACCTCTGTACCCGCTGAAAAATGTGGGTAAAATTGGTGGGCAATAAGCAGTATCCTCATATCAAATGAGATACAGAATTATGGCATCTAAACAGCCAACGCACGTTTCATCCACTCCGCGGTACGGGCTATACCATCCTCCATCGAAACCAGAGGCGTCCAGAACAACTCACGCTTTGCCAGGTTATTGCAAAGGACATTAATCGGCACGTCAAATGGACGGCCTGGAAAATAGTGCCGCTTAATCGGCTTTCCAACGACATTTTCAATCCTGGCAATTAATTCATTCACGCTAGTTCCAATACCGGAACTTACATTGAACACGCGCTCTTCACCCTCATACTGCAATGCTTTACAAAACGCATCAGCAACGTCGCTCACATGGATATAGTCTCGCGTAACACTACCGTCTCCCCAAATTTCAATCGGAATATCACTAAACGCGTGGTGCAGGAAGACACCAACGGCACCTTGAGCAGTCTCGATGCGCTGGCGCTCACCATAGGGGTTAGAAACTCGCAGCGTGATCGCTTTGATGCCGTGAATGCTTTCATACAGGTGCAAGTACTTTTCTATGGCAAGCTTGGTGATGCCATATGACACGACGGGATTCGTAGGATGCTTTTCATCTACGGGCAAATTGAGTGGGTTGCCGTAGACCGTGCCGCCAGAAGAAATAAATACAATATTGTCAACGTTGTTCGCCACCATCGCGTTTAGAACATGCAACGACCCGACAATATTGCTCTGCACATCAAAAATCGGATCTTGATTGGAGTTTTTCGGCAAGGTGGTAGATACCATATGCAGCACAGCATCAACCCCACATATTGCATCGTTCACATCATGCATGCTGGAAAGGTCGCCAGCAATCCATTCCACTGCTTCATTGTCAGCAAACTCACGGTAGGGCTGAACCCGTGGACGCTCAAATATTCTGAGTGAATGCCCTTCGGCCAACAAGCGATCAGCGATTGTCGAACCTATAAACCCTCCGCCGCCTAATATCACAATTTTCATCGAAAGCCCTTCATCAAAAAAGTGCGAACCACTTTTTCCATTTTAGTCACGCTTGGCTAGACTTACCAAACCGCCCTAGAATGTACCTCCCGATGGACCGCAATGCCCGGTTCTGGATAAGCCTACGTCCTAACCAAGTATGGCTCAGAACAATGGCTAATCTAACCGCCCGCTGAGTTTCTAATGATGCCGGCAGCAATTCAGAGTTATCGTATTGAGGTCTCGCATTCCACAGCCAATCCCCTACCTCACCAAGGCGTTTGCACTCAAGTGCCTGTGTAGCCAATTCACGGCCCATTGAGCGCGCAATCGGTTTCCTAGGGCTATTCGTGCGAAGATGGTGGGCTTCATCTAGAATAGCCAGGAAACGATAGATCATATTTTCCCAAGATAATTTCGACGCGGCAATGGTCTGGCACTGACTCGACATCTGCTGTAATACCGATGGATCGGATAACAAACGCCGTACTGCCCCCACATACTCTTGCAATTCGTTGTCTCCGTGAGGAATCAGCACACCGGCATTGTGGCTCACAATTTCATTCTGCCCCCCAACTCTTGCTACAACAGGTACTACACCCGCCGCTATGGCTTCAAGCAGAGCAATTGAGATTCCCTCGTATTCTGATGGCATTAACAGAATATCAGACGCGGCAAGAATCTCTAGCCAGCGCTGATGCGCTATCGAGCCCAGCATATGAACGCAGGCTGTCAACCGGTATTCACCAAGCAATTTTTCCAATTGAGGCTTTAGCTCGCCATCCCCTATAATAACGGCGCTAAAAGCCAATCCGTATTCATGCACGCCTTTCAGAATCTCTGCAAGCAGCATCGGCCGTTTCTGTTCAAACATGCGCCCCGCGAATACAATTATTGGGGAATCTGAGGGAATACCCAGTTCTGCTCGCACCCGCCGCCTATCCTCATGCGTAGATTGCAGTGCACGTACACCCGTATACATAACCACTATTCGATCGACATCGGCACCGTGCCCCTGCATCCATTCAGCAAGATGCTTTGTCGTGGTGATATTGAGATCGAGTACCTCCTGATAACCAACTCCAAACCGAGGGTGCCCTCCATTCTGCCAATGTAGCTCCTCGACATGGCACATATCAACAAACGCCACGTCGGGTGAAAAAGCTCGCAGGTAGGGAAGGAACTGGTAGCCGAGGGTGCTGCCTGTAATGACCACTGTATCGATTTGCCGAGACTGGATTACGTAGGCTAAAAACCTAGGGTAGTCGGAACTATGAAGAAAGTTTGGCAAAACAAAAATGTCTGGCGTGAAGCGGCTGAATTCATGCTCCCAAAGATGATCCGTAGCCACTGTTGCGCAAACCGTGACGTCGTGCCCGTTAGCCGTTAAGCCTTCGATCAGATCCAGATTTACTCTATCAGCACCACCTGTCACCATCCATGAAATAATGAACATAACCCGACGCCCTATCGGATTCTTAGCCATTGGGTTACATACAAGCGCTTGAGTTTCGATAGCCTCATAGGGCACTGGATGGCGTCTAGACGGAGCGGGAAACGTCCTCTCCAGTCCATTGTATTTCCGCTGCATTAACTTCTCAAACTCGTCATTAACGTTGGTCGTTTTCATAATCTGCTCATAACGACCATTGCCACGCTTGCGATACCACTGGAGGAATTCAGGAATTGTGTATCCCCAGTGTCCGGCCTTTGCCATGGCCAACCAAAAGTCCCAATCTTCATGACCAAACCGGATCGATTCGTCGAACCCGCCACAGTCAGAGTAAGCACCGCGACGAATCACCGAAATCGGCGGCCCACTATTGGCCGACAAATACGCCACGCCCCTTTCAAATCCCGCAGTCAATAGGCACTCCTCGTCACCAAAGATCACGCTATATGCATTGCAAAATGCATACTCCGAATTTGAATCGAGAAACCAAACACACTTTTCAAGGTATGTTGGCTCAATAGAGTCGTCGCTATCAAGCAAACAAACATACCTGCCAACAGTGTTTTGAAATGATGTATTTCGTGCCGCCGATGGCCCTGCGTTTGACTGACAGATAACCACTATACGCTGATCTTTTTCCGCAACTTCGGCCAATCGTCTTACAGACTTCTGGTCTGAAGAGCCATCATCTACAATTATCCATTCCCAGTTCTGCAATGTCTGCGCCTGAAGGGATAAGAATGTCTCAATGAAAAATGCTTCGGTATTGTAGTAGGGTGTAATGATTGATACATCCGTGTGTTCGCTCGTTGTCGTACCCGGTGTGTAATTGCGAGGGTAGATTCTGCAACCTGGCGAGTCACCAAAATCAGGCGACAAAGAGTTCAAAGTCATTACCAATCTCTCCCTGGTTGCATCACAACTTGTCTGGCGCAACGAACCAATTGTGTACAACTAGCATATGAACCTCTACGATACCGCGGGAACTTAGACAAATTCGAGTAGCGCAGCCAACCCTGTAACGGTACCAAAACTTGATCGACTCCCGCAGACATTGGTATTCCCGTAAGAAATTTATTGTTCACACTCCACCGGTAAGTTTCGTCACCAAGAATATACTCACCCTTCCAGAGTAACACTGCTGATGCTAGGCAAGTTGCAAACGTGTTTAGGAAAAACCTGGCTGTAGAAGCCGTGCTGCTCTAGTCCCACGATCTAAATTTGGCCCAAAAAAATCCCTAAAAGATGTCTTTTAGGCATTGCTGCAGTATTGCAGAATTCCGTCCTAAAACTTTTTATCTGATCGGCGTCTACTTCTTGGCACCAGCTGCCTTTAGTATCTGTACTATTTCAGGATGGCTTGCAGCCGCCTTCAACGCCGTGAAGCCGTTGTCAGGCCGCTGGAAATTTACATTTGCTCCGCTTGCAAGCAAAGCATTCACTAAAGGCGAATTGCCCTGCCAAGCTGCCTCAATTAGAGGTGTACTTCCAGCGGCATCTACCAGATTTGGGTTGGCCCCATGGGCAATTAGCAATAAGGCAACAGCTTCATGGTTTTGGCCAGCAGCAGCACTAAGTGCCGTAACTGTCGTCAAAGATGCCATATTGATATCGGCGCCTTTCTCGAGGAGATAAGAGACAACTTCATGCCTTCCCATCCAGGATGCCTCAACCAGAGCGGCACTTCCCGCACTGGTTCTTGCGTTTACATCAATCCCTGCTTCAAGCAAAAACTTCACAGCCGTCAAGTTACCTTGACTCGAAAATACACCTAAACTATCGGCTGTGATGGCAATATCACTAATATCAGTTGTGGTAGTAATATCAATACTTTCGCTTTTTATAGCAACATCACCAACCTTGGGAGACTCCATGGTTGCCTCATCCTTACTGCATCCGAATGCCAGTGCTACGAAAAAAAGTGTCAAGAGCAATCGCGATAAATGAAAGCTGCCGAATTGAAAAAAGTGCATATTGGTCATAGCATATTTCCACTATATTACCTGAATTTATTATACAAGGACTTTGCAAGTCGTACTACCCAATGACTTCGAATCTTGTTCAACTTCGATTCCTGCAACGCCACTCTTTCTTCTGCCTCCTGTAACTGTGATGTTAGCGCTGCGACGGTTCGCTCACATTGGGTTGCGGACTGTTCCCAAGCATTGACCTGAGATGTGAGCCAAGCGTTACCGCTTTGCAGCTCCTCCAATTGCGCTTGCAACGCCGTAGTCGATTCCTCTCTTTGGGCTGCTATCCGAGAAAGCGCCACTGCCTTCTGCTCTAGTCGATCCATATAGCTTAAGGCTGGGGAAAGACTTCCTAGCTCTAAAGCGAGCGCTTCAAAAGCTTGCTCTACCTCGGAGCTATCCAATACAGCTTCGTCATTGGCTAGCTTTAGCAACCAATCATATGCAGCAATCACCTGTGAGGGTATAGAGGGGCAAACATCTAGGTCATCTCTGGTAAAGCACGTGTGGCGCAATTCCAATTCCAAGAACTCGCTCTCATATGCGGCAAGAGCCAAAGGCTCTGGCTCAGGCAGCTCGAGCGCGCGCGCCACTCGCAACAATTCTGGCCCCGGATCTTCAATCAATTGATCAAAATCAACAACTAACCGCTTGGCGCCCCTGCTTCCTAGAACCGCAGGTACAACGTGCTCAAGCCAAAGGTAGTAGGTCTTTTCCGCCTCGAAATTACTACGCTGGTATAGAGACTCAGCAATGCTTAGTGGATTTCGTGTGACTAGTAAATAGTGTACTTCGCAATCAACACATTCGAAAACAGACTGCCAGAAAAGTAGTAGTCTAGCTGTTCGCGGGTCCTTAAATCCCCACAGAACATTTTCGTCACATTTCGTGCGTACCAATCTTTCAGCTTTTCGTCTAAGGGATTGAATTACTAACGTATTTGGCATCGTCCAATTAATTAATCCGAGCCGATCACTGGCTGAGCCAAGCTGTGCGAGTAGTTCCTCATTTATATCTAGAAAATCTCTGTCTTCCCAAAAGCCAGTCGGGTTATCAATCGCAGCAGGATAAAGGTAGTCTCCAAGATTAACGCCCAGAACTTCCAAACCACGGGTAGTCGCGCTGGTGCCACTGCGATGCATTCCCAACACGACGATTAACTTACTTTTCTTCATTTCCACGATTCATGCTGGGCATTCGATTGCTGAAGTTCAATCGTGGGAGAGCATCCAAAATCTACTTTGCCGGTGGCAATATTTTCAGTGTCTGGGATTACCTTGAACATGGCGATATCGATCAATCGATGCAAATAGGTAACACCTCCACCTACTTCGCCAAGCACGCCTGCGTTCATAAAATACACTCCGGGGTTTAGCGCGCAGAGGAAACGGAACTCGACCTTATAACTTGTTTTTGAGTCAACATGTGCGACACTGCATTGATGCACCGTCGACGACTCAGCCCCACCTAACTCAACACCAGAAGTGGTCTTAATAAGCATCGAAAACCGAACATTGCTTGCACCGTTGGAGAAATGCACTAAATAGCAGTAACGATAGGCTTTTCCGCGTACTAGATTATTGACTTTCTCCCCAGCCAAAGTACGTATCACTGGGCGTTCAATATGTGCGCCATGGGACTCGTACTCAATGGTGCTACTTGGCTGGAGGTTAGGGTCAAAAAATTCCTGCGCTTCTGATGTGCTTACCGCGAACGAGGGGAGCCCTATAGTTTCATTCGAGCCAAGCTCGATGCTTGAGACTCCCGCCTCACATATCAGATTTCGAATGCTCCGGCGTTTATCCACTGGTGCATATAAGAGTTTCTGGTAGCTACCAACAATTTGTTTCGGCGAGCCGCTCGCCAATTGTTCGCCCGAGTCCAGGAGAATCGCTCGATCACACAGTTCGACTATCTGCGCACCCGAGTGCGAGACGAATAAGATTGTTGAGCCATTGGCCCGAATGGCCTCTATTCGAGCAAAGCACTTACGCTGGAAAAGCTCATCTCCGACAGAGAGTGCTTCGTCAACAATGAAGATATCCGGATTCACGTTAATAGCTACAGCAAACGCCAAGCGTACTACCATCCCGCTCGAATAGGTCTTGACCGGCTGCTCGATGAATACTCCGATATCGGCAAATGCTTCAATATCGGCAAAGCGCTGATCGATTTCTTCATGGCTTAGACCAAGGACGGCACCATTCATATAGACGTTTTCGCGTCCGGAAAACTCCGGGTTAAAACCCGAGCCGAGTTCCAACAAAGCCGCAATTCGTCCATTGGTTTGAATACTGCCATTGGTGGGATTCAGCGTGCCGCATATCAGTTGCAGCAAAGTCGATTTTCCGCTGCCGTTGCGACCGATTATGCCGACAACTTCACCTTTCCTGACTTCAAATGATATGTCTTTCAGCGCCCAAAATTCGCTAAAGTAGGGTTTTGCCGTTTGTCCCAACAAACGTGCTAACCGGGGCAATAGAAATTGCTTGAGTCGATCGCGCGGCGTGTCATACATTTCATACCGCTTACTGATATTGGTAACTCTGATTGCAAAATTATCAGAGGACATCAGCAAATCCCTTTCGTGTCTTTTGGAACCAGGCATAACCTAACCAAGCTACAACAGTGGCAACAAGTATAAAGGTACCCAGACCCAGCCAATTGGGCATTCGCCCCCAGATCAACACATCTCGCGCCTGTTCGATGATAAAGGTGAGCGGGTTAGCCATGAGCCAGGGGCGAAACTTTTCGGGCAATGCCGAAACGGGGTAGAACACGGGCGCAAGAAACATCATTGCGGTGGTGGTGAGTCCGATGATTTGCCCTACATCCCGCAGGAATACGCCCAGTGATGCGAGCATCCAGGCGAAGCCGAGGGAGAGAATTGCAAGCGGCAGCAATATGAACGGGAAAAAAAATGCCGTCCACTGCAGATAACCATTGAAAACAAAAAATGCCAACAACAGTACGCCGAGGCTGATCATGCTATGGAACAAGGCCGCACCCAGGCTGATGATGGGCAAAATTTCCAGCGGGAAGACGACCTTTTTGACGTAATTAGCGTTGGACAAGATCAAACCTGGCGCGCGGTTGAGCAGTTCAGCGAACAAGCCATGCACGATCATGCCGACAAAAAGCACCACAGCGAACTGAGTATTGCTCTCTTCTCCAGCA
>JANNVJ010000022.1:0-6573 GCA_031414375.1 Haliea sp.
CATGAGCCAGGACGAGATTCGTTCCCTGCTTGAGTTGACCGACCGGCCGACTGAAAACTGCGGCTCCATCAATGCCGTATTCGACAAGCACATTGCCCATGTCGAAGAGCGCATGCGGGAACTCCTGAACCTCAAGCAACAAATGACCGCGTTGCGCGAACGATGCGAGGCCGAACAGACCATTGGCGATTGCGGAATCCTGCAAGGACTCGCGGCGATGGAAAATGAACCGACACACGAGCGCCACACCCATTTGGGATAGATTAGTGACTGGCATAGTCAGCCATTGGCAAGAGATATATTCCTTAGTCCCAAAAAGAATTCTAGTTCTCGCTCCGCGTGTTTTCTATTCTCGAACGGACCGATATTTTTACCTTCCCTCGTCAGAAAGTACCAATATCCGTTAGTGCGGTGAAAGCGATCTGAACGAAAATACATTGCCTGACGATGATCTGTTTGACGTTGCATAGCAGTACCTCCATTACTTCTCTAATCAATCCCGGTGTCAGGCCCTCCAATGGGCAGCGCCTGCTCTACGGGACTCACATAAACCCAACCCGAAATACTTGACCCGATACGTCCCTCCTGACGAATAATGTCTGTCACCCGCGTAACATCGACGTCTTCGCACACAAGAGAAATTCGCACTTCAGAAATAACGACCAGTCCAGCCTTCACCGAATACTCCTGTTCTGCCTCAGACAAAGGCTTCAATGTTCCTTTGACATCGAGCAGTGTAATGTTGGTAACGCCCGCATCACGCAGTCCATCCACTACTGCCGCTGAACGGATGTGGTGCACAAAAGCACTGATCTGTTTCATGTACTGCTCCCTACAACGGTTTGTGGCAACTCATTTTTGGGCCTGCGATACGCCATCCGATACAATCCCGGCAGCACGATCAGCGTCAGCAAGGTCGAGGACACAATGCCGCCGATGACCACGGTCGCCAGGGGTCGTTGCACTTCGGCCCCGGTACCGGTATTCAATGCCATCGGCAAAAACCCCAGCGCCGCGACCAGCGCGACCATCAGGATGGGGCGCAAGCGCAGCAGTGCGCCGTCATGAATCGCGGCGTCGATATCCTTGCCGTTAGCGATGCCATCGCGAAATGCGGACACCATCATCACGCCCGTGAGGACTGACACACCGCACAAGGTGATGAAGCCGACGCCGGCTGTGATCGAAAGTGGAATGTCGCGCAACCACAGCGAGATGACGCCCCCCGTGAGTGCCAGCGGCACGCCGCTAAACACCAACGCAGCATCTTTCGCAGAACCGAACGTCATCATCAGCAGTGCGAAAATCATCAGCAGCGTTACCGGCACCAATAAGCTGAGTCGTTTGGTAGCTGACTCCAGTTGCTCAAAGGTGCCGCCGTAACTCAGCCAGTAGCCGGGAGGAATCTGCACCTGCGATTCCACCGCCTGCTGCACGTCGGTCACAAAACTCCCGAGATCCCGACCCCGGACATTGGCACTCACCACCAGACGTCGCTTGCCATTCTCGCGGGAAATCTGGTTGGCACCCGGCGCCAACTTCAATGTTGCCACCTCGTCCAGAGGCACATACCCACCCCGTGGCAGAGGAACTGGCAAACGCTCCAGCGCTTTCAAATCGCTGCGCAGCCGTTCCGGTAGCCGCACCACGATAGCAAAGCGCCGATCACCCTCGAACATCAGGCCCGCGTCCTCACCGCCGGTGGCCGCGGCCAGCACATCCTGGATATCCGCGATATTGAGACCGTAGCGATACAAGGCCGGGCGATTGGCCTCTAGCGACAGTATCGGTAAGCCCGCCACCTGTTCGACCTTCACCCCTTGTGCACCTGGGATACTATTGATGACCTCCGCGATTTCATTGCCTGACTTGAGCAATTGCGCCAGATCGTCGCCGAAGATCTTTACGCCCAGCTCAGAGCGCACACCGGAAATCAGTTCGTTGAAGCGCAACTGAATTGGCTGGCTGATTTCAAACGCATTGCCGGGCAGTAATGCGAGTTTCGCCTGCATGTCATCCAGCAACTCTGCCTTGGTTTTGTCCGGGTTTGGCCACTCGTCGCGCTCTTTGAGCATGACATAGCCATCCGAGATATTGGGGCCCATCGGGTCGCTGGCGACTTCGGCGGTGCCCACGCGCGAAAAGAAAGCTTTCACTTCGGGCATCTCGAGAACGGCGCGCTCCAATTGAAACTGCATGTCGAGCGACTGAGTCAGGCTGGTGCCAGGAATCCGCAATGCCTGAAGCGCGATGTCACCCTCGTCCAGGTTGGGAATAAACTCGGCGCCCATGCGGGTGGCCAGCCAGCCACAGCCGAGCACGAATACCACGGCACCCAGCAATACCGGTGCACGAAAGCGCAGTGCTGCCTCCAGGGCAGGGGCATACAATTTTTTGGCGGTATGGACAATGACATTGTCTTTTTCAGCAATGTGCCCGCGCAGCAGCAGCGCGACCGCGGCCGGCACAAAGGTGAGTGAGAGGATCAACGCGCAGATCAGCGCAATAATCACGGCCAAGGCCATGGGCGTAAACATTTTCCCTTCGACCCCGGTCAGCGCGAGCAGCGGCAGATTCACCAGCAGCACTACGAGTACACTGACTAAACTCGGTGTGAATACCTCGCGAGTGGCAGAGAACACGGTCTGAAAGCGCTCGTCGAGTGTCAGGATTCTACCCAGACGATGTTGACGTCCCCCGAGCCTGAGAATGCAGTTTTCCACGATGATCAGAGAACCATCGACGATGAGGCCAAAATCCAGTGCGCCCAAACTCATCAGGTTGGCGCTGACGTTGGTCGCCACCATCCCGGTGATCAACATCAGCATGGACAGGGGAATGATCATCGCTGTGAGCAGTGCAGCGCGAACATTGCCGAGCAGCAACAACAGCACGACCACCACCAGCACAGCGCCTTCCAGCAAGTTGGTCTGTATGGTGGCAATGGTCTTGTCCACCAGCACGGTGCGGTCGTACACCGGTGCAGCGGTTACACCTGCAGGCAGTGTTTTATTTATCGCTGCCAGTTTTTCCGCCACCGCTGCTGATACCGTCCGGCTGTTGGCACCCAACAGCATCACCGCCGTGCCCAGGACCGTTTCCTGGCCATCAAGCGTGGCAGCCCCCGTGCGCAGTTGTTTGCCGAAACCCACCTGGGCGACATCAGCGACGGTGATCGGCACATTGTCGTGATGCGCCACAATGATGCGCTCTAGCGCGGCAATATCGGCAATCTGGCCCGGCGCGCGAATCAGGTATTGTTCGCCATTCTTTTCAATATAACCGGCGCCCACATTGGCGTTGTTTTTGGGCAGCGCCTTCACCAGGTCATCGAACGTCAGGCCGTAAGCGAGTAACTGTGTGGGATCTGGCGTGATGTGGAATTCCTTCTCATAACCGCCGATGGTGTTGATTTCTGTCACGCCGGGCACCAGACGCAACTGCGGCCGAATCACCCAATCTTGCAGGGTGCGCAGCGTGGTCGCGTCATACGGTTCGCCGTTGTCCTGTCTGGCGTCCGGCGCCGCCTTTACCGCGTAGTGAAATATCTCGCCCAACCCTGTGGACACTGGCCCCATGACCGGCTCAATGCCCGACGGCATTTCACTTTTGCCTTGCTGTAAACGCTCGTTGATCAGATTGCGGGCAAAATAAATGTCGGTGCCTTTTTCGAACACCACCGTCACCTGCGACAGGGCATACCGTGACAGGGAGCGGGTCTCTTCCACATGGGGTAAGCCGGCAATGGCCAATTCAACCAGATAGGTGATACGTTGCTCGACTTCCAGTGGGGAATAACCGGGTGCCTCCGTGTTGATCTGCACCTGCACGTTGGTGATATCGGGGACCGCATCAATGGGCAGGTTTTGATAGTTCCAAACCCCTACGGCGGCCACGACAAAGACCAGGAAGATGATTAGCCAACGGCGCGCGATCGAGAACTGGATAAGCGCATCAATGCCCATGTTCAGCGTCCTCTTTGCCCAGCTCAGATTTCAGAATGAAACTATTGGCCGTTACATAGGACTCGCCCGTCTTTAGCCCACTTAAAACTTCTCTGATCTGACCATCACCTCGACCCAGGGTGACCGGTCGTGCCTCGAACCCTTCATCGTTTGCCACAAAAACAACATTTCTGTTCTCCACCATCTGTACGGCTTCATCTCGTATCGTCAGTGGTACTGCACTTTCAGACAGAAGAATGGCCGCGTTGACAAAATGTCCCGACACCCAGCGTCGATCTGCGTTGTCGAGCAGGACTCTTGCAGTGGTCGTCTGATTGACGCTACTGCCGACAGGAGAGACGGACATGATCTTCCCTGCACCGGTAATAGACGCATCACTGTTCGTGATTATTACCTGCTGCCCCACATGCACTTTGGGTAGATCACCTGGAAATACAGATACATCCACCCAGACGGTGGAGTAATCCCCTAGCACAAACAACGTTCTGTCGTGGGTCTGCTCGCCAACGTTGGCGTGACGCTGGGCGATGACGCCGGTCAGTGAAGCAACCACGGCATAGGGCTTCAGGCTCTCATTACTTTCTACCGTCGCCAGAGTCTCGCCCTCTTTCACAGCGTCACCCACCCGTTTGGTCACAGTTCGGATGACGCCCGGGAAGCGCGCCGATACGGCTTGCTCACGCTCCGCATTGGGCACGATTTGTCCGTACAGTGGTAAGGTCTCACGAATGGTCGCGGGACCGACTTGGTCGAGGGAAATTTTGCCGTGCTTGATTTGATCCGGCGTCAGGGCTATATGGCCTTCTTCTTTGTCATCTTCCCCGAGTTCATCGGCGTGTGGCGCTGCCGATTCTGCGTGGACGGGTTGCCCCGTCCAGCACAACGTCATGGCCAACAGTATCAAGGGCAGCCAGCGCGGCAGGCGGTGTTGTGTCTTTGTCTGCATTAGTTGTATTCCTGCTCGGTGTCACTGGAATCTGCTTCCAGCGAGGGTAATAGGGGTTCAGCGGTGAGTTGTTCAATGGTGGCGCCACTTTGGAGTGCGGCTGACGCTGCGGCTATCAGGGCATACTCCGCCGCGATCAACTCCTGCCGCGCCGCCACCCATTCCTGGTAGCCATAGCGGCCACTCTCATAGGCGGCCTGAGTCTGTTGCAGTGCGCGCGTTAATGCAGGTATGACGTCGGCACGCAGCGAGTTGGCAGTCTCAATCCCCAACTTGCGCTGCTGGTATGCGTCGAATAGGCTGGCGCGCAGCTGTAGCAGTGCGGCTTCACGTTGGACCGAGACTTCATCCCGCGCGGCTCGCGCAGACTGTAGTGCACCGGCATTCCGCCGGGAAGTATTGAGAGGAATACTCACTCCAGCGACCAGGGCGGTGTCATCGGTGTCCTGGAATTGCCGTACACCGACTGACCAGCCGATATCTTTGCTGGACTGCGTTTTGGCGAGTTGGAATTCAGCTTCGCGCAATCTCTGCTCGCTGGCGAAGATGGCAATCGCGGGATTCGCTATCGCACGTTGAAAAAGTGCATCAAAATTACCGACAGCGCCCAGATTCTGCAGATCTCCCTCAACCTGCACGAAGTCTGGCTCTGTATCCCCCCACAGCACTGCGAGCGATAGCCTCGCCACCTGGAGCTGGTTTTGCGCTGCGGCCACCGCCAGTTCCGTCTGTGCTAACTGCGCACGTGCCCGAAAGAGTTCAGCGTCCGGCGCGGCACCGGATTGTGTACGACGTCGCACGGACTGGAGCGTGTCCTGTGCAAGTGACCTTGAGCTCACAGCAAGATCAAGACGAGCCTGGGTGGCGACCACTTCTACATAGCGACGGGTCACCTCGCCCAGAAGATCCAAAGCACGTGCCTGACGTTCACCGTCGAATACCTGGCGCTGCGCGTTGACAGCCTCTACCCGGGCCTCGCGTTTACCGCCCAGTTCAACAACAGAGGACAGGGCCAGAGTAAACTCCGCACTATCAACGCCATTGAAATCATCAGTCCCGCCGAGGTTTTCGGCCTCTGCGCCCAGTTCATATTGCGGTGTTAGATTTGCGGTTTGCGCCAGTCCCTGTAGGCCCAGCTCTTTGAAGCGATACACCTGCAAATCCGGGTTCTGCAACAATGCCGACTGCACGACTGAGGCTAGGGTGATGGTTGTAGCAGGGGTTTCAGCGGCGCTGGCCGAAACGGGCAGTATGGCGGCCATGAGGCAGCCGAGCAGAGCCAGTATCCATGAGCGGTACTGCTTGGTATTGCGGCGTTTTATCCCGCAGATGAAGTGACACATCTGGTTAACCTTTAGGTTACGTTTACCGGTCTTTGCCTGGAACGCCGAGGCGATACGCAAGCGCTAAGCAACGCAACTACCGGGATAACCTTTTCAGGGATCACACTTGCCAGCTGGAAATACGCTGAACATCAACGAATCTCAAGCATGGAAATTGCGCGGTAGAAAGCGCTAATCTGCCATAACAATGGCGTGATCAGGCGCTGGCAGGGGGTCTTAGCAGGGTATCGAAAGAGAGGGAGTGGTAAGAACAGGTGTGTGAAAAAGTGGCGCTGAGCCCGTGGGGCATTGAAATGTGAGCAAGCTGACCGGCAACAGC
>JANNVJ010000023.1:0-27549 GCA_031414375.1 Haliea sp.
TAAAGCGTACACCAGCACATGCGGTCGGCCCCTGATGGTGGATGTCGAAATCACCCGTGTCTCCCCGTAGTCTTTCCGCAGGTCATGAGTATCCACTGATACTTCCCATTCGAATTCAGACGTGTCTTCGAAACGCACGCCTTGTTTGGCAAAGTTTGCCGCAGCTTTGACTTCGTCCCACTCGAACTTCATCTGATTGTAAGCCTGAGAGCTTCGATTGCAAATTTATTTTGTACATACATTTTGATAGGGCCGATATCTCAACCAAGTCCGACCCTATTACAGGATTCGCATAGCCGGAAGAACTTGGGCGCATTGGACTGAAATGGACTAAAGGAGATTCGCAAACACGTATATAGTCGCGCAATGAGGGTAAAAAGCTCGCGTCCTCCAAAAAAGGGCTCTGACCCCCTAAACCCCACCCCCACAAGGAACCAACCAATGATCAACGCCTACGCCGCATTTGCAGCCAAAGGAAAAATGGCAGCATTCCAATACGATCCTGGGCCAATCTCCAGTACCGAGGTCGAGATCGATGTTGAGTACTGCGGCGTCTGCCATAGCGACCTCAGCATGATTGACAACGAATGGGGCAGATCAACCTACCCGCTGGTGCCGGGCCATGAAATTGTCGGCACCATAGCTATGGTTGGGCCAGAAGTAACTACCCTCAAGGCAGGCGATGTCGTTGGCCTTGGCTGGCATGCTGATTACTGCATGACCTGCAGCACCTGTATGGCGGGTGACCATAATCTTTGCCTGTCAGTACAACCGACTATCATAGGACGTCACGGCGGCTTTGCCGACAAGGTACGTGCATCAGCAGCCAGTGTCGTGAAACTTCCCCCGGGTATTGATAAGGCAACTGCCGGCCCGCTGTTTTGCGGCGGCATTACCGTATTCAACCCACTGGTTCAGTTCGATATACAGGCCACCGACAAGATCGCGGTGATTGGCATTGGCGGCCTCGGACACCTGGCCCTGAAGTTTTTGCATGCATGGGGTTGCGAGGTTACCGCCTTCACATCCACCGCAAGTAAACAACAGGAAGCCCTCGCATTGGGCGCACGCCACACGATTGATTCCACCGATCGTGAAGAAATCAGGCAACACACAAATTCCTTTGACCTGATAATTTCCACGGTAGCTGTCGACCTGGATTGGCCGGCATACGTTGCTACGCTTAAACCCAAAGGTCGTTTGCATTTTGTCGGCATACCGACCCAGCCGCTGGAGCTGGGCGTGGTATCACTGCTGCGAGGTCAAAAATCAGTCTCTGCATCGCCCGTTGGCTCGCCCGCAACCATCGCCCGGATGCTCGAGTTCGCCGCCTTGCACGGCATACAACCGGATGTGGAGGAATACGGCATTGACGAGATCAACAATGCCATAGAGCGACTGCGCAGTGGCGCACCCCGCTATCGCGTGGTGATCAATATGAACAGGGGAAGGAGGTAGACGTGTCTTTGAAGGTTATCCAATGGACGACCGAAGCCTGTTCCGCACCGGCGTGGGTGGCCCAGAACTAGGCTTCATCGGGAGGATCGGAAAAATAAATGCGTCCCAAGATTCCTGCAAAGTCCAGCTAACAGCGATTTTCACCCATAGGAAAAATTACAGACAGTGATTTTTGCCCATAGGTGAAAAACACGGTACTATCCTCCCATGCCCCGTAAAACCATAACGCCGCTAGAACGCTATCTTGTCCCGCAGATCAAGCGGGACTTGGCAAAGAAAATGGTATTCGTTGCCGGCCCGCGTCAGGTCGGTAAGACCACGCTTGCCCGCTCCCTGCCCGGCGCGGACGCCGGTTATCTCAATTGGGACGTGGCGGAACATCGCGCGCAAATTCTGGCGGGCGAATTGCCGATGTCGAAGCTCTGGGTCTTCGACGAGATCCACAAGTACAAGCGTTGGCGTAACTTTCTTAAAGGCGTATATGACGGACGCCGCGCCGGTCAGCGCATTCTGGTCACGGGCAGCGGGCGACTCGATCTTTACCGGTTTGGCGGCGATTCATTGCAGGGTCGTTATCACATGCTGCGTATGCACCCGTTGTCAGCGGCGGAGTTGGGCCTCACCACCACGTCACGATTACTCGACTTGCTGAAGTTGGGCGGCTTTCCCGAGCCCTATTTTTCCGGCAGCGAGACCGAAGCGCGGCGCTGGTCCCGCGAGTATCGCAGTCGATTGGTGCACGAAGATGTGGCCTCGTTGGAGAGAGTGCAGGATCTGGGGCATCTGGAGCTTATGATGATGCGCCTGCCCGATCTTGTCGGTTCGCCCCTGTCGTTAAATGCGCTACGCGAGGACTTGCAAGTCAGTCACAAGACAGTGAGTTCGTGGCTTGCGGTATTGGAGCGCCTATACGCCGTATTTCTGCTGTCGCCCTTTGGCGCGCCGCGAATTCGCGCGGTCAAAAAGGAACGAAAGCACTATCAATTCGACTGGTCGTTGGTAATGAACGAGGGGCCGCGTTTCGAGAACATGGTAGCGTGCCACTTACTCAAGTGGGTCGATCACCGGCAAGATACGCTGGGACACGATGTGGAACTGCGCTACTTCCGTGACACCGACGGGCGCGAGGTGGATTTCGTTGTGACTGAGCGCAATAGGCCAGTGTTACTTGTCGAATGCAAAGCCGCCAGCGGCGACGTGGATCGCAGCCTGCGTTACCTGCACACAAAATTTCCGGACGCCGAAGCCTGGCAGGTCACCGCCAGCGGTACGAAAGACTTTGTGACGCCCGATGGCATCCGCGTTGCACCGGCGATCAAATTGCTCGAGCAGTTGGTGTAAGTGGTAGTTGGGGACAGTTTACTTAATTCAACGGGTTTGATGGGTCAAGTGAATTGTCCCGCTAATTCATCACCAGAATCGTCTTGAGCACACTGGCAAAAGCAACCGGCTGATCCAGCATCAGGTGATGCCTGGCATCGGGGATGGCAATCATCGGTATATGCCCACCGCCACACTCACGCACGTAGTCGGCAGAATCGGCATCGAATAGTGCGCTCTGCTCCCCGTACACGATCACGATAGGTCCGGGTGCATTGGCGATACGCCTGGCCTGGGCCAACAAGCGCTCGCGCAAATCGGTACTGCGCTCAAAGACGCTGGGGTGAAATTTCCAGGTCCAGCCGCCGACCACTTCTTTCAGGGAATGGTAGGCCATGTAGTCGAACAAGTACGGCTCGTTGACTTTCTGGGGCGGCGACAGCACGAAGCGGCCCTTGGCCGTTACATAGTCCGGGTAGATTCGATTGGGTCGCTGTGGGTCCTGGGATCCCGGCGGCCCGCTCTCCTTTGCGTGCGCCATGAGCCGCTCGGGGCGCAGGGTCATCAAATCGCAGATCACCAGACGCGAGAACTGTTCGTGATAACGCTCCATAGCTAGCAGGCCGATACTGCCGCCATAGGAATGCGCAATGATGCTCGGCTTCTGGCCGCTATCAAACAAGCCGGTACCCCGTGCAACATCCATCAGTTCCTGCAGGCGCAGCTCGTCGGGATATGCTTCCCGCACGCCCGAATCTCCCATGCCGGAAAAGTCATAGGCCACCACGTAGTACTCTTTAGCCAGAAACGGCGCGATAAAGGCAAAACAGCGCGCGTGTGCGAGAAACCCGTGCAGGAGTAAAACGCCTGGCTTGGAAGGATCGCCCCAGCTGAAGTAATGGATCGGGCAACCGGCGGAATCCAGCCGGCCTTCCCGGCGTGGCGTGGAGAGGGCTTCTTCAAACCATTGGGGGGTTTCGGTGGAATCGACCGGGATTTCGACGGACAGGTTGGGGGGTGATGCTACTGCAATATCCATAAATAGGGACCCAGGAACGCGAACGCTGTAGTTTACAGCAATGATGGAGGATCAGAATTGTGAGGAGCATACCAAAGCTCTAGCCATTTGGTCGTTCAGAGTTTAGGACAGAGGCGTTATCTCGTTAGGCATCTTATTCACGCTGGCACCGATGCGCCCGCCGGGAGAGCCGCCGTCTACTTCTTGCCTGACGGGAATGCGTGCAAACAACACCATTCAAAGCATTGCCCTCAGAAGTTCCTGCAAACTCAGCACTCGCGGATCGGGTGAGCGCCGATGCAACGTATTCACACGGCGGTAAGACCTGCGCGACTCAAACTCCTTAATCTGCTTGGTCACTTCTGGCTCATCCCACTTCCGCCCTGCGTAGGCGACATCCGCTGCAACTTCAAAAACCGCGTAAATCTCACCACCAGCCGCACCGGGGTATCCTTTCGCCGTGAGGTCGCTCGCAGAATAGACCTTGTAGCCGGGCTTCGTGAGACGGAACAAGCCTTCCGCCACCCTGCCACCGTGGGTCCGAAGGAGAACGTGGCGCGCCGATGCCATCTCTGGCGGGATGTGCCACGTTCCCGGTCGGTCTCCTAACCGCACGTTCGCGATGCCCATCTCCAGGGTCCACGCAAGTTGCTCTGGTGAGTTGTACCAAGCCACCACCACATGATGCTCGGACGGCGGTAGCGCACGTTTCGTGTCGCTCATCTCGTCCCGCTCCGCCAGCACCAGCGAACCATACTGCACTGCTTCTTCCTTGAGTGTGTAGCTCTCGGCAACGTGATAGCTCACGCGCTCTTGCGCGGTGGTGCGATTACCCAAGTGTGCCAACACTTCATCCAAGAAGTTCTCCAGCGATTCCAGGCCTTGCGCCACTCCGTTCTCGTCCGGTGCGACTCCGAAAGCTCCCAGTCCAGGCAAGATTTCGTGAAAACCTTTAAGCTTCACCGCCGCATTTGCCCGTCCTGGATAGAGCACATAGGCACCTTGCGAGCGTTTGATGGCATCCCGGTAGGCGTGCATCTTCAGTAAGTCCTGCCTCTTGTAGTTGCCCTCCACATCGTCGTCGGCATCGTCCGACCCTTCCGCGCCGAACAAACCCTCGATGTCCTCCACGCGATACTTCGCGTCGAAATGCACATGCACCAGCAACTCCTGCCTCTCAGCCTCTCCCTCGCTCGGTAAATCGGCTGGCCAGAACGTCAGCGTATAATCGGGATGTAACCGCCGCGTCCAGCTTCCGCCTGCGTGCCGGTCCTGCGTCACCTCAAAGCGGCGGTTGTACGCGAAGCGTGCATTCAAACGGCGGCTCTGCCCCATGAACGTGCCGACAAATGGCCCTAGCTCCATGCGCTTCCGCAGCCGCAAATTCGGCGAACCTTCTTCAAGCCCTTCAATCAGCTCCTCCACCGTTGGGCGATTTCCACCCCGGCACTTCTGGCAGAACCAGCCCAACAACTCGAAGAACAGCCAATACTCGTAGAGACTCGCCACATCCCGCTGGCCTGCGTGAAACAACTCCTCGCCGCCTTCCCACGAAATTTCCGCCGCCGTGCGAAACCTCATCCACCAGCGCAAAACCTCGCGATACCCCGCCTTGCGCTGCAATACCGGACTACCCAGCGGGGCGAAACGCATCTCGCCCACTTCTCGGAACAAACTGCGTCCCACCCAATCTTCCACTGAGGCTGCCAGCCGATGGCACAACGCCGCCGATGCGCCCCAGCCCGCACATGACCCAAAAACACCCTGCGCATGGGTGAGAAACGCCCGGAACTCGCCCAGCGCGAACTTCACAAACCGGTTCTCCAGCGTGTCCAAATCGCGTGACTTTCGCGGCACCAGCACCCGCTCGGCGACTGACTTCAACCCTAGTTGCTTGCGCAGTGGATGCGAAGCCGGAAGCTCGCGTCGAGGATTGACCTTCACCAGTTGTCGCACCGCAGATGGCGACCAGCGAATTGGTTGGTCGGTGGAAATGGAATCACTTTCATCGGACAACCGCTCATGGGGAAAGCTCAGGATGCGTTGCAGCGCGGCAGAGAAATCGGCGCTATCCAGCGTTTCGCGCAACAACTCCAGTTGGATTTGCAGCCAGCCTGCATCCGTCCGATCTTCAAATGTCGATCGAAAGCCCGCCTTGGCCGATGATCGTGCATCTGCTACCAGTCCCGCGATTTCATTAGACAAGCGGCGAAGCATCCCCCGGTATTCTGTCCGGTAGTCCAGCTTGAGCGATCGCACGTCCAGCAACGCCGACGCCACCGCAGCCTTCGCGTCATCCACCTCACCCTCGACCAGTTCCAGTAGCAGCGTGCCGCAAAATGACCTTGTTTCGATCAGCCCTGCATCCGGCTTTCCACCGCCCGTTCCAAGACTGCGACGACGGCTGGAAAGACTGCACCGGAGGCGCAGGTCTGCGCCATTGGCGGGCACCACTTCATATTCATACCGTTCTGACTCGCGCAACTGAACGGTTGTCTCACCATGCTCACGGGCGTCTTTCTCATCCATCTGCGCCAACGGTGCCGTGGATGCACTCTCCGCATACTTCATTGGTATCAGAGTGACATGAGCCAAAACTACGCCGGACGGTGAGCGAAACGGAACACTGGTGTCAGGAAGAACTCGCATGATTTTAAGCTTCGGCGAAGGAGGTAAACCCGTTTTCAATCAACAGCCGCCACATCCGGCCAATCTTCTCCGCGCTAAGTGGATAAAGCGCACCAGCAGGGATGTCCACCGACGGCTCGTCCTTCTTGTCGGTCGAACGCGCCGCCTCTTCAGCCCCCCTGAGCGCGTCCGCGCCACGGCTGTCCGCATCGTTCACGCACAGGAACCACAGCTTCTTGAGCACCGGCCCCAGCTTGGCCCTTGAGCCGTGCAGCTTCGGCAGCAGCTTCTGGAAAACCACGCAGTCAAATGCACTGGAAAACCAAGTGTTGTCAGCGTCCGCACGATTGCCGAGCAGCTTGTAGAAGTGAATGAAGCGCGATGTCTCATAGGTCGTACGGTAGCCAAATTCCGCTCCATGGGTTTGCAGCGTTTTGAAGAACAGAAGCATTTCCGCATCGTAAGCCGGCTTTACATCAGCGGGAACCGCCACCGAATTTTTGGCAGCATCGACGAACGCCTTCCCAAATGACGCCCCCTTGCCATTTAGCTTCGACAAGTCCGGCTTGGCAGGATTTTTGAGGAAACTCTCTAACTCATTGGTGTCCATACGGAACTCTATGACATTCGCCCGGTCCAGCACCTTCGGCGAGAACATGTAGGTCGTCTCGTCCACGTTCACCGTGCCGATGATGAACAGGTTCTCGGGTAATTGTTGCAGCCTCGGCGGAACGGAAATCTCTGCTGAAGTCCTTCGCCATGTTTCCGGGTTGGTCATATCTCCTGAGTAGAGTTCAAGACCTTCGTCTGACTCGATGATAGAGAGCACGTCGGCGAAATATCGCTCGACGTGCGAAAGATTCATTTCGTCGAGAATAAGGAAATGCGGAACTCGTGCATGCTTTTCTGCATGAAGAATCAGATCCAGCGCGGGCTTTGCGATGTAGTTGATGGTCTGTAATCCGTCTGGATAGCCAAGAATATTCTCATTGCCTGTCCAGTCTGCGCCCACGGGAATAAGCGCATAGCAACTCCCATTGTCATCCTGTAGCTGGCTGTTAAGTAGGGCGAATGCTGCAGCTTTAAGGTGTGTTTCAAAACTATGTAGTTGGTCACTGAACTTACTGGTTACCTTAACCGCTTCCCTTATTTGCCGCGCCTGTGTTGTATAGGGAACTGAATTGTTTTCGATGTAAGTAGCCCACTCGTCAATCATTTCTCTTGGGAGAGTAACCTTGGTTGCATCGTTCTCATTTGAATCGTTCCAAAACTCCACAGATAAGTTGTCTGAGCGCTTCACATAGTAGGTTACATTTGTGCTGTGGATTTCTGATCCCGGAGAAAAAACATCCACTGCTAAACGGGAGGGGGTAACCCAATGCGCGAAAGCCTGAGCGAGCTTCGTTTTGCCCGATCCAGCCAAGCCTGTCGCAATCAAAAACCGCTTGGATAGAAGGCATGACGCCAAACGGTGTACTCCCTTGTAGTCCACATGCAGAAAAGAATCGCCAGCATCGGCTCGGAATCTTTCGACGAGTTCTAAGAGTGGCATGGCATCACCGTTGGACGAGTCCCGGCACCCAGCTTACCGCGAGAGAGGCGATAGGTCGCTACTAACTCAGAGCTATTTTCTGACGCCGGGCGTGCTCTTGCGAAATCTTCCTCAGTCAGTTCCCAAATGTCAGAGTCAGCGGCGTTCCTGGCATTGATCCGCTCATTTTTCTCGGGCGTGGGACTGATCAGTGTAGCTTGTACTTTTGCGCTTTTTGGTTTTCTCATAGTTAATATCCCCGGTGGGTGTTTTCTGGTATTCCTCACATCTGGTCATTGAGCGTTAGAATTTTTTGAAGCGATTCAAATTTTTCAATTCTATGGTAGGCCATAAACTCCTGATGGGATTCTTTCAGCTCTACCTTCATGTCCTGACATAGGCCAAGCAGCGATGGTTGCTCGACTGCTTCTGAAATCCGAATTACCCCTGACTCTTCGAAGGTGATGTAGCCCAGATCGAATACCTTATCTAGATTTGGCAACAATAGGAGGCCATTATACGAATTCAATCGTTCGGGGTTAGTGGATTTGGACCAAGGTTTAATATGGGAAGCAACTAGGAATCTGCAATTTGGATACCCCGAAACCGCGCACCTACCCCAATGCGAGATCAATTCTTCCCTGAATTTCCCCTGACCTATTCGGGCCGATATCTGAGCGGATTTCTCTGTGTTTGTGGCGGTACTGTCAGCGAGAATCTGGTCCAAATCCTCCTTCAGTTCACTGCTTCGGACATCAGCCAGAAATAGGTAATACTGTCGCAACGCAGCGCTATACATACCGTTGCCGTTGCTATTACGTTCCTGAAATATTTCCAAATTCTGGATTGCATCAATGAGTTCCCCGAACTGGTTGGCGCTATTCAATGACTCTAGGCTGTTATCAATCAATCTCGCTTCTCGTGCCCAATTACTGATTGCATTTTTTATCGCTTTAGCATAGCTATTGGCAGTTCTTTTCGACTTGCCTATCTGCACTAACCAGTTTTCAAAATTCATGCGGAGTTTACCTATTGCTTGAGTTTTTTATCATCAGGGGAAGAAGGCGTATCAAAACAATGACCACTCCACTAACTGCTGATCAGCCTTAAGCCGAGCACGCTGATGCAGTATGGCGAGGTAGATATCCTCAAGCCCTGGCTCGCGTTCTACCAGCTTCGGCAATGACGAACCTGCCTCCAACTGGAATTTCTCCTTCAGTGGCGAGTCCACATACGCATGCTGCCACCAGTCAATAATGCGGCTGCGGGCATTAGACATGGCGTAGGCCGAGGGCAGTTTGTCGCCCTTGCTGGCATTCACCGTTGCGCTGGCGGGCAACAGATTCCACAGATCGTTGTTTAGCCACCTCGCCCAGGGGAAACAGTGATCGATATGCGGCGTTGTGATTTTTCGAGCGGACCACACACAGGAAACAGGGAAGCCCTCGCCCTGCAGCGCAGTGACACGACTGGAGGCAATGCTGGTATCGCGCCTGCCCTCCTCCCAGTCGAAAACCCGCATATCTGTGGATTGGTAGTCGGCAATCCCCCAGCCCTGCGTCAGACCAGCCCATTCTCGCAGAATCGCTGGCTCCAGCCAGCAGGCGTACTGCCCCAGGGTTTGCCACAGTTGTGCCGGTATGCGGAACGTACCAAACCCGAGCAGGAACGATTTGGACAATGTAATGGGCTTTCCCGATAACCGGACGGTACTCTTTTCATACTCAAAGACAGGTCGGTTTTGTCCGGGATAAGTGATGTACCTGGCCGGCATCGCCGTGATGTTTTTGCAAGCGTCCCTGATCGCACCGGTAATGATTGCGCCGCGCTCGGCGTCGAAGCTGGCGCCCACCCTCAAATCGTAATTCGATATCTTGTCGAGCTTATAGAAGTCCTCTCCGGCGAAGCCGTATCCCTGTTGTGCATTGGGGTGTTGCGCGATTTTGTGCGTCAGCAGAAGAGGCTTGTATTGCTTCAGCCAGTAAAGGCCGACGATACCCAGCGGCACATCGACATAATCATCGGTGCGGTTGGCCACAATACCCGGCGCACTTTCTGCAATGCGCGTGAGGACGCGCAACAGACCCAGCTTGTAGGACGAGGATTTATCGTCATTCACAATAATGTGCCGCAGCAATGGCAGGCTGCCAGTGCCATCATCCGGCATGGTGAAAACCAGCGTCTCCCAAGAGACATGGCTACGCGATTGATCCGGCGCGGTGAATCTGTCCGTCAGCGCCACAGCACGGCGCTTCGCGTATTCAAGGACTTCATCTGCACTGACGCTGTGAAAGCCGCGCTGCGTGTTCTCCTCCTCATCGCTACCATGGCGCAAGGTGATCACCAATACGCCGGAAGGCTTGAGCAACTCGGACAGTATCCTGAAGGCCCGCTCCCGCGCAGTTGGCGGCACATGCATCCAGACTGCACTGAGCAGGATCAGGTCGAATCGATGGCCCAGAGAGCGCAGCGTGTTCAGATGGGGCAAGGCATCGTCAAGCCAGGTGACATTCGGGTGAGATGTAAGCATGGCCCGCTCGCGCATCTCGGCGCTCGGTTCCACCGCCACAACATCCCAACCCTTCGCAGCCAGCCAGTTGGCATCACGCCCGGACCCCGTCCCGATATCGCAGGCAAAGCCGGGCTTATTCGATAGATGTTTTTGCAGCCAGCCTTGATGAACCGCATCCGAGCCAATGGCATTGTATTGCTCACTCAACACCGCGGCATGGTTATCGTAGTATTGGGTGGTTTTCATACTGGCAGCGTAACCCAGGCCGGGAATTTATCAACCCACTGAACGTTCATACGCCGCTGACAGTAATTCAGGATGCCTGGCCGCATCGTTGCAGCGCGAACACCATGCTCCGGATCATAGTGGTCGTTACGGGGTCCTCCTACTCGCCATGCATCTCCAGCCCTTCCCCGTAAGGATTATTCGGGCTATCACTCTTATAAGGACTGCCCGCACCATAGGGATTATTGACCGACTCGCTGGAGTGTGGGCTGCCATAGCGCCCATAGGGGTTCGACACGGAATCTGCGTCATACGGGTTACTGCTGAGTTTCCCACGATAATTGCCCTGTCTGTCATAGAGCTTGGGTGCATCGGTCGCGTACGGATTGTTGGCCGACTTTGAACTGTGGGGGCTGCCATATCGGCCGTAGGGATTGTTAACGCTATTGGCATTGTAGGGGCTCCCGGCGCCATAGGGGTTGGATGTCGAGTTCGGGTTGTTCTTGTTGGCGCTGTAGTTGCCAATGTACTCCTCTGCGTTCGCGGAGAAGGCGGGCAGCGTGGTGAGCGCTGCTATTATCAAATGCATTTTCATAGTGATCTCCTGAGGGTTTCCGACCAAATTGGGTGCCCAACCTCCCTGTCAGGCAAAACTTAACTCACTCCGGCCGATCCATCCGCTTGCCCTGTTCCTGCTTACGCTGCAGATGCTTGGCCTTCCGCGATTCCTGCATCAGCGAGTATTCCACTGAACTTTCGTCCACCGACGCCATGCGGTTCATCATCTTCCGTGATGCGTAGTGCGCCTCTTTACTCATGCGGCTCTCGTCCCTGGCTGTGGCATAACGTTTGATCGACTGGAGCGAGTCCCTCAACCAGGCATTGTTGCCTGCCTCTCGCTCAGCCTGCTGCACTAATTTATCCACGGTGCCCCAGTCACTGCGCATGGCGGCTGTGCGCAGTTCCTGCTGGATTTGGGCCACATGCACTTCCTGCATGCGCGCCGTCACTTTTTCATCCTCCGCAATGGCGGCCCACGCCTCTGCGGGTAAACGCGGTAGCCGGAGGCTGTAAGAGCGGGTGTCCGCAATGCCGGTGTCGATATCGGTGAAGCTGAGAAAGCCCGTGAGGATTTCCACATCGTCGCCATTGATCGGCGCAGGAAGGTCTGCCGGTACGGTGAGTTTCACCAGTGCCCATACCTCGCCCTCGAAAGAAACGTCCGGCAGCTGCCAGCTGCCCTCTTCCAGTTGCTTGTAGTCATTCAGTAGCTCAAAGGTCACGCCCGCAGGGGCAGACAGGTTCAGCTTCAGGTTGCGCGCACACAGGGAAGAGAGCAGCGAGAACTCTTCCTGGAACGGGTCCATCAGGTCCTCGGCGGACTCGCCGTAATAGCTCTGCCCGGCTCCGGCCTTGGCCATCTCTACCATCAGCTCTTCATTGAAGTGCGTGCTGAGCCCGTAGGTAGAAGTGCTAACGCCGGCACTGGCCATCTCTGCGCAATACTGGGCGATTTCTGCGGTATCCGTCAGGCCATGATTGGCGCAACCGTCAGACAACAACAGCACCCGTGATAATGCGCCGCCTTCATTGCCCACCACGCACTGTTTGGCGCCCTCATGCCAGCCATCAAACAGCGCGGTGGAACCGCCTGTATAAATCTCTGCTATCGCACGCTTGAACAGCGCCTTATCAACAACATAGGTGGAGGACACAAGAACCTCAACCCGGTTGTCATAGATCACCAGGGAAACACGGTCCTTCTCTGTCAGCTGGTCAATAATATAGATGGCGCAACGCTTGGCCTCTGCTACGGCCTGCCCATCCATCGAACCAGAGCGGTCCAGCACCAGCGCAAGGTTCAGTGCCTTGCGATCGGTTTTGCGACCTTCCGGCAGTTGCGGTCCCTGTACACGCACCAGTGCATGCAGTTCTGTGGTGTGGCCTGCCAGCACAGCAGAACGCTGGGGCAGAATGTCGAATTTGATATTTGTCATAAGCTTCTCCAATACATCCAATGTGTAAGTAGCCATGTTCGATGGCTGTCCTGTGTAGCCCTTTCGTTTCTGCAGGCAAGGCTTCGCCCTGGACCTGATCGCGTCCTCCTCGCTCTTTCGTCTGTCCAATGTCGTTGTGTTGCCTGCGGCTCTATTGCGCGTTGATACGCTTTTTTCCGGTACGCGCAGGCTCGTACCGCATGCTGTGTATATTAGTGATTTTCAGCAAGATGTTTAGAGTGTATGCTTTTACAGGTCGTGTTTTCAGGCAGGCCCAACAGGGTAGCATCATGAAATACAAAAACTACGTTGCGCGTATTGAATACGATGAAGTCGACCGAATTTTTGTTGGCCACTCGGCTGGTATCAAAGACATTGTCGGCTTTCATGGCTCGACGGTGGATGAACTGGAGAAGGCTTTTCGCGAGGCCGTGGATAATTATCTGGCGATCAGCGAAGAAACTGGTCGCCCGGCGCTAACCGGTACCTAATACCCCGGATACTTCGCCCAGATCTGCTTGCTAAATACGGCACTTGCCGCACCCGGCCCGATACTCCACTGCCGGCACGCATGCAGGTCATCGGCCACTTCAGTAATGACCTTGCGCAGCTCGAGTTGCTTCAGCCACGGTGCGGGTATGCTTTGCTCACCCCAGATCACGCCCAGCAGGTTGCCGGCCAGGGTGCCGGTGGTATCGGAATCACCATCGTGGTTTACCGCCATGGTGATCCCGTCACTAAAATCTTTGGCGCTGAGCGCGCAATAGGTGGCAATGGCCAGGGCTTCCGTTGCCATCCAGCCGCTGCCCAGTTGGGTGATCGCCAAATCGGGGTCGCTCCCCTCGTAGGCCAGATCATCCGCCAATTCCAGCGCGGCCATAAGCTCCCCGTGATCGGGCTTGAGTTCGAGGCAATCCAGGGCAGTGTCGAGGGCATCGGGCAACGTGGCACCCTGCCGCAGCGCAGTAATCATCACGGCCAGCGCACCACCGGCCAGCCATCCCGAGGGGTGACCGTGGGTCAGTGCGGCCAATTGGCAGCCCAGCTCAAAACTCTCTTCAATAGTCTCAGCGAACAAGCCCACCGGGGCGATTCGCATCACGCCGCCAGAGCCTTTGCCGTCGTTAAGTGCCGGAGCGCCCAATGCGGTGGCATCACGCAGTGCAGCGCGGCATGTCCGACCGGGCGCACGTTGCGCATGTAATTCCCTGAAACCGTAGAGCCAGCCGGGGTCCTGCAACAGCGGATCCAGGCCGTGAACATTGCTTTCACCCTGGGTTCGCAGCCAGCGCTGATACGCGTTGCCCACTACCTCGGCATAGTTGGCCGTGCCCTCATGTCGCTCCTGCACCAGGCCGCGAAGCAGACCTTCTGCCGTGAACAGCGACATCTGGGTTTCATCGGTAATCGCGCCCTTGCGGCCGTGAAATTCCACAAAATCGCTAATTCCGCTGACGCCATAATGCTTGCAGATCCTGCTGAGACTCATGAACTCAACAGGCGCTCCCAGGGCATCTCCCACTGCGCCACCGAGCAGGCAACCACGGAATCGACTCTGGCTATCCGCGTCTGGTTTCTCTCCAGACGCTTCCAGCTTGCGTATTTCAAACGTGCCGGTACGCTCGGTCATTACGTGCTCACGAAACCCGTAGGTGCGCTGTCGCAAGCGAAGGTAAGGGGCCACTGTGTTTGCCTCAATCAGAACAATCCATTGAAATTCGCAGATCGAATAGTATCTCGGCTGTTTCGCACCCCTATAACAAACGGGGCCACCGCCTTTCGTTTCTGCTATCCACCTCACATTCCACGTCCGCAACTGAAAATCCGGGCGGGTACTCACGCTTACTCTTACGCAGGGTTGCTGTGAGTGGATTTCAAGGCTATGCACATTTTTAGTTCAGTGCTCAAGCAAATGTAGTCAGGACCGGCCGGAGTGCCTGCGATTGGATTACTGTGGGTCTTCGGCGTTTCATCGGAGCCCCAGCTATGTCAATGATTGACAATCTATCTCATCATCCCTACGTTAGCGGTATCGATAGCCCAGGGAGTAAGGGTATGCATGTATCACTGACACCGGAGCTCGAGAGACTGGTCAAGTCGCACGTCGACAGCGGCCTCTACAATTCATCCAGCGAGGTCGTGCGCGAAGCACTGCGCGTCTGGCTGGAGCAACAGCAGTACAAGAAGAAGATGGCAGTGTTGCGCGCCAGGCTGGAACTCGCAGAGCAAAGCCCGCTGGCTGACAACTTTTCCATGGACGAGATGATCAAAGAACTGGATGGCTAGTTTCGCCAAGTTGTGTGGGGTATCGCTGCTCCCCATATGGCAAACATGTCGTGTTCTATGCGACGCCAAGGGGCTCCGTAGAAATAATCGGTATCCTCCATAAACGCATGGTCCCGGAACAATATGTGTAACGCGCAATGGGCTTGCTGCTTCATTTATAGCAGCGCCGCTCCAGTGATTCCCCATAATTTTATCCACCATTGAATTTCCTGTAACACTCCATATTTGTAATATTGTTAAAATACAAAGGCTTATAAAAATAATAAAGCCATTCTACGCGCCGAAAGTCTTGACATTAATTTGTCGGATGGTATTGTTTTCGCCCCGCACAATCCTGCATAAAAAAAACGCTTGCAGCTGGTAGTAAATCGAAGGGCGAAAGCTTCCGGTTTGGCCATCTCATGAGCGATATTTTTTGCTTGGGCCAGAGAATCTGGCAGTTTGATATTGCACCACCAAACGAGTTGAAGGCATGAAAAACAAGAGAATCGATGGCAAGACAGGGTTTCCGGCCAAACATGGCCTGTATGACCCTGCTCTCGAAAAAGATTCCTGTGGCGTGGGCTTTGTCGCCCACGTCAAAGGTATACCCAGTCATGAAATCCTGACGGACGCCAACCATATCAATGAACGGATGGACCATCGCGGCGGCTGTGGCTTTGAAGAAAATACCGGCGATGGCGCTGGCATCATGACGGCCATTCCTCACAAATTCATGCAAAAGGTGGCTGTAACGCTCGGCTTTGTCTTACCTGAGGTAGGCACCTACTCCGTTGGCAACATTTTCTGGCCACAGGATGGCGTGAAGCGCCAGGAGTTGAAGACCAGTTTTACCGCCGCACTCGCCGCAGAAGGGCTCACCGTGCTGGCTTACCGTGACGTCCCGACCCGTCCGGACCACGCCAATCTCGGCCCTGCGGCACGCGACGCCATGCCGTTTATCGAACAAGTCATCGTCGGTGGCGGCATTCTCGACGACCACCGCTTTGATCACGCCTTGTATGTGGCAAGGAAGCGTTTTACGCGCGCAGCTCTGCTGCGCTTCCCGGACGAGCTGGTGTATGTGTGCAGCCTGAACTCCAGAATCATCGTCTATAAAGGGATGTTGACGCCGCTGCAACTGTTCCCGTTCTATCCTGACCTGGAAGATGAAGATTACGAAAGCCACCTGGCCATGGTGCACTCCCGGTTCTCGACCAATACCTTTCCGTCCTGGGACAGGGCGCAGCCCAACCGCTTCATGAGCCACAACGGGGAAATCAATACCCTGCGCGGCAACAAGAACTGGATGACCGCCCGCCAGGGCGATGCCAAGAGCGCACGCTTTGGTGACAAGATCACCGATCTGTTCCCCATCGTGGAGCCAAATTTCTCTGACTCTGGGTCCTTCGACAACGTGCTGGAATTCCTCCTGATGTCAGGTCGTACGCTGCAGGAATCCATCATGATGATGATTCCTGAAGCGTGGCAGTCCGACGTCAACATGCCGCAGGAAAAGCGCGATTTCTACGAATACCACTCGGCGCTGATGGAACCGTGGGACGGCCCGGCGTCCATCGTGTTCACCGACGGCCATTACATTGGCGCGGTGCTGGACCGCAACGGCCTGCGACCTTCGCGCTATTACCTGACGCATGATGACAAGGTCATCATGGCCTCCGAAGTTGGGGTGCTGCCGATAAAGCCGGAAAACGTGAAGGAAAAAGGTCGGCTGCAACCGGGCAAGATGTTCCTGGTGGACTTCTTTGCCGGACGCCTGATCCCGGACGAAGAATTAAAGATGGAGTTCGCCCGGCAGAGACCGTACGGCGAGTGGATCAAGGCGCAGAAACTGGAGCTCTCTGATCTGCCCAAGGAGCACGCGGAGCTGCATTACGAT
Organism: Haliea sp.; assembly: GCA_031414375.1. Lineage (GTDB taxonomy): Bacteria > Pseudomonadota > Gammaproteobacteria > Pseudomonadales > Halieaceae > Marimicrobium. The sequence goes on from JANNVJ010000023.1 coordinate 16,855, forward strand.
CCGGAAACACTGCTGCATCGTATGCAGGCGTTTGGCTATACCATCGAGACCATGCAATTCATGTTGTTGCCGATGGTGAGTGAAGCCCGTGATCCGCTGGGGTCAATGGGTAATGACAGTGCGCTGGCTTGCCTGTCTGATAAATCACGCATGATCTACGACTACTTCAAGCAATTGTTCGCGCAGGTCACCAATCCGCCCATCGACTCGATTCGCGAAGAAGTGGTGATGTCGCTCACCTGCTTTATCGGGCCTGAGAGGAATCTGCTGGAGACCACGCCAGAGCACGTGCATCGACTGGAGTTGCACCATCCGATCATCTCCAACGATGAACTCACCAACATCAAAGAGATCAACCAGGATGGCTGGACCTCAAAAACCATCGACATCACCTTTGACAAGGCGGCCGGTGCTGAAGGTATGCTGGCCGCCCTCGATCAGATCTGTGCTGACGCATCTCAGGCCATCAAGGATGGTTTTTCATTCGTCATACTGTCTGATCGCAATATCGGCGCAGACCGCATGGCACTCAGCGCACTGGTGGCCTGCGGCGCGGTACACCATCACCTGGTGGCACGGCTCGAACGCACGCGCATCGGCATCATTCTCGAAACCGGTGAGGCGCGGGAAGTACATCACCACTGCCTGCTGGTGGGCTACGGCGCCGACGCGATCAACCCGTACCTCGCCTTTGAATCCGTATGGCAAGCCGTGCAGGACGGTTTGCTGGACAAGAACACGTTTCCCAATACGGCCTCAATTGTTTACGCCTACAAGAAAGGTGTCGCCAAGAGCATGCTGAAGGTGATGGCCAAAATGGGCATCTCCACCCTGCAATCCTACAAAGGTGCGCAGATCTTCGAAGCCGTGGGCCTCGCTGATGACATCATCGCGCGCTGCTTCGCAGGCACCGCCAGTCGGGTGCAGGGCGTGAATTTCGCGGTGCTGTTTGAAGAGATGAAACAGCGCCACGAGATCGGTTATCCCGTGCGCGACCAGCACCTGATCCCGGTGCTGCCAAATCCGGGTGATTTCCATTGGCGCCGTGGCGGTAACAGCCACATGTGGGACCCTGAAACGATCGCTAACCTGCAGGTTGCCACTCGAACCAACAGTGAAGATGCCTACTGGAAGTTCGCCGACCATGCAAATACACAGTCAACGCGCGGCGCGACACTGCGCGGACTGATGGAGTTCAAGCAAGGCGTTGAACCCTGCGATATCAGCGAGGTTGAACCGGCAGCAACCATTGTGAAGAGATTTTGTACCGGTGCCATGAGCTTCGGCTCCATCTCCGCTGAGGCCCATGAAACACTGGCCATCGCGATGAATCGCCTGGGCGGAAAATCGAACACTGGTGAAGGCGGAGAAGACTCCGCACGTTTTAAACCGATGGCCAATGGTGATTTAAAGCGTTCTGCCATCAAGCAGGTCGCATCGGCCCGCTTTGGCGTGACCATCTGGTATCTAGCCAACGCCGACGAACTGCAGATCAAAATTGTACAGGGTGCAAAACCCGGTGAAGGTGGCGAGCTGCCCGGCAATAAAGTGGATCAGACCATTGCCAGACTCCGGCATTCGACGCCTGGCGTAGGCCTGATCAGCCCGCCGCCGCACCACGACATTTATTCGATTGAAGATATTGCCCAGCTCATTCACGATTTGAAGAACGCCAACCCGAAGGCGCGGATCAGCGTTAAACTCGGTTCCGAAATTGGCGTGGGTACGATTGCTGCCGGTGTGACCAAGGCGAAAGCCGATCATCTGGTCATCGCCGGACACGATGGTGGTACCGGTGCATCGCCCCTGACCTCGATCAAGCATGCCGGCCTGCCCTGGGAGCTTGGCATTGCCGAAGTTCATCAGACGCTGGTCAAGAACAACCTGCGCTCGCGCGTGGTGTTGCAGACAGACGGGCAGATCAAGACCGGTCGCGACGTCGCTATGGCGCTGCTGCTGGGCGCCGAAGAGATTGGTTTTGCCACGGCGCCACTGGTCACGCTGGGCTGCATCATGATGCGCAAGTGTCACCTCAATACCTGCCCGGTCGGGATCGCCACGCAGGATCCTGAACTGCGCAAGAAATTCTCCGGTAGCCCGGAATACGTGGTGAACTATTTCTTCATGGTCGCGCAGGAACTGCGCCTGATCATGGCCAGCCTTGGTTTGCGCACCATCAATGAAATGGTCGGCCGTGCAGACCTGCTGGAAACACGCCAGGCGATTAACCACTGGAAAGCGCGCGGTCTGGATTTCAGCAAGATCCTCACGCCAGCCGAAATTGTTTACGAGGGCACGCAAGTCTACCGCACGATTAACCAGGATCACGGGCTGGAAAAGGCACTCGATAATGTGCTGATCGAACGCGCACAACCGGCACTGCTGCGGGGCGAGAAGGTGCGTATCGAACACCCGATCATCAACATCAATCGTGTCGTCGGCACCATGCTCTCCCATGAAGTGGCGAAGGCGACGGACGGCAAACTGCTGCCCGATGACACCATCCATATCAAGCTCACTGGCACCGCCGGGCAAAGCCTTGGCGCCTGGCTGGCCAAGGGCATTACGCTGGAAGTGGAAGGCGATTGTAACGACTACGTGGGTAAAGGCCTGTCTGGCGGCAAGATCATCGTCTACCCGCCAACATCCAGCACCTTTAAAGCCGAGGAGAACATTCTCATTGGCAATGTGGTGATGTATGGCGCCACCTCGGGGGAATCCTACTTCCGGGGCATTGCCGCCGAACGTTTTTGTGTGCGCAACAGCGGTGCGACTGCCGTGGTGGAAGGTATTGGCGATCACGGCTGCGAGTACATGACCGGCGGACGCGTGGTGGTGCTGGGCAAGACCGGCAGAAACTTTGGCGCTGGCATGAGCGGCGGCATCGCCTACGTCTGGAACAAGAGCGGCGACTTCGAGCGCATGTGCAACACCGAGACATTTGCACTGGAGAGCGTAGATTCTCTCGATGACATCAAGGAACTGCGCACCTTGCTTGAAAATCACCAGCGCTACACTGGATCAACAGTAGCGGGGCATATTCTGAACAATTGGAAAACCGAGCTCGCCCGGTTCGTGAAAGTCATGCCCACTGAATACAAGCGCTCGCTTGAAGAAATGGCAGGCGCAACAGTAGTCACCGCAGCAGTCGGTTCCTAGGAAGATTATTCATTATGGGAAAAGTAACCGGATTTAAGGATTACGAGCGAAAAACAGAACCCTATCGCGATCCTGCGGTGCGCCTCGTTGATTTCAAAGAAATCTATACGCCGCATAACGACGCGCATCTGCAGACCCAGGGTGCGCGGTGTATGGACTGTGGTGTACCGTTCTGCCAGTCAAACAACGGCTGCCCCATCTACAACCTGATCCCGGAGTGGAATGACCTGGTGTACAAGGGGCGATGGCGCGACGCCCTAGACCGCTTGCACATGACCAATAATTTTCCCGAATTTACCGGCCGTGTGTGCCCGGCGCCCTGCGAAGGTGCCTGCGTGCTGGGTATCACCAGCCCGGCGGTGACCATTAAAAATATCGAATGCGCGATTATTGATCGCGGTTTCGACGAAGGTTGGGTGACACCAAAATTAACGGCAGACAGCACCGGTAAAAAGATTGCCATCATTGGCTCTGGGCCTTGCGGCCTGGCCGCGGCGGAACAGCTAAACACGGCAGGGCATAGCGTCACCGTGTATGAACGCGCTGACCGACTGGGTGGGCTGCTAATGTACGGTATCCCCAACATGAAACTGGAGAAGAGTGTGGTGGAACGCCGCGTACAGCTGATGCGCGACGCGGGCGTTGAATTTGTCGTCAATGCCGACGTCGGTAAAGACATCGATCCCGCTGCGCTTATTGCACAACATGACGCGGTGCTGCTCGCCACCGGCGCCACGCTGGCACGCGACCTCCCTATCCCGGGACGCGACGCCAAAGGCGTGCATATGGCTATGGAGTTCCTCACTGCCAATACGCAAAGCCTGCTGGACTCTGGCTTGGAAGATGGCAGTTATATCTCCGCCAAAGACAAGCACGTCATCGTCATCGGCGGCGGCGATACTGGCACAGATTGCATCGGCACGGCCTTGCGCCACGGCTGCAAATCGCTGGTGAATTTTGAGTTGTTGGCGAAACCGCCGCTGGAGCGCGCCGCTAATAATCCCTGGCCGCTGTGGCCCAAAATCTATCGCGTTGATTACGGTCACGCGGAAGCGGCGCAGAAATTTGGCGATGACCCACGTGTCTTCTCGATTATGAGCAAGGAATTTCTCAAGGATGCGCAGGGAAAATTGATCGGCATTATCACCGTCAATGTCGATGACAAACTGAAGGAGATTCCCGGCAGCGAAAAAACCTGGGAGGCCGATCTGATTATGCTCTCCATGGGTTTCCTGCAGCCCGAGCACTACATCAATGAGGCGCTCGGTATGGACGTTGATGAACGCGGCAATTTCAGGGCCACCAAGCAGGACTATCGCACCAGCGTGCCCAAGGTTTATGCGGCAGCTGATTGTCGGCGCGGCCAGGACCTGGTGGTCCGGGCGATCAATGAAGGTCGTGAAGCGGCGCGGGAAATCGACCGCGACCTGATGGGCAATACCCAACTGCCCTGATGAATGACCAACAGGTTCCGGCTGTAACGCTGCACCTGGGCGCCGTACTCGATGCGGCGTTCGACAAGGCCGGTCTGCGCGATTTCGGCGATGAAGACTTTTTCCAGCCCTTGCAAGCGCTGCTGCGATCACTGCACAACGAGGCAAACCTCTCAGCCATCGGTCGCTATGGCCAGTTCACCCGTATCGTCGAGCTGCTGGTCAACCGGCTGCGCATGCAGGACTGGTTGCGGCGCTACCCGGCGATACTCGATGAGCAGATTGCGCCGCCGGTGGTTATTGCCGGATTGATGCGCACTGGCACCACGATGCTCCACCGCCTTATGGCCTGCGACCGCCGCTTTTATGCACCGCTCTGGTACGAGGCGCGCTATCCAGCGCCCCTGCCCGGTTACGCATTCGAGGACGAGGATACGCGTATTCCCGTCGCCAAAGAGGAAGTGCGGCAGATGATAGAGGCCAGCCCGGACCTGGCCGCCATTCACCCGCTCGACGCTTGCGCGGCAGACGAGGACGTCATGCTGCTGGAGCACAGCTTTTACAGCACCGTACCGGAATCTTTTGCGTACCTTCCCGGCTACGCGCGCTGGCTGGAAAGTCACGACAATACACCGGGGTACCACTATCTGCACCGCATGCTGCAGTTCCTGCAGTGGCAGAAAAAGCGCAAGGGACACAGCGCCGACCAGTGGCTGCTTAAAACGCCGCACCACCTGCACCACCTGGACATTCTGCTGGAGGTGTTTCCCGGTGCCACCGTGATCCAGACGCATCGGGATCCGCTGCAGACCATCCCCTCCCTGTGCAGTATGAATTACACACTGGCCTGTATGGGCAGCGACGCGGTCGATGCACGCGCGCTGGGGCGTCACTGGTGCAACAAATTTGCGCGCAGCCTGGAGCAAGCGATTGAGGTCCGAGCGCAGTACCCGAACCAGTTCATCGATGTGTTGTACACCGCGACCGCGAGCGATCCCGAAGGAACTATCCAGCACATCTACGACCGTCTCGGCCTGGCATTGGATGAGCACACCAGGGCGGCGATGGACCAGTGGCGACAGGACAACCGGCGCGAAGATCGCGAGCCACACCGCTATACCCTGGAGCAGTTCGGCTTTACCCGCGCGGGGCTGGAGCGGGACTTTGCCGACTACCGCAGTACCTTCCTGGCCTAGTGTAAGGAGTTCACTCGTGACCCGTTGCGACAATCCACACGACAATCCAATCGATACGCCACAGCAGCGCGAGCATGAACTGCTCGCCTTGTCCTACTACCGTCATCCCGAAATCCAGGCGGCCAGGGAAGAGATACGCACCTACTGGCTAGCGCTGGCCCAACCCAGCGCGGTCATGATGCGCTGCTTCGACGCGAGTTTTGACGAGGTCATGTTCGGCGCCGTGATCTGGGCGCTGAACCAGGATCCCTTGTATCCCAAGGTGATAACCATCAGCCGCCTGCCCCACACACTGACGGGCGAGATGATTCCCGGCAGCCGCTGGGGAATCGACAATCCCGACAGCATCTACCGCGTGATACCCATCAGTGGCGACGAGGTTTACTGTATCCACGGCCGTGTCGCCACCCATCGACTGGTAGAAAACTATTTTACCTTGTGGAGCCCGACCATGCAGACGGTGGGTCTGTTGTCCGGCAAAGAATTACAGGTCGACGCTGACGGCAGATTTGCCGTCAGCGTGGACAGCGCACCCGCCAATGGGCGCGCCAACCACATCCAGAGCTGCCCCGAGGCCCACGAGTTCTACATTCGCGATGTCATTCTCGACTGGGACGCGGACCGCGCCAACGAACTGAGCATCGAACGACTGGGCACACCCCCGTCACGCCCGCCGTTTACCGAGCGCGAGCAGCTCGATCGCGTTAAGGCCTATATGCACAAATGGGCCACGAACACCACGCGCTGGAATCAACAGGCGCTGGGCCGGCCGGTCAATGCATTCGACTTTGTCATCGACCGCGACAGCGACGGTGCGCTGCGCGACCAGATCTACATCATGGGCCACTTCGCGCTACCGGACGACAACAGTGCGCTGGTACTGGATCTGGACATGGGCGGCGCAGACTACTTTATCGCGCCGATCACCAATATCTGGGGCACAACGAATGACATCGTGACCCGCAACGGTTGCCTGAACAAACACCAGGCACTGCCCAACGACGACGGCAGTTACACGTTCGTCCTCGCACTGCATGATCCTGGCGTGCACAACTGGCTGGACCCCACCGATATGCCCGAGGGCATCCTCACCCTGCGTTGGGCAGAATTCGTTGGTGGCAAACCCACTGCCAGTTTTGGCGTGAGGTCGCAACTCGCGAAATTGAATGACCTCACGCACGTGCTGCCACCGGGTTGTAACAGAACTTCAGCGCAGGATCGCAAACGACAATTGACCGCGCGCGCCAGCAGTTATGCCTGGCGTCTGGCGCAGGAGAACAAGGCATGACAGCGCTCGCGGAAACCGTCTGGTTGATTACCGGCTGCTCCACCGGCTTCGGGCGGGAGATCGCATACTGCGCATTGCAACAGGGCGCACGAGTGGCCGTGACCGCACGTCGCAAAGACGCGGTCGCCGAACTCTGTGCGCCCTTTCCTGATCGCGCACTGGCGCTTGCGCTGGACATCACCGATCCGCAGCAGCGTGAGAACGCCGTGCAAACGACTCTCAATCACTTCGGTCAACTGGATGTGCTGGTGAACAACGCGGGTTACGGCTACGTGGCCGCCATCGAGGAGGGAGACGAGGCCGAGTTTCGCGCGATGTTCGAAACCAATTTTTTCGCGACCCTGGCCATGACGCGACTGGTACTGCCCTACTTTCGGGAGCGGCGCTGCGGACGCATCATCAACAATTCCTCGCAGGCTGGCCTGATGGCGAATCCCGGTACCGGTTTTTACAGTGCCTCCAAGCACGCCCTCGAAGGGGTGATGGAAGCGCTGACCAAGGAAGTGGCGCCGCTGGGTATCGACGTGGTGACCGTACAACCCGGTGCCTTTCGCACCGACTGGTCTGGCCGCTCCATGCAACGCAGCGGGCAGCGCATCGCCGACTACGCAGAAATCGTCGGCAGCCGCCTGGACATGATCGCCGCGATCGACGGCCTACAACCCGGCGACCCGGTGCGCGCGGCGCAAATCTTTGTGCAACTGGGCACCATGGATAAGCCACCGGCGCAGCTGGTACTCGGCACAGGGCTGCTGCAATCCTATCGAGACAAACTCACGGCCATTCAGGAGCGCCTGCAGGCGTGGGAGTCGGTGTCGGTGTCAGCGGAATTTCCGAGTTAGCCACGCAGACAATTGCGGGCGCAAGGCGATAACGTATTTATTACCGGGTACGCACCTGCCGCAACACGATAACCACGGGTTCGGGGCCAGCTGCAACCGGTGGCAGATCGACGACAAGGCCGTGCCCAACATCTCGCCAAGATAATGGTTCACCTCCCATCGCCTGCACCTGCGTGGTGGCAGTTGCACGCACATCAGCCAGAGTGACCGTTCCCGAGGCGTTGGCCAGGAACGCGTAAACAGTATCCTCGCGGGTGGTGTAACGAACGGGTTGACCCTCGGCAGTCGCAATTCCTGCATGCACCCATGGTCGTGTGCCAGCGATCGCTGCCCGATGAGGACCGACCCACTGCGCCAGCCAGTCGAGCCGGGCAAGCTGCTCATCGGGAATGGCGGCGTCGATGCCGCGCGGTCCAACATTGAGCAACAGGTTCCCGCCTTTGGCCACGATATCGGTGAACAGCCACAGCAGCTCATCGTGCGCAATAAAGTCCTGCGGACGGGAGCATGCGTTATAGCCGAAGCTGCGGTCCATGCCGCGCACACATTCCCACGGGTGCTGCGGCGCGTCCTGGAAGGTTACGTACTCAGGCGTGCGATAGTCGAAGTGCGGTGGCAGTGGCGGCACCAGACCTCCGTCACGCTTAGCCTGCCGCCGGGATAAGGAGTCGATGGCACGGCGCACCAGCGCGAACCGGGTAGCGCCAAGGAGTGGATGCCACGGCACCCAGCGGTCGTTAACAATACCGTCCGGCACCTGTTGGTAATACCACTCAAGGAGCGGCCACAGCTGCGCGGCGCGCGCTGGCCAAGCCACGTCATTCCACAGCACGCTGGGCTGGTAGCGGGTAATCAACTCGCGCACCTGGGCCTCGGCATAGGCAGGATAAGCCGCGCGGGGAATCGCCGCGAGCACATCGGCCATCGAGCCAATGGGCCGGGTGTTGAACGTCCAGTCGAAGCCGCCGCAGTAATAAAGACCGAAACGCATGCCCGCAGCGCGCACCGCCTCGCTCATCTCGCCGACGACATCGCGTCGGGAGTTCCACCCCGGTCGATGTGGGTTGACGACACCCGTCGGCCACAGGCAGTAGCCGTCCGAGTGTTTCGCCACGAACACGACATACCGAGCACCCGTGGCCGCAAAGCGCGCTGCCCAGGCCTGCGGATCCCACTGCTCCAGGGCCGCCTCCCAATCGGCAGCGAACTGCGTGTAGGGACGCGCGCCATACTTTTGTCGATGATGCTGGTCTGCGGGGCTGCCCGGAAAACGCAAGGAGTTCTCGTACCACTCGGCATACGGCGACCAGGCGAGCGCATCGCTGCGACTCGATTGCAGCAACTCGCCGATATCGGCATCAACCGGCGCGAACGCGGGGATAGATGCCGGCGTCCAGTGCACGAATATTCCCAGCTTCGCATCGCTCCACCAGCTCGGGACCCGGTGACGGCGCAGTGCCTCAAGCTGGTTATTTTTCAGAGACATGTTTTGGTCCCGATCTGCAGCGCTTAAATCCGGTATTGCGAACCTGATATTGCCACTGAGCAGCGCCAAAACGCTATAATTACCGGCAATATTTACTAATCTGAGAAACTGAAGCTCATCTTGTGCAACGCGCGAAATGTTCCGACTTGGGACTTTTTGCCTAAACAGGAAAGCGCATTTTTGGGTTAGAATACGCACTATCGCGCCGTTTTACAGCTAGTTTCAACCCCTCAACTGACTCACTTTGAATTGGACTAACCATGCTCAGCAAAAACTCTACCGGTTTGATCTTAGGCATTTTCCTATTTGCGCAGGGCGCAGCATTCGCTGCGACACCACTGATAACGCCCGAGGAGGCAGCACTGCCAGCGGCGATTGGCGAATCGCTGACACGCGGTATCTCACGCGGGCCAGGCGTTGAACTGGTCTCCCCCAATGAGGATTTTGGGCCGGTGAAAGCGCCATTTGAACTGAAGGTTGCCTTTGCGCCGCGCGGCGGCAGTAAAATTGATCCGGCCAGCGTAAAAGTGGTGTATCTGAAATCACCGTTTATTGATCTGACGCCCAGGCTACAAAGCGGGATTACTGAAACCGGTATTGTTGTTCCTGACGCAGGTGTTCCAGTCGGGGAGCATGCCCTGAAAATTACGGTGCTGGACACAGATGGCCGCGAAACCAATTCGATAGTACGGTTGGTCGTTGCGCAGTGATAGTGTGCCCGTATTGTTTAAGTGAGGTCGACGAGGCTGCAGTAGTCTGTAAAACCTGCACCCGCGATCTGTACTTATTCAAACCGATGATGACCCGCATCGCTGAATTGGAAACACAGGTGATCGAACTAGCCTCGCGACAGACGATCAGTGAACAAACGAATGAGCTGGTTGAACGCGGCTCCCAAGCCCTCAATCGAGCCGCCGCCAATCTGCCAAATTTTACTGGCGACGTCGCTCGCTTCATTCTGGCGCCACTGATTCTGCTATTGGTCGCACACACGCTGATTACCGTTGTGTATGATTTGAATGTAATTTACCTGCGCCTGATTTCAATGCTGGTGCCCTTGCCATTTGGCTTTTGGTTGTTTCGGGATGAGCCCAGAACGCTGCTGCCCTGGTTTATCGGCACGGCTTTTTTGGCGGTGGCATCGGTTATTGGCATGAGCGCTATTATTGGGGTAGTGGATCAAACACCGATCCTTCCGCGCAATGGGTTTGAATGGCGTGAGCTGCTTGAGTATTCTGCCAGTATTGCGTTTAGTTTTTTAACCGGCATGTTGATCAGTCGGGTGACTGAG
>JANNVJ010000024.1:0-32537 GCA_031414375.1 Haliea sp.
ACCTGCTTGGTCGTGATCGCTAGTGTTGTCAGCAACATGACTCACCGAGTCGAGGTGCTGAGCATCCACAGCTTCACCATCGGACTGCAATGTCCAGTGCTCGCCAATGCCTGCCATGACTGACTGGCAGGCAAACAGAGCTAGAACGAAAATAGCGATGGTGCGGCGAAATTTAACCATTCAGTAATTCGTCAGAATCTTTTGATTGATGTTAGCTATCCGCAATCTAGCACAGTGTTTCGGCACCCGCGATACCTTTCTGGTGGCTCCCTGCTTCCGGCGATTGACCTGCGGGTGATATTGCATCACATTTGTATGCCGGAAAAATGGAAAAACTGGAGAAGCACATGATCACCATTCACCACCTTGGCGTTTCACAATCCGACCGTATTGTCTGGCTGATGGAAGAACTCAACCTGCCCTATGAATTGAAGTGGTATGACCGCGGCGCGGATTTTCTGGCCCCGCCCGAGTACCGTGCCCTCCATCCTGTCGGTACCGCACCCATCATCGTTGACGGCGATCTGGTGATGGCCGAATCCACCGCTATCGTGGAGTACATTTCCCAACGCCATGGCGGTGGCTGCCTGTCGGTGCCGGTGAGCGATCCCAACTATCCGCATTACCTGTTCTGGATGCACTTTAATAACAACCTGCAGTCGGTGCTGTTTATCAAACTGGCCTTCCAGTCTACCGGTGCTACCCCTGCTGCAGACAACCCTATGATGGCCACGACGCAGCGCCGCGAAGACGGCATCTATCGCGCCCTTGAGCAGCGGCTGGGTGAGTCGGACTATCTTGGCGGCGCGCACTTCAGCTGTGCGGATATCATGTCGGTGTTTAACCTCACCTCACTCACAATGCTGGGCGCGCGGGCCGTCGACGACAGCCTGCCTAACACCAAAGCGTATGTGGAGCGTGTGACAGCAAGGCCTGCCTATATAAAGGCGATGGCGATAGCCGGGCCTGCGGCGACCAGGCCAGGTGCCTGAACCGCAAATTGCCCACTGCGCTGAGAAGCTGCATGCATTGATCGAGTTAATAGAAGCAGGAAACGAGTTGGAGTGAACGTCTTACTCATTGATGATCATGTTATTCCGCCGGGAAGCAGCAGCGGTTTATTGCCTCCTTCAGTGCGTCGAGCATTACCGGTTTCGTCAGTACAGGAATACCCGCATTGCTGATGGCTAATAGGCGATCCGGTGCCGTATCGCCGCTGATAATCATTGCCGGTAGTCCGGGGTAAAGCTCGCGTAGACGCTCAATGGTCACCAGACCATCGTCGTGATTGCGTAAGCGCAGATCCACCAGGGCGATATGTGGCCTCTCGATGGCAGCGGCTGCCATCGCCGCATCGGAGTTTTCGGCGGTAGACACTGTACAGCCGAGACTTTCCAGCAGGATGCGCATACCGTCCCGCACACTCAGCTCATCATCGACTACCAGAACCACCAGGGATTCCAGTGACCGTGAAGCACAGTCCGTAGCAGGTTTCTCCAGCTGTTGCTGATCAACGCCTGGAATCGTGAACCTGAACTGCGTCCCCACGCCCAGTGTAGATTCAAACTCCATCCGAATATCCAGCAAGTCGCTGAGCCTGCGGACAATCGACAGCCCCAGACCCAGCCCTTTGTTGCGGTCCCTTTCCTGATTCTCCAGCTGGTAAAATTCCTCGAATATCTTTTCCTGCTCGTCGAGCGCAATACCGCGCCCGGTATCGGCAACCGCTATCTGCCAGCCCTGTCCCGCCGGAGTCACCCGCAGCGTCAACCTGCATTGGGTATTGTGGTGAATCGCATTGGTGATCAGGTTGCGGAGAACCCGCTCCAGGAGCGCGCCATCTGTGTTGACGATCGCGCGCTCCGGGCACTCGAGAATCAACTCAATGCCGCGTTTCTTTGCTGAGGTTGAAAATTCCTCGCGCAACCGCTGCAATAGAGACACCAGGCAGAAGTTCGTGCGGCTGACAGTGACGATACCCGCATCAAGCTTGGAGATATCCAGCAAGCCGTCCAGTTCGTAGGACAACGCCGCAACCGACGCATTGATGTTGCCGACAATCTGGCTGCTGCGCTCATCCAGCTTGCGCGTGGCAAGAGCTGCGCTGAACAGGGCAAGCGCGTGAATGGGCTGGCGCAGGTCATGGCTGGCGGATGCAAGAAACCGGGTTTTGGCGCGCCCGGCCGCCTCGGCTGAGGCAAGAGCAACTTCCAGTTGTGCCCGAGTATCAAATGACTCCTTATACAGCCGGAATATATGGCCGGAAAGTCTGAACGAGAAAGCGCAGTAACAGAGCCCGACTATCATCACAGCGAGTGCCGTCATGCCACCGTCACCAAAAAGGCCGCTCCACGCCCATAGGCCGAACAGCGGTAACAATCCGAAAATAATATGGGTAAGCGCAAAGGGCACAAATCCGACACCCATCATCGCAGTGGCAACGCCCGTCGCAAGTAACAGCAGCGATTGCACCGCGCCTTGATAGGGGCTGAACAGAGGAAACCAGATCAATGCCACGTTGTAGCAGAGCGCGCACCCAAAATTTATAGCTATCGCTGTCTTTATGCGTGTCTGTATCGGGATATGTTGCTTTTTTGGCAACTGACGAAAGATATGCCAGCGCAGGATTTGTGCGGCGACGGCAATAGCCACCCAGCTCGCCCATATCCAGGTCGCAACATACTGCGCAGCCATAAAGGCAACGAGGAATACCGACAGTACGACTGGGATAGGCGCGTACTGGACCTGTGCCGCCCATTGCTTTAGCAGTGCTTCCTGCAGATTGTTATCGTGCTGATTCTCCAACGTAGTCACCAGCGCTATCCTACCTTTTGATCCGCGGCAATTGAGTACAAGGAAAACGTCAATGCGCCGCTGGTGAAATTGTAGAGACTAGAACTGAATGATCCAATCAGGGTGCCGGGAAGCAGCATCGGTTTATCGCCTCCTTCAGTGTGTCGAGCATTACCGGTTTCGTCAGGATAGGAATACCTGCATTGCTGATGGCTAACAGGCGATCCGGTGCAGTATCGCCGCTGATAATCATTGCCGGTAGTGCCGGGTAAAGCTCGCGTAGACGCTCAATGGTCTTCAGGCCATCGTCGTGATTGCGTAAGCGCAGATCCACCAGCGCGATATGCGGCCTCTCGATGGTGGCGGCTGCCATCGCCGCATCTGAGTTTTCGACAGTAGTCACTTTACAGCCGAGACTTTCCAATATCGCGCGCATACCTTGACGAATCGTTAACTCATCATCAACGACCAACACCACAAGGGATGCCAGGGAATTTGAGGCATACTCGACGGCCAAAGCAGGCTCAGCGCGTTGTTCCTGCTTAACCGCCGGAACGCTGAATGCAAATTGTGTCCCCCGGCCGGGCTCTGATTCAAATTCCATCTGGATGTACAGCAATTTACTCAGCCTACGCACAATTGACAGCCCTAGACCCAGCCCCTTATTGCGATCTCGCTCCTGGTTCTCCAGCTGATAGAATTCTTCGAAGACATGTTCCTGCTCTGCAAGCGCGATACCACGGCCATTATCCGCTACGACCACCCGCCAGAAACCCACTACCGGCACCACGCTCAGCGTGATTGTGCATTGCGTGTTGTGATTAATCGCATTGGTGATCAGGTTGCGTAGAATTCTTTCAAACAGTGCGCAGTCAGTATTGACCAAGGCGCGCTCCGGACAATCGAGGACAATGGCTATACCGCGAATTTTCGCCTGGGCTACGAACTCCTCCCGCAACCGCTGCAATACCTTTGCAAGGCAGAAATTGCTGCGGCTGATGGTGACGATACCCGCATCCAGCTTGGAGATATCCAGCAAGCCGTCCAGTTCGTAGGACAGTGCCGCAACGGATGCATTGATGTTGCCGACAATCTGGCTACTGCGCTCATCCAGTTTGCGCGTGGCAAGAGCGGCGCTGAATAGTGAAAGTGCGTGAATAGGCTGGCGCAGGTCATGGCTGGCAGAGGCAAGAAACCGGGTTTTAGCGAGCCCAGCTGCCTCGGCTGAGGCCAGGGCGACTTCCAGTTGTGCGCGAGTATCAAATGATGCTTTGTACAAGAGGAAAATATGGCTGGAAATCCTGAGCACAGTTGCGCTGTAACCGAATCCGACGAACGCCACCGCTAGCGCCGCGTTGCCACCATCACCAAAGAGACCACTCCAGGCCCACAAGCTGAACAGTGGTATCAGGCCCAAAACGACGTGTGTAAGTGCAAATGGAGTGAATCCGACAGCCATCGTCACAGACGCCACTCCCATGCCGATAAAAAGCATGGATTGCAGTGCACCATAATAGGGGCTGAGCAGCACAAACCAGGCCAGTGATGCGCTATGCAGTAGCGTGTTGCCCGCATTGAGCAGGACCGCGATCTGTGTGCGCGTATCGACAGGAACATGTCGATGTCTTGGCAATTGCCGATAGACATAAACACGCAGGCCTTGTGCTCCAACGACGAGAAAAAGCCAGCTTCCCCATATCCATGCAGCGACCTGCTGCGAAACCATAAAGGCGACGAGTGACATCGACAGGAAAACGGGTATAGGTGAGTACTTTACTTGCTCCGCCAGGTGCTGTAGCAGCTCTTCCTGCAGATCTGTGTGGATTTTCTTCCGCATTGCAAATCTCGGCGCTGTCTCAAATGGCATGATCCACGGTAGTCGAGTGATACGTAAATGCCAATACATCAATGACGAAATCGTTGAGCCCCGTGATCCACCGATCTAAACTATCGTTTAGCGAAAGGGATTGCCTAACGTCACCGATTCGGGCGCTGAGAAGCGCATGGCAGTGTTTTTTATGGACACGCTGAACAGCGGCTTTTTCGGTAGGCCCAGCGCGCGCAACTCCAGCGCCAGCGGGTGGCTATCGCCAATGGTGGGTTGCTCCCCGCCCAGAGAAAAGGTAAGCCCACTGCCGGTGTTGGTGCCGTACGTTTTCCAGGCTTTGCCATCGCGGATGGCCAGCGATGCGGCGCGCTGCTCTTTCACTTGCGTCGTGCCACCCGTTTTGGCAGTGAAGCCGTAGACCAGTTCACCTTCATCGAAAAAGCTGCCGCGTGCGCGTTTGGCGCCAAACTCAATATCGATGCGCGCCACCCACTTCGGAAAGCCCCAGATAAAACGCCCGGCATGGGTGGTGAATTCCTGATCCACCGGCATGCGGTAGACGAAGTTGCCAACGCGCCCTCTGGCCATGCGTGTGAGGGCGCCAAAAAAAGGGAATGGCTTGCTCTCGCCTGGGGTGAGCACGGGAAACATGATGGCGCCTTCGTTATAGTCGCCCAGCTCGTTCTTGCGGTAATCCACCAACAGCAATTGCAGGATGGCTTTGCCGGGAAATAATTCCAGCACTCGAAAGCCGCTATCCTTGATCATGTTTTGGGCGACGGAGGCGTCCACCAGGAACGCATTCATCAGCATGGAAGCATCGGCAACGACTACCGGAAATGAAATGGCTCTGCCATCAATTAGGTAGTGCTCAGCGTCAAGCTTCTCACAGACTTGGTTGGTATACCGCTCGTGCTGCTTGCCATCGATATCGCTGGCGATGGGCGGTTCTGAAAAGATTGCACCGGTCGTTTTCACTGGAGTCCTCAAAGTCACGCCTGTGCTAGCGGGGTGACCATTTATAACGAAGGCCAACGCCATTTGCCAGTATTAAGAAGCCTTTGAGTGTATGGTAAGGTAGCAAGAATGAGCCGGGAGAGTCTGGAATGATGAACTGGGAAGCCATTGGAGCGATTGCTGAAACGCTTGGTGCACTAGCGGTCATTGCGACGTTATTCTACCTGGCTGTGCAAATCCGCCAGAATAACCGTAACGTTGAGGAGAATATTCGACGACTTCGGCTTGACGCTGGTGTCTCCACAATCGAGTCGTTCTCCCGCTACCGTGCCTATTTGTGTCAAGCGGATCTGGCAGCGATTCATCTCAAGGGAATGGCTGATTACACGGCGCTGTCAGACGTGGAGCGAGTGCGGTTTGGGTCGGTGATGGACGAGCTTCTTTATTCCTATTCTACTCTCATGCTCAGGGTGCAGGAGAATACCTATGACAGGGCCAATTGGCGTCAGCATATGGTCGGCCTGAAACTGCAGCTTGGCCAAGCGGGAGCCGCCGAATGGTGGAGACGAAGCCAGGTCAAGTTTCCACATGCGCTTGTGGCTGAAATTAACCGCAGCAACGACTAGCTATCGCAACTATCGTTGTATCCGGTATACAGGAGGCAGAATGTGACGTCGTTAGTATTCGCTTTCCTCATCGGTGCCGCCGGATGGACACTGCTGGAATACGTGTTGCATCGCTTTGTTTTTCACGGTGCCTCGGCGCGGCGCCTGGGTGCGAAAGAGCACCGCAGGCACCATGCGCAGGTTGATTACTTCGCGCCCTGGTGGCAAAAGGCGCTTGCGGCCATAGCGGCGACCGCTATTGCGCTGCCACTGCTGTCATTGATTGCCGGGGTGGAGCTGGGCGGGGCCTGTACGCTGGGTTTTATCTCGATGTATTTGCTCTACGAAGTCCTGCATCGGCGCGCCCACACGCACGCGCCCAGTAATCCCTACGGTCGTTGGCGACGCAAGAATCATTTTTCTCACCACTTTGCCGATCCGCGCCTGGCCCAGGGTGTGACGACGCCGCTATGGGATTTAGTGTTCGGCACGCGCCTTTCCATCGAGCGCGTGCGCGTGCCGCGTCGTCTTGCCATGCCCTGGCTTATTGGCCAAAACGGCGAAATTCTAGACGCCTATACCAGCGACTATGAGCTGGTGGGCTCGCGCCGGTGGGACGAGCGTACGCGCCGCAAAGACACTGAGGCCGCCATGGCGAATGAGCGACCCGAAATCTGAGCGCGAGCAGCGTTTGCCGGAGCTGAGTAATAGAGCCAATGAAAAATTATAACGAAATCTTCAAAACGAGAGTGTTGTGGAAAATCCTGGCCTTATCAACCCTGGTGAGCTTCTCGGTACTGCTGTTTTTTGGTGGCAAGATTTACCAGCAAGCACCACCCATGCCCACTGCCGTTCTATCAACTAGCGGCGAGGAAATTTTCTCCCTTCAGGACATACAACGCGGTCAGAATGTGTGGCAATCGCTGGGCGGCATGCAAAAGGGCTCGATCTGGGGCCACGGCAGTTATCTCGCCCCCGATTGGAGTGCGGACTGGCTGCACCGTGAAGCCATGGCCATGCTCGAGATTGCTGCAGTGGCGGACAAGGGCAGCAGTTTTGCCAATCTGGACAGATCCTCGCAGGCGGCGCTTGAGGTACAACTGCCATTAGAATTGCGCGCCAATACCTGGGATGCCGCTACCGGCGTGATCGCTATTGGACCGAGGCGTCAGCAGGCTGTTGAGGAAGTCGCGCGGCACTACGCCAATATTTTCCAGGCACGTGACTCCGATGAGTCGCGACTACTGCGCGAGCAGTACGCATTCTCCAGGTCGGTGACGATTAGCGACGCGGATCTGCATACGCTGACCGCCTTTATTTTTTGGACCAGCTGGAGCGCGGTGACTGAGCGCCCCGGGGATACCATTTCCTACACCAGTAACTGGCCTTACGATCCACTGGTGGGTAATACACCACCACCGAGTCTGTTGATCTGGACTCTGCTGAGCGTGATTTTGCTGATCGGTGCGACCGGTGCCCTGGTCTGGTTCTATGTCCAGCAATACGATATCTGGCGCGACGATCTCGAACCCGAAGGGGGTGTGGCTGCTGAAAATTTGCTCGCGCAGGGTCTACAAACACCCTCGATGCGCGCGACCGCGAAATATTTCTGGACGGTGCTGGCGCTGTTCGGCGTGCAAATCGTGTTGGGCACGATCACCGCGCACTATGCGGTCGAGGGGCAAGATTTCTACGGCTTTCCGTTGGCCGACTACCTGCCCTACAGTGTCACCCGCACCTGGCATACGCAGTTGGCGGTATTCTGGATAGCCACCGCCTGGCTGGCCACAGGCTTGTACGTGGCGCCGCTGATCTCCGGCCAGGAGCCAAAATTTCAACGCTTCGGTGTGAATTTTCTCTACATCTGCCTGCTGATTATTGTGGTGGGCTCCTTCGCCGGTGAATGGATGGGAATCAACCAGGCGTTCACCAACCTGACCATGAATTTCTGGTTCGGGCATCAGGGCTACGAATATGTTGACCTGGGCCGCTTCTGGCAAATCTTTTTGTTCGTGGGATTACTGCTGTGGCTAGTGCTGATGTTCAGGGCCTTGCTGCCCGCACTGCGCGAAGGAAAAAACCGTTCGCTGATTATTTTGCTGGTGCTGGCATCGGTGGCCATTGGCCTGCTGTACGGTGCTGGCCTCATGTGGGGCGAGCATACGCATATCAGCATCATGGAGTACTGGCGCTGGTGGGTAGTGCACCTGTGGGTGGAGGGTGTGTTCGAGGTGTTTGCCACCACCATCATTGCGCTGCTGTTCGTGAAAATGGGTTTGTTGCGCGGCTCCACTGCTACTGTCTCGGTGTTGTTTGCCACCATTATTTTCTTAACCGGCGGCGTGCTCGGCACCTTTCACCACTTGTACTGGAGCGGCACGCCGATCTCGGTCATTGCCCTGGGCGGTGTATTCTCCGCGCTGGAAGTGGTGCCACTGGCGGTGATCGGCTTTGAAGCCTATCAGCACACCAAGCTGGAGCGAGCAGCTAAATGGACCAGTTTCTACCGCTGGCCCCTGAAATTTTTCGCAGCGGTCGCGTTCTGGAATTTGGTGGGCGCGGGCTTGTTGGGTTTTCTCATCAACACACCGCTGGCGCTGTATTTCATGCAGGGCCTCAACACCACCGCCGCGCACGGCCACGGCGCCATGTTCGGTGTCTACGGTATGTTGGGTATCGGCCTGATGTTGTTCTGCCTGCGCGGCATGACGGCACACTACACCTGGAATGACCGTTGGATGGGTTGGTCGTTCTGGAGCCTGAACATCGGTCTGGCCGGCATGATTGTGTTCGCCTTGCTGCCCGCTGGCCTGTGGCAGACGTATAACGTCGGTATCCACGGCTACTGGTTTGTGCGCTCCGCTGAATTTATCCACAGCCCGTTGATGGAAGCCCTGGTGTGGGGCCGGGTGCCGGGCGATGTGATCTTTGCCTTCGGTGCCTTCGCACTGTGTGGGGCGATGCTGGGTGTCTATAAGGCGGTTGGCGCAACCCAAAACCAGTGATAGATTGTCGAGCACCCCTACAAGACAAGTCCGAGACGGCTTCGACATGATGTTACAACGTGCACTCACACCCCTGCTTCTGGCCTTGCTGTGCGCATGCAGCGACGGCTCTGATCACGAAACTTTAGCGGTTGCTGCAGGTGATCCGCAGGTGGTGCTGGAAAGCAACGGCGACATCGTGGTCCAGGCGGCGGGGCGAACGCTGTTTGCCGTGCCCGGTGAGCAGACTCCGCTGGCCCGGACATTCACTGAAACGGCTTCGGGAATCGGGGTTATCAATTTTACGCGTGCGGATGAAACCGTCGATCCCCTGCACCTTATCAAGAGTCAACAAGTCGGCTCCGGGGTTAAGCTGGACTTCGAAAACACCGACGGCTCCAGGCAGGCAGTTCTCGAAGCCAGTCCGCTTAATGCACAACACACAGCGTTTCGCTTTACGCTGACGGGTACTCCCGCCGACTCAATCGCGGTCCCTGTGAGGTGTGACGACACCGGCTCATTTCACGGCTTCGGCGAGCAGTACAATGCCACCGACCAGCGCGGCGAGGCCTTCGAACTTTTTGTCAACGAGCAGGGCCTTGGCCGTACTGGTAATCCCGGTATAGCGATAGGCGATGAGCACACCACCTATTTTCCGATGCCCTATTATATGGATGTGCGCGGCTTTGGCGTGTTATTCGACACCGCGCGGCGTGTGCAGCTTGATCTTTGCGCCGCTGACCCGGCCGTGGCATGGATAGAGGTCATCGGTGGCGACTCCATCGAGTGGACCGTATTTCATGGCCCGACGACTAAAGATGTAATTCGTCAGCTGGCCGATGTGGTCGGTCGACCTGCCAAACCTCCCGAGTGGGCCTATGGCTTATGGATCGGTTCGCAGGGCGGGCGCGACAAGGTGTTGGCCGAGGTGGCGGCGCTGGAGGCGGCTGATATTCCGGTTACCGCACTGTGGGTCCAGGACTGGGGCGGCCATCGTAGGAATTTTGATAACGGCGACGGTGTGCAGTATCGCTGGGCACCGGATGAGGTGTGCAATGAGCTTGATGCAAACCAAGTCCCGATACCCAAGGACATCTGCTACCCCGATATTGCCGGTATGGTGGCAGGCTTGCACGCCCGGGGTTACAAGTTTCTCACTTACGCCAACCCATTTGTGGTGAAAGACCTCGATGCAAGGTTCTCGCCTAATCATTTCTTAGAGATGGATACGGGCGGCCTGCTGATGAAAAATCCTGCCGGTGAAACTAATACTTTCTTTGGCGGCAATGTGCCGCAGCGCAACGGGCACGCCGATCTTACACTGCCCGCAGCACGCGAATACATCAAGGACGCGTTGCGCAATATGGTAAACACCTACGGCTTCGATGGTTGGATGGCCGATTTCAGCGAGTGGACGCCTCTTGATGCCGTGGTGTCGGATGGGACGGACGCCATCGAGGTGCGTAATACCTATCCTACGCAGTGGCAGCGCCTTACTCGCGAGGTCATGGAGGAGCTGCGGCCCGATGGCGATTGGGCGATGTTCGCACGTGCGGGCTGGTCCGGCACGCAGGGCGCTGCCCAGATTCATTGGGTTGGTGACCAGGAAACCAACTGGAGTAAGGAGGATGGCCTACCCACCGTAATTCCCGCCATGCTCAATCTGGGACTGGCGGGACAGCCGTATGTTACGCACGACATCGCCGGTTTTGCGCGCGGTACGGGCCCCAGTGACGAAGAGCTCTACCTGCGCTGGACTGAGTTGGGTGCATTTACACCCATCATGCGAACGCATGAGGGTGCGAACAAGGAGGGTAACTGGTCGTGGGAGAAGAGTCCGGTAACCACCGCGCATTTTCGCCGCTTCGCCCTGGTGCATTGTGCACTGCGCCCGCTGTTCATGGCATTGTCGGATGAGGCGCAACAAACCAGCGTGCCCATCCTGCGCCATATGCTGCTGGAGTTCCCGGATGATCCACAAACGTACAGCCTGAGTGACCAGTACATGATCGGTGATACGTTTCTGGTCGCACCGGTATTGGAACAGGGCGCGACGTCACGCTCTGTCTATTTCCCCGCCGGGACCTGGTACAACGTCTGGAGCGGTGACGTTATCACGGGAGGCACACGCACAACGGTGGCGGCACCACTGGGATCGCCGCCGGTGTATTCCCTGGGTGTTGATCGCCCGGAATTGCGACAGGCAGAATCTCTGACGACGGCGTCCTGTCGCTAGGTTGATAGCGGAATGAAAATGGAGTGTAACAATGTCTGAATCCATTAAAGCGGTACTGTTTGATTTTGGCGGTGTCTTTACCGACTCGCCCTTCCACGCCGTACACGCCTTTGGTGAGCAGTTGGGTATTGGAGCCCGCGAAGTTACTGCCATCGTGTTTGGTTCCTATGAAAACGACGGCGATCACCCCTGGCACCAGCTGGAACGGGGTGAGATCACGCTTGAAAACGCGCGTGAGCAGATTCTGGTATTGGGGCAGGAGCGCAACGTGCGCGTGGACATCTACGAGCTGTTCGCCACCATGGCGGGCAACAACGCCGGGGCGGATGCCCGCCAGCCACTGGTGGAACGGGTCAGATTGCTCAAGCAGGAGGGATACACAACGGGGATCATCACCAATAATGTGGTGGAGTTTGGCGAGGGGTGGCGAGCCTTGATTCCCGTCGATGAGCTGTTCGACTTTGTGGTGGACTCCAGCAGCGTGGGGGTGCGTAAACCGGATCTGCGGATATTTCAGATAGCGTTGCAGCGGTTGGGTGATATAGCACCCGCGCAGGTCGTTTTTCTGGATGACTATCAGGCCAATGTCGATGCCGCGCGTGAACTGGGCTGGCAAGCGATTACTGTCGGTACGGACCTGCATGCGGTCATTGGCGAGCTGGATGAAGTATTGGCGCGCTCCAAGGCTGGCGGGTAAGCCGGTACCGGAACGGACCTCCCTCCATACGGCAGAGAACGTTTACCTGGAGCTTTGTAGATTAGTGGGCAATCCTTTAATCCAAATGATAATCATTATTATTTACATTACGATTTGAATCTTTTAGACTTCCCCCCCCGTGGTGCCGCTCCTGTGCACTCATCCGGTCAACACAAGGGGAATAGCAACAATGCAGTCACGATCAATCACACTATTTATACTTGCCACACTGGCGATTGCGCCAGCCCTGGCGGACGAAAACCTGTTTGGCTACGTCAAAGGCTCGGAAACGCTGCCGGAACATACCTATGAGGCATACGGTATTGTGACCAATCGTACGGACAAGAGCGTGGGTAACTACGATGCATGGGATACGAAACTCGAGTTGGAATACGGGTTAACAAATCGTTTCACGGTCGCGGGGGCACTTATCGGCAGATCCGTCGATGTGAATGGACTGATCGTGGATGGTTACCTGCCAAAGGACGAAGACACGGGTTTACAGTTCTCGGGCGTGGAAGTGAATGGCAAATACAATTTTCTGAGTCCGGCGCTGGATGATTTTGGCCTGTCTGGCTATTGGGATGTGGAATACAACACCATAGATGCCCATTCCGGACAAGACAAAGACACGCTGTCCTTCACTTCGATGCTGATCGGCCAAAAGTATTTTCTTGAAGGGCAATTGATCTGGGCCGGTAACCTTCTGCTAGAGGCAACCCACGCCAAACGCGGTGAAATCAATGATTTGCCGGAAGGCTTTGAATGGTCAACGGACGCCGAGGTGGAGATTGAACTGGGCGCGGGCACGGGCCTGAGCTATCGCTTCGCACCAAATTGGTTTGTCGGCGCAGAGGTCCTCTACGAAACTGAATACGAAACGGAAGTGGGGCAGGAGCGGTACAGTATTTTCGCTGGCCCGACGCTGCATTACGGCGGTCCTACCTGGTGGGCGACATTTACCTGGCTGCCACAGCTCACCGGTGGTGGGGAAAAATTTGAAGGCCAGGATACCGACTTTCATCTGATTGAGAAGACCGAGCAGGAAATGCGCCTGAAAGTCGGCTACAACTTCTAAGGTCAACCGTATGACCAGAATGTATCTCGGTGTGCCGTTGTTGGTGCCGCTCACTGTATTGGTGGCACCGGCCTACGCCGTTGAATATCTGTCAGTAGAGCAGGCGCAGGCCGCACTTTTTGCCGATGCCAGCACATTCGTTCCGCAGATCGTCACGCTGAGCGAGCAGCAGCGCGATGACATTAAAGAACGCTCCGGCGTGCGCCAGAGAACCGCTACGCAACAAATGTGGCGTGCGCAGCGCGGCGACGAGATGCTGGGCTGGATGGTCGTAGACGAAGTGATCGGAAAGCATGAATTTATTACCTATGCCACCGCGATCTCACCGACAGGGAGCGTACTGGGCGTAGAGATTATGAGTTATAGAGAGACCCACGGCGGGCAGATTCGTGATGCCAGCTGGCGTGCTGAATTTGTAGGAAAAACTCTCGCCGATCCGCTGCGACTGGGCAAAGACGTTCCCAATATCAGTGGTGCCACCCTGTCCTGTCGCAATGTTCTGGACGGCGTCAAACGCTTGTTGGTCATTCATGACCTGGTGTTGCGGGGTGGCTGAAGTTCGGCGCATGCGCCCCTTGTTGGGTACGTATGTCGAAATCGGTGCTGATGGGCCAGGCGCGTCTACGCAACACGCGCTTAACGCAGCATTTACCAGCATGGAGGCGATTCATCGCGCACTCTCATTTCAGGATCCGCACAGCGAACTCAGCCGCCTGAACCGAACACCGGGGCAATGGGTACCCATGAGTCGCATGGGTCTGCAGGTACTAAAACTGGCGCGGGCCATAGGCGTTGCCAGCGGCGAGCGGTTTAACTGTGCGGTGGGCGGGCAGATGGTGCACTGGGGTGCGTTGCCAGACCATACGGGTGACGCGCGCATCGCTATTGGCAATGCCCAGGATATCGAAATTCGATCAGGCTCAGCCCGCTTAAGGCGAGCGGTACTGGTGACGTTGGATGGTATTGCCAAAGGATTCGCCGTTGATCGCGCCATCGCCACACTGGTGCGACACGGCATGTCCTCGGGCTGGGTAAATGCTGGCGGAGACCTGCGGGTTTACGGCGACAAACGTCTGGACGTCGTGCGCCGCGACGTGGATGGACATTTGCAGCCACTGGGGTACCTAGAAAATGGCGCGATGGCGTCCTCGTTTGCGGGCGGTGAGGGTGCTAAAGACCTACCGGGGCGCATGGTGGGAAGTGCTGCCAAAGGTGCTGATTCTGGCACCGTTATCAGTGTCATGGCCAACAGTGCATGGCGCGCTGATGCGCTCACCAAGGTGGCGGCGGCAATAGCGGTGACTGAGCGATCAACACTCGTGTCCCGTTTGGGGGGTGCTGTTGTGACCACAGGGTGTCATCCGTGAAGCGTCTTGCCGGGTACCCTCACTGGTTTTACGCCGCATTGATGACGGTTATCGCGGGCTTGCTGTTTACGGGTATTGCTTTGGTGCCATCGATGTTGGCTATGCGCCTGGATATCGAGACGCCCTGGCGAGTCGAAGGCAGCGCGCGATTGCTTGCTGCCGCTGGCCATTGCGCAGCAGGTTTTCTGTTGGTGGGCATAATGGGCTCCCTGCTTGCTATACATGTACGCATTGGCTGGCGTCGACACCTGAATCGCATCAGTGGCGCTACCTTGTTAGTGCTGCTATTACTGCTGGTGGTAAGTACGCTCGGTATCTACTATCTGGGTGACGAATTGTTGAGTCGCGTGAGCAGCATCACCCACACCGGCGCGGGACTGTTGCTGGTGTCTGTATTTGTGTGGCATTCGATCAAGGGTCGAAGACTGCGCGGCGCTACAACAGCTGGAAGGCTGACAACAACGTAGGGAGTGCTTGCCCTCCATCGAGCCACAGGGTGCCCAGCGCAGGTTCAACGTCTTTCAAACAGCACGATCGCCTCGCTGTGCCCGGTGTGCGGGAACATGTCCACTACGGCTGCCTTGGTCAGGCGCAAACCCGCACCGTGCAGCACTCGGGCATCTCTTAAGAGCGTTGCAGGATGGCAGGAGACGTACAATAGTCTCTTTACCTTGGAGCGTGCCAGTGCCGCACATACCGCTTTCGCGCCAGCCCTTGGTGGGTCAACAATGGCAATGTCTGCCTTGGGTAGCACCACCTCGTCTGTCATTAGATTGAGTGTTTTCGCCGACACATTCTCGATGCCATTGCGCTCGGCGTTGTCGATAATGCGTGTTGTCATGCCGCCGTCACCTTCAAGTGCGTGGACAGTTTTCGTGCCCAGTGCCAGCGGCAAACTGAAGTTTCCGCTACCGGAAAAGAGATCAAGCGCTACTTCATCACTGCGCGGCCGTAGCCACTCGATGGCGCGAGCCACCAACGCGGCATTTATTTCCCAATGTGTCTGGGTAAAGTCGCCTGGCAGGTAGGCAAGTTGAAGGTCGTTCGTTGTGCTGGTGCCGTGCGCGACCGGCCTTTTTAGTGTCTGAATCAGTTCACCTGCAGCGTACAGTTCTTGCCATTGGGACAAATTCTCGGCTTCAGGCTCCTCCAGCTGCACGGCATTGCGAGTTTGTCTTTGCGTCTGCAGGCAAACCCGCAGCGCCATCACCGCCTTGCCGAACATGGCAGTGTGCAATGCGGCAATTGTTTTTTCACCCGGATGCGCTGCAAAGTAGAAGCACAGGCCAACCTGATTGTTGCTGTCAGAGTCAATCTCGATCTCTCGCAGGCCCTGCAGGTCTGGGCCGCGCAGCAGCTTGCCAGGTAGATCCTGCAACACCTGATTGAGAGCAGCATTGGCGACCAGGCAGTGTCGTACATCGACTGACGAATGGGAGCGCCGCTGTCGCAGACCAAGCACATAGTTTCTGTCGGAATTGCGTGTCACGAGAAGTCGCAGACGATGACGGAAGCCGGTTGACTGCGCCGTCAGTGGTGGGTCGATAACAAAAGTTGGCACGATGGCTTGCAGCATCGCCGAGAGATTTTCCTGCTTGTGTTGCTGCTGCGCTGCCAGCGACCAGTGTTGCAAGTTACAGCCGCCACACAGGTGGTAGATGAGGCACTCGGGCGTCACGCGTTGCGTCGATGGTGCTGTGTCTGTCAGCAGCTCGATCATGTCTGCCTCGTCGAAATCCCGCTTGACGGCTGCACACTGTGCACGCACCTGCTCTCCGGGCAGGGCCCCACTTACAAAAACAATCTTGCCGCCGCGACTGGCAACGCCACGCCCTTCCTGACTCATACGATCAATCACCAGAGTGTCCTTGCCCCACAGGGCTGGCTGTTGCACCTTTTTCGCGGTATTGCCGGGTCGTTTGCGTGTGTCTCGCGGTTTGGTCACGAAACAAAGCCCTGGGGTTTGAGACGAATTCTGAGCGTCTCACTGCCATACACAATGCTATCGCCGCTGACTATTTTTTTTCGTTTCCTCGTCTCGACCTCACCGTTGACTGTTACCTGCCCGTTGGCGATCACCAATTTAGCCTCGCCGCCACTGTCGACCAAGCCCTCAAACTTGAGGATTTTGAAGAGTTCTACGGGCTCACTGCTAATGTTTACGTGGCGCATACGTTGGCTTCCGGCGTAAGGTGGAGGGGCAAAAATGTAACGAGCCCACTTGCTCTAAAGCGATCACTGGTCTTTACTACAGGTGGGTAGATTTTTATGGTACACCATCATGAAATCAACCACTGTGTTTTTTCAGGATATTCAATCGATTAGCGCAGATGGAGGGCCTGACGAACTCGATGCACCAGGCCGCGTAGTAAAACCTTTTTGCATCGCTAAGAATAAGTCAAACACGTTTATAGGGAGTGTTACTGAATATGGAATCTATAAAGCTGAGACAACTTGTAATAGTAGCACTTTCGGGCTTGGTGGCCGCCGCCCCTGTTACTGCCCAAAAGGCTGGGCAGTCATCCAAAATCAGCACTGGTATTGTCCAAAATGTGCAGCAGGTTAAGTTGGACTCAGAAGCCGGCAAGGGGGCGCTAGTTGGCGGTGGACTGGGGTTGCTTTCGGCTGGGGGTAAGTCAACGAGTAAAAAGGCGCGCAATTCCATTTTTGGCGCCGCTGCCGGCGGAGCTCTGGCAAATTCAGCCCAAGGAAGCCGCAATGGTGTGGCCTATACGGTACGTACTGGTGATGGCAGCTCTATTCGAGTGGTCACCGACCAAACGGAAATTCGCGTGGGTGACTGTGTCGCAGTGGAGGAGAGCGGGTCAACTGCCAACGTACGACGCCTGTCCCCCACGGCTTGTGATTCAGCGTCCGCGAAAGCCCGGCAAGAACTACAAGGAAGCTTTCAGCAGGAAGCAACAGAATGCCACAATGCCAAACAGCAGCTGATTAATGCAAAGACAGCTGATGCGGTAGATCTTGCGCGTCGCAAGATGGAAATTCTCTGTAGTAACTAACGTTGGGAGTGCATTTGGGTAACTAGCCCTTTTGTGGATCATGAGCCTGGGGTTAGCTGTTGCCAGACATTTTGCCAGCCGCAAAAAGGTAGTTTTTCTGTACTTTTTGCAGTTCTCAATGCGCTGTCTCGGCCAGGAACTGGGCTACAATGACCCTCGCGATAAGAAAGAGACACAATGGCGTGAAGGGGTTGCTGGCTTTCGTTATAACAGCCTGTCTGCTGTCGGCTGCGCAAGCCGCGGTGGAAAAGGCGCCGACAGTGTTGTCCAATGTCCCTGCAGGACAGGAGGCGAAATCGCAGCAACCGGCCACTAAAGCCTATAAATATCGTGATGAAAAATACCCGGGCGTGCCCAAGTTTTCCGACCGTGCGCCTTCTGTTGGAACCAGGTATGAAATTGTTTACATTCAACAAATCTCGTGCTTTGCCTGCAATCCAAATTCCAAGGTCGACTGGAATAACATACCCCTGCAACTCAATGCGTTTGAATATGCGATAAATGCATCAGCGAAAAAATATAATGTTGATCCCGCATTGGTGCGCGCGGTAATTCACGCAGAGTCGGCGTTTAAACCCGGTGCCAGGTCCAACAAGGGCGCACTCGGCTTGATGCAGCTGATGCCAGGTACTGCTAGAGACATGGGTGTCGTGAACGTGATGTCTCCCGATGAGAATATTCAGGGCGGCGTTCGCTATCTCGCCTGGCTGCTAGAAGAGAATCGCGGCAATACTATGCTAGCTACAGCAGCGTATAACGCCGGGCCGGGTGCGGTTAAGCGCTATAACGGTATGCCACCTTTCGAGGAAACCCAGACCTACGTCAAGCGAGTACAGGTTTTGCACGATCGCTATAGAAATGCACTGAAAAAGACATTCTCTGGTCGCTACGTATCCAAAGCCGATAGTTAATGAGGCATCACTGGCGGATGTTTGAGACAAGGGTGCTGTGATGTCGGGAAAAATCTCACTCAACAATGAATTCGCTGTGCCGATTTTCAACATCGATCTGGATGGTTTTGAGCAACATAAAGAGCCACTCATCGAGCATTTCCTGAGCTTGCGAGCCAGTGACCAGGGAGCGGCAAAGACCAACCAGGGCGGTTGGCACTCGAACGATGACCTCTTTAAATCAGAGCATCCTTCTGTCAAATGGCTGGTGCGCACCATCTTCCAGGCCTGTGCAGAGAGCGTCAGACAGGCGCAGTTACTACCTCCGGGGAATGATATTGTAATGTCCGGCTGCTGGGTGAATATCAACGAGGCTGGAGACTGGAATTCACCGCACAACCATCTTCCTGACGAATGGTCTGGTGCGTTTTACGTGGACGTAAACAACAAGCAGGCCTCGACGGTGAAAAGCGAAAAAGATGGGGATATAATATTTTTTAATCCACTGCCGCTGAGCAAACAGTACCAACGAGCGCCTACGATTCTGGCCACACCCTCCAGCGGTAAGATGTATCTATTCCCCGGTTACCTGCTGCATATGGTAGCCCCGCACTTTGATGAGAAGCCGAGGATATCTGTGGCCTTTAATCTCACGCTAAGGTCGAAATCTTAAGCACCTCCGGCTTCTCCCAAGGGCCTTTCTTTCCGCCACTGTTCTTCCAGCTTCGTCACTCGAAGGAGCCATATTCGCGTTTACCTAAACGAAGGATTAGTCCGAAAGGGTTATTGTCGAAGCCGCTCCCATTGGCTAAGTTAAAGCTGCATCTGGATTTATCTAGATATCACTCAACTCAGGGAGATGCGATATGAGTCAGATACAGGACTACAGTGCAATGCTCACACCACATGTAGATAGTGCCAATACTCACTGGAATGTGAATCTGGGTGTGGGGAGGGCGAGTAAGGCGCTAATTTGTGTCAGCCTGTTTTCCATCATACTGTTCGTCAGTGGCGCCTGTGTTTTCGCAGCGTTGCTGCGAGCGTTTCCAGGCTAATTCCATGCGTATTCTAGCGGCAATTTACCTGGCAATAGCCTTGGTCAATTTCGGATTCTGGCTCAGCACCGGGTCGGACCAGGAACAGTTCCCAACGGCTTTTTCCTACCTTACCTGGGGTCTGTATTTTTTCAGCCTGCTGGCCCTGTTGGCCTTTAGCGTCAGTAAGCTGCTACTGACCAAGCTGCAATGGCAAGTGCTCTTTGTCACTTATGTGTCTGTCCGAGTGTACGAGCTGTTCACCAGGGGATTGGTCCTGACGGGTGGCAGTATCGGTACCGATCTCAATATCATTAGTGCCTATTTGTGGCTGGTCATTCCGGCGGGGCTGGCGATGTGGCACCTGGGTTTCAGGTTCAACTCCACCCAACCACGGCTGTCAAAACAGGGAAGCGGCAAGCTAATTGCCCAGCACAGATAGTCATGTCTTGAAAATTCAGCCACGCGCATTGGCCTGTTCAGGTTGATATATCCATCAATGTATACCAAACTCATCAATAACGTTTAGAGCGCCGTAATGGATGAACTGCTCGGCTGTGGTTTCGTCACAGCCAGGGTCGGCGAATAAATTGTTACCTAACTGGAAAATGGAAATTCCCTATGTCTAGCCGGGCATTAATTATTGATGACCATCCCATTGTTCGCGATGCGCTCAGGACATCGTTGATGACCCTTGGGGTATTCGATGAAATGGAGACCGCAAGCAGCTTCAGTACCCTGGTAGAGAAGCTGGCACTGGATGCCCATTTTCAATTACTGATTCTTGACCTGAGCCTTACCGACACATCCGGTTCTCGGTCTATTGAGTTTATCCGTGAGCAGTATCCGGAAGTTCCGATTTTAATATTCTCGGCGTTTGATTCCGTCGACATCATTACGCAATGTTTCGAATACGGTGTACATGGCTTTGTTTCCAAAAATGCACCGATGCAGACCATAGTGAATGCAATTCGAGTGGTTGCGGCCGGCGGCATGTACATTCCACCGAGCGCCGCCCGTTCAATGGGTTTCGAGCCGACGGATGTTTCAGATACTGAAGCGCCGTCGGGGGATGCAGGGCTGCACTTTACTCCCAAGCAGCGCGAGGTTTTTGAGCAGCTGCTATTGGGGTTGCCGAACAAGGTGATCGCCAGTCGGTTGAAGATGGCCGAGGGCACAGTGAAAACGCACTTGCACGGCATTTACCAGATACTGCGCGTGAACAGTCGGGCCCAGGCAATTTTGAAGTCTCGACAGTTACAGATTGTTGGCGGAGACCCCCATCACGATTTGCCGGCAATAGACAGCCAAAAACTGAATTGAGTACCCCTGCCGGTGCTGGATGACATCTGCAGGTCTAGTTGCAGTGCCTGGCTAATTTTTTTGACAATGGAAAGGCCCAGCCCACTTCCAGTGGGTTCCATACTCTCAATCTTCAGGCGCACAAAATCCTCAAACACCAATTCCTGATACTCAGGGGCTATACCTATCCCGGTATCAGAAATCAAGACCTTGATGATGTTGCCATCGGCCTTGGCGCTGCAGCGCACTTCACCCTGATCGGTATAGCGTACGGCATTGGTCAGCAGGTTTCGGAATAGGCGCAGCAGCAGTTCTTCATCGCTGGATACCAATGCGTCGTCCATGTCCAGACGCCAGTTTAAACCCTTGCGAGCACATGCCGGAGCTATCTCTGAGTCTATGCGGGTACGAAAATCACTCAGTCGAATCTTGCCAACATGCAGTTCAAATTTCCCACTAAGAAAACTGCGCATATCCATCAACGCGTCAAAATGATCAGACATTTGGGCAATACTAGCCCGCTGTTGTTTCAGTAGTGGGATATGAGAGTCCGGCGGATCGGACATGAGCAGTGTTTCGGTCAGAAGCGCCAGTGCGTGCAGGGGCTGCTTAACGTCGTGCTTCGCCGCCGCCATAAAATAGTCTTTGGCATAGCTGGCTCGCTGTGCTTCACGCAAAGCCTGCTCGGTCTTGAGATGCTCTTCTTCTACTCTTTTCAGTAGCTGGTCCTTTTCGAAGCGCATCAGTATGCTTTCACGAAAATTCGTCGAACCCCGACGAACGAGCATCATCATAAGACTTATGGTCAATAACAGACTGAGACCTATAGAAATCCCAACACCTCCGTGCGCAATCCAGAAAGCAGCGTTTGTCGCTATCATTAGAGGCATTGATAGTACGAAAGATCGAAAGTCGGAGAACAGATTGGTAATGACACCAATGGACCAGCTGACCACAACCATCGTCATGAAAATTGGCAGCACCAGATCGTCCTTCGCTGGAGACCCGATGATCCATATACCCATGCCCACTGTAGTCTGATTAATAATGCTGCTGAGTCTCAATATTTGGTCCGCTCTGAGCATCTCCAGGTTAGAGAAATCGTCCAGCCGAATGCTGATTGAGCTGGAAAAGACTGCCCTTGCCGCAATCAACAAGAATATGGGCACCGCCCATAGGGCAATGCGAAAATGGGACACGTTGTATTGAAGTAAAAATGGAAGATACAAAAGAATGGTAATGACGGTATTCAGAATGGAAAGCGGCGCCGCCGATATCCGTGCACGAATGGACTCACGCAACACGATAGGCTTTGCCCAGTAGTATGCTATAAGCGCCTCACTATCACGCATCTTCAGAAGCCCCGCTTTGCCGATTTCCTGCTACATTAAAAAAGACGTTCAAAAACGATATCCACGCTGCTAGCAGATACACAAGTGTAATAATGGGATTATCTCTTACCATGATCGATGTTCTGGATCATTACAAAAGAAGCCACAGTTACCACCATAACAATACCCTGTGATCGAAGTCCCTTTTTGTGCGTTCGGATTTCGGTTATGGTGG
This sequence comes from Haliea sp., assembly GCA_031414375.1. Taxonomy (GTDB): domain Bacteria; phylum Pseudomonadota; class Gammaproteobacteria; order Pseudomonadales; family Halieaceae; genus Marimicrobium. The sequence continues at coordinate 22,358 of JANNVJ010000024.1, forward strand.
CACCAAACAAAATCAGAGAACTAGTATTTCGGAGCCATTGCTTGTTAAGCTCTGGAATCCGGAGTGGTTACCATATGAATCCTATCGATTTCATCCTGAATATCAATGAACACCTGGCATTTATGGTGCAAACCTATGGTATGTGGATCTACGCCATCCTGTTTTTCATTATTTTTGCTGAAACCGGCCTGGTGGTCACCCCGTTTTTGCCGGGTGATTCACTGCTGTTCGCAGCAGGTGCCATCGCCGCCTCCACGGGTGCTTTAGACCCCTGGCTGGTTGGCATTGTCATTGTTGCCGCAGCCTTCTGTGGCGACAATACCAACTACTGGGCGGGGCGTATTCTCGGTCCCAAAGTATTCAAGTTTGAGGATTCTTTGTTCTTTCGGCGGGCGCATTTACTTAAAACCGAGCAGTATTACAACGAATACGGATCGCGCACAGTTATCATTGCGCGTTTCGTTCCAATCATACGCACCTTTGCTCCGTTTGTGGCCGGTATCGGAAAAATGGCGTATTTGCGTTTTCTCCTATTCAGCTCAATAGGATCCGTACTATGGGTAACGGTTTGCGTTGGAGCAGGCGTGCTGTTTGGCGAGATGGAGTTTGTCAAAAAGCATTTTGAGCTAGTCGTTTTAGCGGTCATCGCACTATCTGTGTTGCCCATTGTCATTGAAGTCTTGAGAAGTAAATTTCGGCGACCAAGCTTACCCTGAGCTGAACGCTGACTGGCACATCGGTAGAGCCGAGCGCCCGGGCGCTATTGATTGTGTGGGTGATCTCGCGGAGAATCGGGCGCTACTCCGGCCTATACAACAGCGGCGCGCATCACATGTCCTCAATCGAGGTGAAACAGCTAGGCAAGTGCTTCTCCACCGATGAGCGCGCTGTTTTTTCAGGATTGTCCTTCAGCCTGTCCGAGGGCGAGAGCCTATGTCTTCTCGGTCCTTCGGGCTGCGGTAAAACCACATTATTGCGACTGCTGATGGGGCTAGAGACGCCCAGTAGCGGCACCATACATATCGCTACTGCTCTGGCGGCGCACATGAGTTATGTCTTTCAGGAACCGCGTTTGGTACCTTGGCGGACATGCCTTGAGAACGTACTCCTGCCGCTGGAATTAACGAAAAAGAAAGCGCCTTCATCCACGGCGCGAGCGGTCGACCTGCTACGCCAGATTGGACTGGCTGATCGGTTGCAGCATTTCCCTGGTGAACTCAGTGGCGGAATGCAAATGCGCGTGGCGCTTGCACGCGCCTTGATCACAGAGCCAAAAATTGTTCTTCTTGACGAGCCGTTTGCGGCTCTCGATGAACGATCTCGTTTCAGAATGCAGGATCTGTTGCTTGATCTAAAAGTGCGTCTGAAACTGCAATATGTTTTTGTCACTCACTCGATCGCCGAAGCAGTCTATCTGGGGGATCGAATATTACTGATGGACAATCTCGGATGCATGAAGGACTGGCGCGCCATCATATTTGAGCAGCGTACCCAGTTGCTGAAACTAACGCCGGTTTTCAACTCTGTCGTACAAACCTATACGCAGCTATTTGGGGAAATTGAACAGAGTATGTCTGGGACCAGCTATAGTAAGGTGGGGCGATGATAGCTAAGCTGAGGCTGTGGCTTGCGGACAAATTTCCGGCATGGATTTTTCTCGCACTGCTGCTTGCTCTTTGGCAATGGGCTGTCGCACATGGCTGGGTAGCATCTTATCTGTTGCCGTCCCCGCTGCAAATTTATCATACGACGGTAGAATTGTGGCCGGAGATATTCGCAGCGACCCTCAGCACTGCAGAGGCGATCAGTTGGGGCCTTGGATTGAGCATAGTGAGCGGCGTTTCACTGGCACTGCTTTTTTTTGCGATTCCTATCGTACGCCGCGCCATACTACCTTTCTGTATTTTTTTCCAAACAGTGCCAATCATCTCGATCGCTCCGCTACTGGTGATATGGTTCGGATTTGGACAGCCGACCGTTAAGGCATCAGCCTTCATTGTGTCCTTGTTTCCAATCCTCGCTAATACATTAACCGGGTTGCAGGAAACCGATCCGCACTTGAAGGAATTATTTAAACTATACAAGCCAACGGTTTGGCAGCTTATTTGTAAATTACAAATCCCCTCCGCGATACCTTATATCCTGACCGGTATAAAAATCTCCGCAGGATTGGCCGTAATCGGTGCAATAGTCGGTGAGTTTATCGCCGGTGGCGGACTGGGTAGCTTGATTGATGCTGCCCGCACGCAACAGCGCGTGGATTTGGTATTTAGTGGGGTCATAATGTCCAGCGCATTGGCTCTACTGTTGGTTTTTGTTATTGAAGTCATCAGCCGACTTCTATTGCGTGGCAGACCTTATCTGAGGAAGTCGTGATGCAGAAAGTGCTTGGCCGTCTTTTTTTCGTACTGTTGACTCTACAGTTACTAACAGCACCGGCAGTCTCTGCAGCGCCGCTGGTGTTGGCACTTAACTGGAAGCCTGAACCGCAGTTTGGCGGCTTCTATGCAGCGCAAGTGCATGGCTATTTTCGAGAGAATGGCCTTGACGTTAAAATCGTCGAAGGTGGTTCGGGGACGCCAACGATTCAGATGCTACAGGCGGGCAAAGTTGATTATGCGATAGTGTCGGCAGACGAAGTGATCATTGCTCGGGCTCGCGGTGCAGACAATGTCGTTGCACTGTTTGCCACCTACCAAGTGAGCCCACACGGCATTATGACGCACGCAGAGCGAGGATTTACGTCTCTTGAACAAATTATGCATAGCGACGGTGTTCTGTTGTGGCAGTCTGGATTGCCGTATGCGCAGTACCTCAAAAAGAAGTACGCTCCCCTGACGGTGGTCACGGCCCCATATCTTGGAGGCATCGGGAATTTTCAAAATGACCCTAAGGTGTCCCAGCAATGTTTTGTCACGAGCGAGCCCCTGAGCGCGGCTGCTGCAGGAATCAAGGTGAAAACATTCCTCGTTGCTGACAGTGGCTACAATCCCTACACCGCTGTGCTTGTTACAAGTCGTGAGAGGATGAAGAAAGTTCCGGCAGAGGTAAAGAGCATGGTCACGGCGGTGCGCAGTGGTTGGGAGAGTTATCTGCAAGATCCGATAAGTACGAATGCCGCGATGCAGGTTTTGAATAGAGCCATGTCGGCAGAAACGTTTGCGCAGAGTGCGCACGCACAGCGAGAGCTGGTAAGTAACGGTAGCGCTGGTCGTCTCGGCGCAATGACACAGGAGCGTTGGCAGACACTGGCAGATCAACTGCTGGAGATAAAGGTAGTATCGCAGCCAGTGCCGGTGAGCGACCTGTTTGTAGATTTGTAGTATGATCGCGCACCGCACTCACTCGGTGCCCCTGGACTATAGAGTACCAATAATGAGCCACTCCAACAGCCACATAGAGCGAATGCTCAGGGGAGCCATGTGAGAGGCGCGGCGGCTGCAGGGAATCAACTCTTCGTATCTCGCTGGCTGCGCAACCCACGGGCAGTGGGTGCAGTGATGCCAAGCGGCCAGCAGTTAGCGTCTGCCATGGCCTCACAGGTTATTCCAGCTGCTGGGCCGGTCGTCGAGCTGGGTGGCGGAACCGGCGCAATTACTGCCGCACTTTTAAAGCATGGCATAGCAACGGAACAACTGACTGTCATTGAAACATGTGCCTCTATGGCGCATCAGCTGTCGCTACTGTTTCCCACTGTAAGAGTATTGCGAGCGGATGCCGCACGCTTGAGCCGCCTGTTAAAGATGTCCCACTTGAAGGCACCGGCGACGATAGTATCCAGCTTGCCCTTGTTGAGTTTGCCCGCCAAGCAACGGTTTAGAATCCTCAAAGAAATCGCCTCCGTGTTACCGGTAGGAGGTCGCCTTGTCCAATTCACCTATTCCCCGTTTCCGCCCATATCGGCGGTCCTGGCCAAACGTCTGGATTTTGAGGGCAGCAGGGTGCGCCGCATTGCCATCAATTTTCCCCCCGCTGCTGTCTGGGTGTACGAAAAGAAACGCTCCACTAAGGGTTAATGGGTTGGCGTAAAGATGTTACAGAGAACTATAGCGCATGATGAAGGCGTGGTACCCACAGAAGTACCGACCGCAATATTGGAAAACAGCGATGCCGGCGCCGACGCTTCTGGCCCGACTTTCAAGTGATGAGTACTGTGCTCCTGTTTATTGCCATAGAGATCGGCAAGCCCTGGAGGTATTCCATGGTAGCGCAGCAACTGCTGCTGGCCAGCTGAATCAGACGCTTGCGCAGTACTCTGCCAGTCGGCTAGGTACGGCGGCATCACTTTTCGCCATTAATTGTGCAGCAAAAAATCACTTTTATCGCGTAAATGCGTCAAGCGGTACCGACATAGACGAGGCTAATGAACTGTTTCGAGGGCAGTCTCTCGTGATCGATGTTCAAACCCACTTTGTCGCCGGGCACCGCACGGCATTGCCTGGCGCCACCGGCGTCCATCATTTCATTCGCCAGATCGCTCCAGAGCTTTTCTCCGGATTGAACCTGAAGACTGACTTGTCACTCGGCGAGTATTTGCGTTGTGTATTCCTGGAAAGCGAAACGAGCCTTGCCGTATTGACGTCAGCCCCGGGTACTGAAGAGACAAATATATTGTCCAACACAGAAATTGCGGCAACGCGGGAGCTGGTTGATCGCCTGGCAGGCACTGGAAGACTACTGCACCACGCCATTGTTCATCCGAATCTGCCAGGTGAGCTGGATCGTATGCCCGACATCGTGGATCGCTGTCGGCCCAATGGATTTAAAGTCTATACACTTTTCGGGAACGCGCCGCACGGGGCAGCATCGCCCAACGGCTGGATGCTTGATGATGAAGAGTGCGGCCTCCCATTTTTACACCGGGCTCAGGAACTGGGCGTGAAGATTATATGTGCGCACAAAGGTTTGTCGGGTTTGGCGCCCGCAGGATCGCCCAGTGATATTGGGCCCGCCGCCGCGGCGTTCCCTGATCTATTGTTTCTGGTTTATCACTCCGGGTATGAAATTCCCCGATCTGATGGCACGCTTGAACGCGGTGAGGGCCCATTCACTGACGGCATCGTGCAGCAGGGTACCGACAGGCTGATACAAAGTTTACGCGATGCTGGCATCGCCCCGGGAGGAAATGTTTACGCTGAACTGGGCAGTACCTGGTACATACTGATCAAGCGGCCTGAAGAAGCTGCACACGTACTGGGTAAATTGCTGCTTGCGCTGGGCGAAGACAATATTCTTTGGGGAACCGATTCTGTCTGGTACGGCAACACCCAGCCGTTGATCGACGCCTTTCGCGCTTTTCAGATTCCTGAACAGTATCAGGAGCGCTACGGATATCCGGCGCTGACTGACGGAGTGAAGGCAAAAATTCTCGGCCGCAATGCTGCGCGAGTTTATAGTATTGATGAGGACACGACGTTAAGCCGAGCGCGGAAAGACAACCTGGCATGGATCAAGGAAGCGATGGCGGAGATTGATCTACATGGAATCCTATAAATGCATCATCATAGGGAGCGGATTCTCCGGAATCTGTCTGGCAGTTAAGCTTAAGAGCGCAGGCATTGACGATTTTGTGGTTTTGGAAAAGGCGCAGGGTGTTGGGGGCACCTGGCGCGACAATCACTATCCAGGCGCAGAGTGTGATGTGCCCTCAGCACTCTACAGCTTCTCCTTTGAGACCAAGACAGACTGGGATTATCAGTGGTCAGAGCAACCGCAGATTCTTGGGTACATCAAGAATACGTGCCAGAAGAACGGAATTACCGCCCACTTGAAATTTGGGTGCGAAGTGCTGTCAGCTGCCTACGATGCTGGCGCAAGTCAATGGACTGTGGAGCTTGCCAATGGTGAAGTAATGCGCTCGCAGTTCCTGGTGAGTGCTGTCGGCCAGTTGCATAAACCGCATATACCCCGGTATAGCGGTATGGAATCGTTTCGCGGGCCTCAATTTCATTCCGCCGACTGGAATCATAGTCTTGATCTTGCGGGAAAGTCTGTTGCGGTGATTGGCAACGCCGCCAGCGCCGTCCAGTTTGTCCCCTTTGTGGCCAAGAGCGCGGGGACATTACGAATTTTTCAACGCAGTGCTAACTGGGTATCACAGAAGAGTGACAAGCCGTACAAAGATTGGGAAAAGAATCTGATACGCATATTTCCCGTACTCCAGCGCATGTCTCGTTTGAAAATTTACCTGAGGAATGAACTGATTGTCTACACCGCAATCAAGGGTAACCGGTTCACCAACTGGCTGTTAAAAATGGCGTGCCAAAGTTATCTTAATAGTACGGTGGCAGATGAGACCCTGCGCCAGAAATTGCAGCCCGACTACCCGATAGGCGCCAAGCGGATACTGGTAGCCGATGGCTATTATGAGGCCTTGGTGAAAACGAATGTAGAAGTTATTACCGATCCCATCGCTGCTGTGGATGAGACAGGCGTGCTCACGCAGGACGAGCACCATTTCCCCTGCGACGTGATTATTTTCGGTACAGGGTTTGTCACCAATCCTTTTCTTGATGGCATAGCCGTCACGGGCCAGTCAGGCGTCGCACTCGCTGATCACTGGTCAAACGGTGCCAGTGCTTATCTGGGCATTACCACCAGTGAGTTTCCTAATCTATTTTTCATGTATGGCCCCAATACGAACCTGGGCCACAACTCTATCTTACTCATGGCCGAGTCACAGGCTGACTATATTGTGCAGGCGCTACTTGCCCTACAGAGCAACCGCGCCTGCGCTCTGGAAGTACGCGCTGAAATCGAAGCACACTACAACGCAGATCTACAACGGCGGCTGCAGGCCATGGTGTGGAATCGTGTGGCGGACAGTTGGTATAAAAGTGGTGGCCGGATTACCAATAATTGGCCCGGCAGTGTTGGCGAGTACCGCAGAGCGACACGGAAATTTCGGATAGAAGACTATAGGGTGACATAGGTATTGATCTGTTGCTGTCTTTTGCTAAGCTGCAGCCATGCGTCTAATCGTCTTGTTCCTGTTATGTGCTTTCACCTGTGGTGCAGTGGCCCAACGGCAATTGACCACGATTGAGGTGAGTTATGCCAATCCGCAACAGATAAAAGCGACCATCCTGCCCTTTCTGTCCGAGGGCAGCTCGGTCAGCCTCTACCAAAATCAACTGGTATTAAATGTTACTCCCCAAGAGCTGGCCAAAACCCGTGAACTCCTGCAGCAACTTGATCGTGCGGGTAGGCAGTTACAGGTTTCGCTGCGATCCGACGGAGTCGGCAGCGATAGTCGCCGCGGTGTCGATGTTGAAGGGGGTATCAAAACCGGCAATACCACTATTACGACTGGCTCGGGTAGGCGCACTACCGAAACGAGGACTACCGTTAGGGTAACGAATCACAGTGGCACGAGCACGGACAACGGCAATCAGTCAGTCAGGGCTACCGAAGGGCTGCCCGCGTATATTTCTACCGGAATGACAGCGCCAGTCCAGAGTTACACGACTGGTCGGGATGGACGTCGCTATTATCAGCAGGGTTATGTCGATGCGGTGAGTGGATTTTATGCCACTACCTGGGTCAATGACGGTGTAGCGCGCATTAGTATTGACCAGAGCAACAACCAGCTTGAAGGCCAGACCGTAACCACGCAGCAATTGCAATCGCAGGTGAGCGGGGCATTGGGCCAGTGGCTTCCCATCGGCGTCATTAGCAATACCGCCAGTGAACAGAACCAGGGTATTGCCTCGCGCGGGCAATCCAGTCGGGCGAACTCGACCCAGCTCTCTATAAAGGTTGAGTTACTGCAATAGTGTCTAGCACAACATCGGGGCTTGGGTGCTGAAATCACTTTTACTCCCGCCGCTCAAGCCTCCGCGATCCACAACTGCCAATGCCCCCCCCAGTGGCCTCTATCTGCACCTGTCTTGGTCTGACAGTGGCAAGCGAGCCCCGCTTGCGATGAGATATCGCTTTTGGTTATGAGATATTAATTTTCACATTCTGTATTGACTTGCAACATAATATGGGAATATATTCCCATTTAAGGCTCAACCAACAAGCTCGCATCAATACTGATAAACAAGGGGATTACCTCATGCAGACTTCAACCTACTCAAAAGTACTTGGCCTGGCGTTAGGATTCGCACTGACCGGCTGCGGCGGCGGTGGCGGAGGAGGAAGTCTAGCGGCAGCGCCCGGCAATCCCAACAATGTGAACACCTCGCAGTTATCCAGCACGGGGACGATTGATGGCTTTGGCAGTATTTTTGTCAATGGTGTGGAGTTTGAGACGGATGAATCGGCTGTTTCACTCGATGGTGAGAGCTCGGCTGAGGACAAGTTGCGCCTCGGGATGGTGGTCACTGTGCATGGCACAGTCAATGCGGACGGCAAGACCGGCACGGCGGAGCAGGTGGTGTTTGATGATGACGTACAGGGTCCGGTATCGGCCATTGTGCCGGGGCAGGACGGCGACTCGCTGCTGCTCACCGTACTGGGGGTTGAAGTTATCGCCGAGCGTACCGGGACAGTCTTCGATGGCGTCAGCTTCGATACGCTGGCGGTGGGCGACCTGGTAGAGGTCTCGGGCTTTGTTGAAAACGGCGCACAGCTGCGCGCCACGCGGATTGAGAAGAAGTCCGACTTTGTTGCTGGAAGCAGTGAAGTGGAACTGAAAGGCACGGTGTCCGGCCTCACCGGCACCACGTTTACGCTGGATACCTACGTGGTTGATTTCAGCAGCGCCGACCTGTCAGACGTTCCCGGTGGCAGTATCACCGAGGGGATGCTCGTGGAGGTACGCGGTACGCTGACGGGCAGCACCATTGTGGCAGACCGGATTGAGCTGGAGGACGATGATGCGTCCAACGGCCCGGATGACGGTGATGAGCTCAGTGTGCAGGGTGCGATCAGCAATCTGGTGGATCAGGGACACTTTGACGTGAACGGTGTGGCTGTCGATGCGACCAACGCCATCCTGGAGCCCGCAGACCTGGTGTTGGCCGATGGCGTGATTGTGGAGGTAGAAGGCACCTGGAATGGGAGCATTCTGATTGCCGAAGAAGTTAAGTCACGTCGTGGCCGGGTGGAACTGGAGGCGAAAGTCGCGTCGGTCAATGCTGCAGCAGGCACGCTTACCCTGCAATTCTTCACCGGCACAGTGACGGTGCAGGTGGACAGCACCACCCTGCTGGACGATGACACGGACCAGGCAGATCCCTTGACGCTGGGTGATCTTGCCAGCGGCAATTTCGTGGAGGTGGAGGCGATCAAGGTAGATGATGCGCTGGTGGCCAGCCGCATACGCCGCGATGAGCCCGATGACAGCATCCTGCAGGCGCAGGTGGACAGCTTCACTGCCGGTGTGGACATTACATTACTGGGGATCACCTTCAGTACAGTTGGTGCCGAGTTTGAAAACCAGAACGACGATGACATCGGCTCACAGAACTTCTTCGGCCAGTTGCAGGTGGGAGACCTGGTCAAGGTCAAGGATGAGGAGGTAGCGGACGGTATTGCTGATGAGGTGGAGTTTGAGCAGGAGGATGCCCTGGACGGTGAGGAGTTTGATGATGAATCGGACGACGACTGCGAGGAATCTGACACTGGCTCAGACGATGACTGCGCCACAGACGATGACGATGATGAGGACGATGACTGTACTGCGGCTGACGGTGGCTCAGGCGATGACTGTGCCACAGACGACGATGACGATGATGAGGACGATGACTGCACCGCGGCTGATGGCGACTCAGACGATGACTGTGCCACAGACGACGATGACGAGGATTCAGGAGATGACGAGCCTGAAGCAGAAAATGACTGAGTAGATGGCAAGTGCGGAGTCTCTGAAGGGGCTCCGCGCGAGCCTGTAAATAATTCTGTGTAACCGCCCGGGTTAAACATAGTTGATCAGCCGGTCTTCGAAGTCGATCATAAACCGGTTGAGCGCTGCTTTCCAATTCCGGATTGGCATCGTCCATTTCTTCGACGCATCCATGATCGCCAGATACACTACCTTGAGGGCTGAATCGTCCGTGGGAAACAGCTTGCGTTTCTTGACGGCCTTGCGGACCACACTGTTCAAAGACTCAATAGCGTTGGTGGTGTAGATTGCCCTACGAATATCCTCCGGGTACTGGAACAGTGTGTTCAGGTGCTGCCAGTGACTGCGCCAGGATCGACTGATCGTCGGGTACTTCTCGTCCCAGCGTTC
>JANNVJ010000025.1:0-12293 GCA_031414375.1 Haliea sp.
GCTATTGACCAGGCCGCGGGAAGAACTACAGGCTCTAATCAGGAAATATGGACATCCACCGAAACAGCGGGAATGGAACAGAAACGCACACGATGACAACAACAAATCAAAAACGGCTTGCGCTTAAGTCAGTGCCATTCCTACCTGACCCTCTATTTTAAGTATGATCGCAATACAGCTACTACTTGCTCCAACTCCTCACTACGCTGCTCAGGAGGGATGCCCTCGGCGCCGAGGTGCTCGCGGATGTGCCCTTCCAGTACCTCAGTCATTAATCCACTGACTGCTCCACGAATGGCGGCAACCTGCTGAAGAATCGCCATGCACTCAGTTTCCTGCTCAAGCGCTTTTTCCAGTGCACCCGCTTGTCCCTTGATGCGTTTGACGCGGGTCAGCAATTTCGTTTTGCTCTTGATCGTATGCGGCATAGTGCCTTTCCCTCTGTTATAGATTAGTATACTGGGGTATAGTATAAATTATCAATACTAGGGATGCCAGCACATGCAAACTTTCTCCTCGAGTGACGCTTGGCGTCACACACATGTATTTGATGATGGCAACCCATTGGCCGAGAGAAACACTCGTTGGGCAGTCGTACTAACAGCTGTAATGATGGTGGCTGAAATCGTTGGCGGATGGACGTACAACTCTATGGCACTGCTGGCGGATGGCTGGCACATGAGTTCGCACGCTTTAGCGCTCGGGCTCTCAACTATGGCATACGCCGCTGCTCGACACTTTGCCAACGATACCCGGTTTGCCTTTGGTACATGGAAGATTGAGGTGCTGGCAGGATATACCAGCTCAATTTTTCTGGTTGGCGTTGCCGGGCTAATGCTGTTTCAGTCGGTGGAACGCCTGATATCACCAACACCAATCCAATACGATCAAGCCATAGCAATTGCTGGGGCCGGCTTACTGGTGAATCTGATTTGTGCATGGCTGCTCAAGGATGGTGGTGCCCATCACCACGAGCATGGAACTGATGACCATGACCATCACCATGATCTTAACTTGCGATCTGCTTATCTTCATGTCATCACCGACGCGGTGACGTCGGTATTTGCCATAGTTGCGCTCACGGGTGGGAAATTCTGGGGAGCCAACTGGCTGGACCCGGTGATGGGTATCGTAGGCGCGGGACTGGTTTTAGCATGGGCGTATGGTTTGTTACGTGATACAGGCCGCGTACTGCTTGATGCCGAAATGGCTGCACCTGTAGTGGCTGAAATTCGAGAGGTCATCGCGGCAAGTCCGATTAAGGCCGATATCACGGATCTGCATGTGTGGCGAGTTGGGAAGCGCAAGTACGCCTGCATCCTGTCACTTCTCGCGGCAGATGAAGCCCAACCCAACTACTTCAAACAGTTGTTGAGTATCCACGGCGAACTGGTTCATGTGACCGTGGAGGTCAACAATATTCAAATATCAGCCTTGTGTTAGAGGCCTTGGCGAAGGGCTAGGCGAGTGCGTAATGTGGATGGTGGCAGAAGAGACGACGATCAGAGCTACTAACTACATTATCATGGGGAAACGAATCAATCGTCATGCACAGGACACAACTGAAAACTGTTACAAACGTGTGCTATATCAATTCAATACCAAAGCGTTTCACCACCAGCGCAAACCCAGCAAAACAAATAATGGCCAGCAGCATCGAAGCTATCATGCTGGGCCAGAAGCCAAAGCGATGTAGCAGCCAGGGGAAAGCCAGAAACATTGGTAGCGTCGGTAGCACGTACCAGAACGTATACCAGGCATGATTGGCGATTTTGGCCGTGGGCTGGTTTTCCAGGTACAGCCAGGTCAATGTCAGCAGGGTGACCACGGGCAATCCAGCCACTAATGCGCCCATTTTGTCACTGCGCTTGGCCAGCTCAGAGATCAGCACAACCATGCCTGCGGTAATAAAATACTTGGTGATAATCCAGCTCACAATCCCTCGCTGAAAATGTAGGCCGGGATGGACATCAACTCGGCTCAGACACGTATTGGCTTGAATGTGATTTACCCTGGATTCGCTTGCCATGCACAATCCGGTACAGGGCTGGAAGGACAAAAAGGGTCAACAACGTCGAGGAAATAACCCCACCAATAACTACCGTAGCCAATGGACGCTGCACTTCGGAACCAATACCGGTGTTGAGTGCCATTGGCACAAAACCCAGTGAAGCAACCAGTGCCGTGGTGATGACCGGGCGCAAACGAGTTAGCGCGCCCTCAACAATCGCCTTGTCGATGTCGACGCCCTCCCTGACTAATTCGCGAATGAACGATACCATCACCAGGCCATTCAGAATGGCGATGCCCGATAAGGCGATAAAGCCGACTGCCGCTGAAATGGAAAACGGAATATCCCGCATAAGCAACGACAAAACTCCGCCCGTTAGCGCCAATGGTACGCCGGTAAATATGATCAACGCATCCTTGACGGAGTTGAGCGCCAGGAATAACAGGCCAAGGATCATGATCAGTGTTATCGGTACCACCAGTGTCAGCCGTTTAGACGCTGATTGCAGGTTCTGGTAGGTGCCACCGTATTCGATCCAGTAACCTGCCGGCACTTCGACGTTTTCACCGATAGCGGCCTGGATATCTGCGACAAAGGTACCCAGATCCCTTCCCCTGACATTGGCGGTAACAACAACACGCCGTTTGCCATTCTCGCGATTGATCTGATTAAAACCTTTAACTAATTCCAGCGAAGCCAGTTCCTGCAAAGGTACAGTATCCAGATTTGGCAGTTGAATAGGCAAATAATTCAGCGCATCGATGTCCGCGCGGCGCGACTCAGGCAAGCGCACCACAATGTCTGCCCTGCGGTCGCCTTCGTAAAACTGCCCGGCTACTTCACCACGTAATGCTACCTCTACTTGATCCTGTAACGTATTGATATCGATGCCATAAGCCGCTAAGACATCAACTTTTGGCGCAATGGTCATGATAGGAAGACCCGTCGTTTGTTCCATCTGGATATCGGCAACGCCTTCCACGTTGGTGATTGAAGCCTGGATCGCTTTGCCGATGGCGTCCAATTGCTCGAAGTCATCCCCAAACACCTTGATAGCCAGCTCCGCCCTGACGCCAGCCAACAATTCATTGAAGCGCATTTGAATAGGCTGGAGAAACTCGTATCGGTTACCGGGAATTGTTTCTACCAACGTGGCCAGTTCATCGACAACCTGCTCCTTGGTCTTCGCGGGATCGGGCCACTGCTCGCGTGGTTTGAGAATGATAAAGTTATCTGCCACGCTCGGTGGCACAGCATCAGTGGCAACATCAGCAGTCCCAATCTTGGCAAACACGCGCTCCACCTCGGGAAGCTGTTTAATACGCGCTTCCAGTGTTTTTTGCATAGCGACCGCCTGGCTCAATGAGGTTCCGGGAATGCGCAGCGCGTGCATTGCAATATCGCCTTCATCCAAATTGGGCGCGAACTCACTACCCAGACGCGTAGCCAGAAAACCAGAAACAATGACTAATCCCAACGCCAAGCCCACAATCAGCCATCGAGCCTTCAATGCAGCATGCAATAGCGGTTGGTAAATGGTACGCGCTCCCCTGACCACAAAAGTATCTTTCTCTGTAACCGGTTTACGAAACAGCAATGCGATACCAGCCGGCACGAAGGTAATGGACAACACCATGGAACAGAGCAGCGCTATGACGACTGTTATCGCCATCGGTTGGAACATTTTTCCCTCCACCCCACTCAGCGCAAATATAGGGAGATAAACGGCGGTAATGATGAACACGCCAAACAGTGCTGGTCGAATAACCTCGTGCGTGGCGGTGAAGACAATATCGAAGCGCTCACGAGTAGCCAAAGTCCGGTTGGGTGAAGACGCATGACCCAAGCGTCTCAGGCAGTTTTCGACAATAATGATGGTGCCATCCACTAACAATCCAAAATCCAGGGCTCCCAGACTCATCAGGTTGGCACTGACCCGCGTATGGACCATGCCAGTGATGGTCATCAGCATCGCAACCGGGATAACCGCTGCCGTCAATAGAGCTGCCCTTACATTGCCTAACAGGACAAACAGGATAACGATGACCAGCAACGCACCTTCCAGCAAGTTCTTCTGGACGGTTAGCAAGGTTTTATCGACCAGACCGGTACGGTCATAGACCGCCGTCGCAGTGATCCCCTCTGGCAGGCCCTTTTTGATCTCTTCCAGCTTGGCTGCCACACCTTTGGCTACGGTGCGGCTGTTTTCACCGACCAGCATAAAAACCGTACTCATCACCACTTCACGGCCATTCTGCGTGGCTGCGCCCGAGCGCATCTCTTTGCCTTCCTGGATGTTGGCAACATCCCTGAGACGAAGCGGAATACCCTTTTCGGATTTGATCAGGATACTGCCGAGTTGCTCGATCTGTTGCGCTTGCCCTGAAACTCGCAGCAGCCATTGTGAACCGCTGCGCTCCACAAAGCCGACACCACGGTTATCGTTGTTGTTTTTAATAGCCTCAATAATGTCAGCCTGGCTAACGCCGAAGGCGAGCAATGTTTCCGGTTGAATGGCAATTAGGATTTCTCGTTTGTAGCCACCGATGGGGTTTACTTCCACCACCCCAGGCACACGCAACAACTGCGGACGGATGATCCAGTCATGGACTGAGCGCAAATCAGTGGAAGTCACCAGCGAGCCGTCGGCATTTTTTGTCCCCGGCTCTGCATCCACCGTGAACATGAAGATTTCACCCAGACCTGTAGCAATGGGGCCGAGTTCCGGTTCCATGGAACCTGGCAAGTTGGCACGCGCCCTGGCCAGGCGCTCATTGACCAATTGCCGCGCAAAATAGATGTCCGTGTCATCGCTGAAAATCACCGTGACCTGTGACAATCCATAGCGAGACACCGAGCGTGTATATTGCAAACTGGGCAAGCCAGCCATCGCCGTTTCGATCGGGAAAGTGACACGCTGCTCGACCTCCAGTGGTGTGTAGCCGGGCGCTTCTGTATTGACCATCACCTGGACATTGGTGATATCCGGCACGGCATCAATGGGCAGTCTTGTGAAATTCCACAGCCCGAGGCCACAGAGGCCGAGCACTGCGACCATAACCAGCGCTCGCCGCCGAATGGCAAAATGAATCAGGTAATCAAGCATGGCGAGTCCTTAGTGGTCGTGAGAAGCGCCGGATTTTTCAATATCGGCCTTGATGATGTAACTGTTCGCTGCCACATACTCCGTACCTGCAGCCAGACCGCCTAACACCTCAACCCATTCGCCAGCTTCTCGACCCAACTCCAGCATGCGTACTTCGTATTCGTTGTTGATCTTGGCAAAGACGACGGTAAAATCTCTGAAGCTTTGCAAGCCACTGCGCTTTACCGCTAATGGCACTTCATAGTTGGCAACTTCGATCTGACCATTGACGAACTGACCTGCTGCCAGCAAACCGGCTGAATTGTCGACAGCAACCCGGACAACGGACGATTGGTTAGGCTGTATTTGGGCGTCTATGGAAGTCACGCTACCCTCGATGACATCCGTACGGCCATTGGCCACCAAACGCACCCTGTCACCTGGATGGACACGGTGCCTGTCCATTGGAAACACGGCCAACTCGGCTATGAGTACCGAGGTATCAAGCAGTGATAACAACACCTGGTCATTACTTTGTTCACCGGGATTGGCATTGCGCACTATCACTACACCGTTGATCGGTGATGAAACCGTATAAGACTTGAGGCTTTCGTTACTCTCGACCGTCAGCAGTGGTTCACCCGCCTTTACCTGCTGCCCCTGGTTCACATGAACAGCACTGATCTGGCCATCAAACCGCGCCGTTATTTGACGGGTGGCATGGACTGGAGAAACCAGCTTGCCAAAGACACTCACCGTTTCAGTCAATACTGCGGGGCCTGCGATTTCTGTGGAAATTTCCATCGCCTCGGCAGCGTCAGGATTGATCGTGGTACGACCCTCGAAGTTATCGTATTGCCACTGGAAGTTTTTGCCCTGGTAGTGAGCAATGATCGTCACCACAAATGAGTGCGGCTCGTAGATTTCCATGTCGCCACGTAAAAAATCGTCCTGTGGTTTGAAACCGATCGTATCGACAATACCACCCAGGCGCGTCAATTTGACGGTCAGGGATACCTCTTCGGGTGTTACGGGCTGCCCATCGTTCGTCACCCACACTCTGAATTCCGGGGGAACACCGGTTTCGAATATGGACAATTCAAGAACAAAACCACCCTCGGTGAGTAAACGCCCGCGATGTGGTCCCTTCACCGGATCTTCCTGTTTGGCCTCTGTCTCTGAAGCGATCACTGGAGTCGATAATCCGGCAAATGAAGCGAGGAGAACTCCGATAAGCAGGGGTTGCCAAAATGTTTTGCGCATTACTTTTCCTCACCTGACGGGGATAACGTCTGCCCGGTTAACCGTTCAATTTCGATAGCGTTCAGCTGGCTCGTTAGACCAGCATCGATCAGCGCCAGATTGGCATCGAGCAATTCCTGTTGAATGGAAGCCCATTCCAGATAGGTGTATTTGCCCATTTGATAGGCTTTTTGTGTTTCTACCAGTGCCCGTTCCAGACGTGGAATAATCCGTTGCTCCAACGCCTCACCGATATGACGGAAATGCTGGAGCTCTTGATAAAGAACAAAGAGCCGAGTTTTGAGTTTGATTTCGGCAGCGCGCGCTTCATTCTGGTAGAGACTCTGCTGCGCTGTCAGGGCGGATATTTTGCCCTGATTGCGCTTCGACCCGCCCAGAGGTACTGATACTCTGGCAATCACACCATAATCGTCAGTGGCTTCAAAACGCCTGAGCCCTGCAGAAAACTCCCATTTAAGTTGTGATTCTGCCTCGGCCAGGGCTATTTCAGATGCGGCCACACGTTCCTGCGTGAGGAAATAATGTATGGAAGGATTGTTAGTGATGGCTTCTTCAATCTCGGCATACGGTAGCAAATTCTGCTTGGGCTCCAGGTTACCTGATACCTGGTCAAACTCAACGGTGGTTGTTCCCCACTGAGCAGCCAGTTTGCGTTTGGCTGACAGCAATTCATGCTCAAGGTCTTCTACTTCGAGTGCGCGACGCTCGAGATTGACCTCTGCCTTTAATTGATCAGCCAGTGGAGTTTTGGCAGCACTGACGCGTCGGCTTACTTCGGCAAGTACCTCTTGTGCGTGCTGCTGCGCATTTTTGGCCAATGCCAATCGTTCCTGAAAGGCCAGAACTGCCAGAAAATCCCGCGCGGTTTCAGCAGCAATGTCGTAGCGCTGGATTTCATGATTAATCTCAACGACAGACTTGTTCGACTCGGCGGCCTGTACTCGCTTTTCAATCAGCGCCTTTTCCAGAATCCAGCCAATACTCAACGTGGTCTGCGCACTATCAAACTCTGAATACTCTCCCGTACCAAGGGCGTCTTCAACTTCAAGGCCGATAACCGGTGGGGTAGGTGCTGCGGCCTGCTGTGTATAACCATTGACGCTTTGCAAGCGATAGTCATAACCCGCAAGGTCAGGATTATTTTTCAAGCTGTGCGTTACAGCATCCTGCAGGGAGAGAGTATGAATCCCGCCTTCTTTCGCACTAACGGGCAAATTCACACCCAGGATGCTGACCAATATACAGGTGCTTACCCATACCGGCTTAACAAGATAAAACCGAGAACCGGTCGGTTTTTCTGTCGTTGAAATACAGAAGAATGGCGGCATTCAAAGGGCCCTTAGTGAGAAAAAATTTGTTCTACCGTGTGATGGAACAGGTCAACTGACAGGGTACTTGATGCGATTAAACACAATGCCAGCAGGCTAAATGTCGACATCGGGAATGACCTTCCCTTGTCTTCATTCATCAGGTAGTGGATGCGATGCCGAAACTGGCTGCCAACGAAATGGCAGTTCACCAATGGGGGCGAGTGACGCACATTGTACTCATTACACAAGCGCACGACTTTCAGAATGGTTTTGGAGATAAGCGCTTCATCGTGTATTTGTTTAAGTACCATTTCATCGGCACTCTGTTCGATCGCTAATGCCATAGTGCGATTAAGACGGTCTTCAATCGCTCGCGGAAAAAATGCGGCGAACAGGGAAAACAGGTATTTCAATAATGGATCGAAGTGCTTGGCATGAGCTAACTCATGCCGCTCGACAACATCGCATTCCTGTTCAGTCAGCTTCGAAAGAAGTCCGGTTGTCAGGTAGGAACGTGGCCGGAAAAAACCCGATGTAAATGCCAGGGGTATATCTGCCTGCAGCACAGAGATGGCCTTTTGCTCTTTATACACGTCAGAAAAGTAATCAAGTTGATACAGGTCCATCGATGTTTTCACGGCATTCAGGAACTTCCGGTAAAAAAGAAAAAGGAAGAAGCCGCAAAATAGCAGCAAGGGAAGTCCGTGCCAGCTTAAAAAATCAAATTCATAGACATGGTGGAAATGAGCCATCGACCATAACCAATCCATTTTCTGCTGGAGCAGTTCTGGCACTATCAGTATCGCCATGGAAACGATACTGGCCACCCAGGGAAGAGTGACGATCCCCCACAACAGACGACGCCTGGCTACCGCATTGAACGGGACTGATGGTCTGCGCGTGTAATGGCTCAACGCGGAAACCGTGTACAAGGCGACAACAAAACTGATTACCCCAATCGTCAACAAGTTAAGGGCCAGCCCCATATATCCGAAAATCATGAATCTTTATCCAATTGCGTTTTAGCCCGCTGCGCATCAATAAGCCGTTCCAGTTCTTCAAGTTGGTCTTCATTGAACTCAGATGACATGGAGGTAAAGGCGGCCAACAATGGATTTTCATCGGTGGGACTGAAATCACTGGTAATGTCCCTGATCAGCTGGCCAATAAAAGTTTGCCGTTCAACTGCCGCCATGTATTGGAAGGCATGACCATGCTTTTCACGCAGCAAAAGTCCTTTTTTAAACAGGCGATCCAGCGTGCTTTGGATAGTATTGAGTGACCCGCCCCGGCGCTTTTTAAAATGTGCATGCACCTGTTTGGCATCCGCCTGATCGGTTTCCCACAGATATTGAAGTACCTGCTTTTCAAGTTCACCCAGAAGCATTACCGAACATTTCCTGTTTTCAGAGAAGTCCGGGTAAAGTGGCACAAAAAAAACCGAGCGTCAATCGGTTTTTGTGATATGGTCCCATCATCTGGCGTGATTCAGGGGTACCAATCAGCAAACTGCTCTGATGGTCGCCCTGGTCAAGGAAAGTAATTGAGGCCCCACTATGCAACGAAGAACAGATCATCGTCAGACAATTTTTTTCCGCGCAGATCGTTTCCACCGTATTAATGGGTGGTGGTATTTTCTGACGAGAGAGGGTGCTAATGTTGGTCCATTCGAGAATAAACAACGTGCGCAGTTCGAACTTGAATTAATGTTGGGGATGAGTAGTGCGTCTGTGATGAAAAACTGAATAGGCTACACTAAAGGTTCAATACGCTGCGCTACAATTGCATCTGGCAATGAATGAGCCACAGCCTCAGTCGCTCATCGGCGCGAACCCGCCGGTCGTATCCTGCCGAGATCTCTCGATACTGCTGGATCTGATCGACCGTTCTGGCGGCTCCACCGAAGCTCGCTCGTACTTTCACCTCGGCCATCTCCGCTTCTCGCCCTGAAGTTGTCTACAGAATTGACTATGCTTGAAGCTAAGGGCGTTTAGTGGATTCCTGGCGTCCCTCTTCCAGTCCACGACGAAAGGCATCTTCCGCATTCTGCTGTTTGTGGTCTCCATGACCAGTAGAGCCGTGGCCCTTGTGCATAAATAGGTGCATCAGCGGGCACATCAAAATAATCAAAAAGGGCAGATAGGGGAGCGTATGGGCCCCATGCTCTACCAGTAGAAAGTAGAGAGCGGCGCCGATCAGGACCAAGGTAGCGAGTCCGTGAAGGCTGGTCCAGTATCCAAGTTTTGTTGCCATTGTGAGTACCTCTTGTGCTGACCAAGCAGCACTTTGGTTGTGAAACTACGGTGTACGTTGTCAGACCATCGAGCCAATCGGCCCGCTTTCCAAGAGATACTTTTCTGCCTGTTGCTTTTCCAGTCTAGCCCCCAAATCACAGGCTGTGTACTTTTGGCTGGTTCATAGCACGGGATTTCACCTCACTCTACTGCCAGAACTCCACGATACATTTGCATCTGGCAGTGAAACGGGTACTCGCCTTTTGCCAATGGTGGTAGTGCGATTGTCGTGGGTTTATTCACCGGCAGACTTTCACTCAGGTCCAAATCCGGAAATAACAGCATCTCGGAACAGGGTGAGGCATCCTTGCGCAGGAACCGCAGCTCTGTCGCCTGATTGGCGGCGAGTTTAATACGCGCCGGATGGTAGGTTCCGTTTTCCACGACAATTACCAGTGCGGGGTCGTCCAGAGTCACCTCCTTCGCTTTATAAAGCCAGAACCACCACACTATCAGTCCGATAAGCACCACACCGGCTACATTGACAATTAGCATGCTCATATCTCCTCTCAGTGTTCCTGCGCCTTGAACAGTCGCAATCGGTTAGCATTCATTACCACCGTCAGTGACGAAAAGGCCATCGCCGCGCCCGCAATTACCGGGCTCAACAACAAGCCGAAAAACGGGTACAGCACACCCGCAGCAATAGGCACACCAGCCACGTTGTAGATGAAGGCACCGAATAGATTCTGTTTAATATTACGCAAGGTGGCCTTGCTCACCGCAATGGCGTCGGCGAGACCGTGCAGGGAGCCGCGCATCAGGGTAACGTCCGCGCTTTCGATGGCCACATCGGTACCCGTACCGATCGCAAAACCCACATTGGCCATGGCCAGGGCCGGCGCATCGTTAATCCCGTCCCCGGTCATGCCTACGATCTCACCCTGTGCTTGCAGTTCAACTACCTTGTCAGATTTGTCCTGGGGTAAGACTTCGGCAAAGAACTCCGTTATACCCACCTTGGCGGCGACTGCTTGTGCGGTGGCGCGGTTATCACCCGTGAGCATAACCACGCGTATGCCATTGTGCTGGAGTCGCTTGATCGCGGCGATGGAGTCCTCCTTGATGGGGTCCGCTACGGCAATGATGGCGGCCAATTGGTTATTCACGACGAAATACATAGGTGTTTTTGCCTCGGAGGCCAACTGTTGAGCTTTCTCCACGAGCGATCCACACGCAATCTGTCGCTCGCGCATCAGTTTTTCATTGCCAAAAAGCAGGTGTTTTCCGTCAACGTCACCCTCTATCCCGTGGCCGACTATCGCGCTGAAATTGGAGACTTTGCCCAGCTGTAAGCCCCGCTCTTGAGCAGACTCCACGATGGCCATCGCCAGTGGGTGTTCGGATCCGGACTCGAGACTCGCAGCAAGTTGCAACACGCTGTTCTCGTTGTCCGCTCCCGTCAGCACGATGTCGGTGACTTTGGGAGAGCCCAGGGTAATGGTGCCGGTCTTATCGAGAACCATAGTGGTGATTTTGGACGCCATTTGCAGGGCCTCGCCATTGCGAATCAGTACACCCGACTCGGCGGCTTTGCCTACGCCCACCATGACCGACATGGGTGTGGCCAGGCCCAGCGCACAGGGACAGGCGATAATCAGTACGGTAGTTGCCGAGACGATCGCGAAGGCTACCGCAGGATCGGGACCGAAGTTCAGCCACACCAGAGCACTCACAACGGCGATTATCATCACCACTGGGACAAAGTAGCCCGATATGACATCAGCCAGGCGGCCGATGGGTGGTTTGGAATTCTGCGCGCGCTTCACCATAGTGATGATTTGCGCCAGTGCAGTGTCTTTGCCCACCCGAGTCGCTTTGAACAGGATGGAGCCGGTTTTATTCAAGGTCCCCGCTGCCACTTCATCGCCCTCTCCCTTCTCCACCGGCATGGGTTCACCCGTCAGCATGGATTCGTCGATCGCTGTATGGCCCTCCACAACCTGACCATCCACAGGAATTTTTTCTCCAGGGCGTGCGCGAACGATATCGTTGAGCAATACGTGTTCAATGGCGATGTCCAATTCCTTGTCGTCCCGAACAACGCGCGCTGTTTTGGCCTGTAGCCCGATCAGGCGCTTGATCGCCATGGAGGTTCGCCCCCTGGCCTTGAGTTCCAGTGCGAGGCCCAGGTTGATCAAACCTATGATCATGGCGGTCGCTTCGAAATACACATGACGCGCCATTTCCGGCACCATATCCGGTACTAAAACGACGACCATGGAATACAACCAGGCTGTACCCGTGCCCAGCGCTATCAGGGTATCCATATTGGCGGAGTGGTTCCTGAATGACTGCCACGCACCGACATAAAAGTGTTTGCCCGAAAA
>JANNVJ010000026.1:0-18285 GCA_031414375.1 Haliea sp.
CGCGGATGGTTATGAGATTCAGGGCTGGCAGGTTAACTCCGAGTGGTTCATCACCGAAGCGTTTGCTGTCAATCTGGCCTACTCACAGTTGGACCCGGATGACATCGACTACACCAACTTCAAGCTTGAACAGGAAACTGATGCTCTCACCCTGGGCGCTAAGTTCCGCTTCTAAGTATCTCAGCTAACAGTAGAAAATCGGGGCGGGCACCATCGGTGTCCGCCTTTTTTTATGGCCTTGATTCACCAGCCCCCTTATAGTTGCGGTCCTGACCAGTTCGACAGATGGATGTAAGAACAAGGAAATCACATGACACGACTAGTAGGAAAGGTAGCAATCGTCACCGGCGGTGCACGAGGCATGGGTGAAGCGACTGTCCGCCTGCTCGTGGAGGAAGGCGCGAAGGTTCTTATCGGCGATGTCCTGGACGCACCCGGACAGGCCCTTGCCGATGAACTGGGCGATCGCGCTGCCTATATACATATGGACGTCAGCAAAAAAAGCGACTGGAACGCGGCGGTGCAGCGGGCTGCACAACTCGGTTCGCTGTCCGTACTGGTCAATAACGCCGCCATCATCTTTCAAAAGACTATTCTAGACACCACTGAAGAAGACTTTATGAAGATCTTCAGCGTCAATCAGCTCGGCGTCTTTCTAGGTATGCAGTCCGTCTTTACCAGTCTGAAGGCCAACGGCGGTGGCTCTATCATCAATGTCTCCTCCATCGATGGCTTGCAGTCAAAAAATTCACTGGTGGCCTACTCGTCAACAAAATGGGCGGTGCGCGGTATGACCAAGGCGGCGGCCATGGAAATGGGGCAGTTCAACATCCGCGTCAACAGCGTGCACCCCGGCGGCATCTATACGGCCATGCACGGCTCTGACTTCATGTCGCTGGAGGACGCAAACAAATTCTACCAGCACCACGCGATCCCACGCGTTGGCCTACCCAGGGAAGTAGCAGCACTGACGGCATTTCTGGCATCGGATGAAGCTACTTATAGCACCGGCTCAGAATTTATCGCTGACGGCGGCTGGAGCGCGGGCCTGGTCAACGACTCCCTGCCACAGCTCTAACCTGTCAAGAGGTCCCTATGTTCAGAGGCATTTCCTATGATTACGCCGGCGCCACGGTGCTGGTCACCGGGGGCACCAGCGGCATCGGCCTGGCGTGTGCACAGGAGTACAGGGATGCCGGAGCGGATGTCATTGTCACTGGCCGCAAGGACAGTGCTAGTGATTACGGCTCTGACTTGAATTCCATGTCCTACATACCCTTAGACGTGGCCAACCGGGACGCACTCTACGCGCTGGCGGGTTCGCTAGAAAAACTGGATATCCTGGTCAACAACGCGGGCGGTTCCCAAGGGAACGAATGGGAAGCGGATGCCTTCGACCAGTCGATTGGCGTTAATTTGTCCAGCGTGTTTCACCTGAGCTTGGCCTGCAAAGACTTACTCGCGGCCAGCCCATTCCCCGGAGGTGCCAGCGTGGTGGGCATCGCATCCATGACATCCTACTTCGGCTTCGCCTGGACACCGGGCTACGGCCCCGCCAAAGCGGGTTTGGTGCAGTTGATGAAAACCCTTGGTATGAGCTGGGGCGAGTTAGGCATCCGCGCCAACGCCGTCGCTGCCGGACTCACCCGCTCCAACCTCACCACCCTCGTGCTGGATAACATGCCTGACATGGTGGACGAGACCCTCAAGCGACAGGGCCTTAAGCGCACCGGTGAACCACAGGACATCGCTGCCGCAGTGCTGTTCCTCACCTCCCCCGCCGCAAGCTGGATCACCGGGCAAACACTACCGGTAGATGGAGGATTTACAACGGGGATGAATTGATTCAGCCCATAATCCGATTAAGAAGGCCCCGAGGGAGCCAGTATGAAAAAGACTCTGAAAATTATTGCCGCCGTGTTCCTGCTGGCGCTGGTGCTTGGGTACGTATTGCGCGAGCCGGTAAAAGAGTTGACTTTTTCAATGCTCACACAGGATATGTTTGTCGCCAGTGACAATGACAATTTCGATCCCGGTCCGGCAGTGGGCTCGAATTTTCCAGGACTACAGGCGACCTACCAGGGCCGCACGATAACACTCATCAACGAATTCGTCGGCGTCAACGGCACGGTATTCATCGCCAGCCGCTCCATTGACTGGTGTCCCTATTGCATGCGCCAGCTGATCCAGCTGCAGGAACGCAAGTCAGATTTCGACGCAGCGGGTATCGACATGGTGGCAATCACCTACGACGATCCGGCCTTGCAACAGGCGTTTGTCGATAAATTTGCGATCACCATCCCGGTACTCTCGGACGTCAAGGCGCTGAGCTTTAAGACGCTCGGCATCCTCAATGAGGATTACGCGCTCGGCGACTTGCAGTACGGTATACCGCACCCGGGGATGATCGTTATAAACCCTGCGGGCAAGGTCGTGGGCAAACTCTTCCTGGAGTCCTACAGTTCCCGGGTGGACAGTGCGGCTGCCCTAGCGTTTGCCAGGACCACGCTCGGGATAGACCATCGGTAAGGTCGTTGGCCGACCAGGCCCGGGAAGCCCGACCATTCGCTCCCTATTTTTGAGGAAAGACCAGTGTATAGGCCAGGCGGGCACCCCAACCCTCGGGCCCTACATCCTCCGGGGTGTTTGCCCAGTAGCGTGCGCCGAGTTGCAGCGACATGATTTGCCCGCCAATCTTGAATACCTGCGTCACTGACGCATTTAAGGGAACCGACCAATCATCGGCCTCCCAATCGTAGGTCGACTCCGTGTTGAGCGTAAAGCTTGTGTGCGTGGCAGTCGTGTAACTCAGGAAAGGTTGCAGGTAGGTGGCGTCGACATCTGTAGCTTCGCCATTGCCCGCATAAGACCATAAATGATTTGCCAGGATGCCATAGGTCCACCCATGTTCCTGCCTGAGGGCGACTGCCGTTGGTCCCGCCGACCATTTCTCGGCCCCCAGTAAATCATCCGTTGCAGTGCGCAGCGACAGGGCAGGCCCCACACCCCAGGTCCAACCGTCCACCAGCGCCTTGGGTGAAAAGAACACACTCTGCAATACATCCCCAAGGCCGCCTGTATCGTTTCCGGGAAGGACATCCTGCAGTTGGATGAATGGAAGGATGGTCCGTGAAATAATAGTCCAATCAGCGTTGAGACTCACGGGGATCACCGGCTGCACATTCAGGTACGTGCGCTCGCCTTCTTCGGTCGGACCAAGATCCTTATCGTAATTGAACTGGAGGGGAACGCTGACCAGATTCGCGATAGGGTTGTTCAGTTGCTTGGCTATATCCGCCTCGCTTGCTGCCGCGATGGCCTCAATACCAAAACTGCAAGTGAACAGAATCGATACGCCAGTAAACGCCATGCCGGACCAGCTATTCCAGGTCGTGCTGCTCATTATCATAGTGTTCCTATGCTGGATGATCGGTTTAACATCGTTTGGTTTTTGTAGAGCCGCAATCATAGGATATTCCTTCATGGAGCATACCAGATAGGCGAAGACCACGCACGCTCCTGA
Source organism: Haliea sp. (assembly GCA_031414375.1). Taxonomy (GTDB): domain Bacteria; phylum Pseudomonadota; class Gammaproteobacteria; order Pseudomonadales; family Halieaceae; genus Marimicrobium. The sequence goes on from JANNVJ010000026.1 coordinate 3,524, forward strand.
ACCACTTTCTGGTGCTCGGGCGCACAGCAGCCCTGCAGCCCCTGACCAATGGTCTCGGGCCTGGTACAATCAACGCCCTTGGTCACACAAATACGCTGGCTCCAGCGGCAAGACGGATTTTCCAGCACGCGCGAATAGTAATAGGCATGCTCGCCGGACTGGAAGTCCGCATCAGTCCACACAGCGCACAGTTCCGTGAAACCTTGGCCCTGCGTGGCGCAGGTGTTGGGGTCAACCGAGGCGCCATTGCGGGCATTACCTGCCACCTCAACGATCTTCTCCTGGTAGTCCCCGGACGGCGTAAGCCACCCCTTGATAATTTGCACGCGCTGCAGTGGCGTGCCTGGCTGGTCCGCCGTACCGGGGTCCTGACTTGCCATCACCAGGAAGGTCGGCTTGTCGCTGCGACCGGTACTCAGTTGACCACCCATGGGGACACCACCCGCATAGGCTTGCGCGATCTTGTCTCGGGTGGAACACAGCTGCGGTGAATAATTGTAGCCACCAAAGAAGCGGCTGATAATACGTGAGCCGCTAGTACCATAGACCTCCCGTCTGCGTAGAGATTCGAATAACGCATCACGGCTATTTTCCTGCGCCCATAACACGGCCAGGCCGCCGGGATTGTTGCTCAATATATCCGGCAATCCGGACGGTATGGCGTCCTTGGCCGACACGCCTGCATCACCATGGCCGATATAGCCATCTTCTGCCACTGCACCAGCTGCTCCCAGGTGGGAATCAGTACTGCCCACAAAGCCCAACTGGTAGGGATTGACGCCGAGCGTGCGCTGCAGCGACATACCATCTGCCAGCGCCTTGCGCGCGAAGCCCGTATCGGGACCGGGAGGATTGTTGAAGCCCGCAAGGTTATCGATTGGCTGCTGCTCGAAGGTACACAATTCATCGCTGGTCACCCCCGCTGCAAAATAGCACTCCGAGGAACCGCCCTTTTGCATGATTTCCATCACGGGTTCGAAGCGACGTCGCAGCTGCGCGTAGTTCGCGGTCATGGCGCTGCCATCATCGCGTTTACGATTGAACATATAGCCCGCACTGATGTTCGAGTTGTGCGGTATGGCCAGTGCATCACATCCTGATGCCTGTTGGTTGCACTGCTCATCCAGACGCCGCCACAATTTTTCTGCTGTGGGCTCGTCGATTGAGGTGATTGGCAGCAGAGGCACTACCGCATTGCGAAACACCACATTGCGGTGCAGGTTGCCACCGGAATCTGGCTGCATGGCAGTCCACTCGTAACCGACGAAGGTGGTAAAGCTGCAACCGGCACTGCGGTCGTACTGGCGCTCGGCGGCTTGCTGCATGTCTGCCCATGGAGATGCTGCCGCCTGCGCGCACAAACGGTCGCCCTCACCGCACAGCCCAAGGTGGGCCGCTTGCATGGAGGACATATAATTGAACAGGTAATACGCACCCCAGGACCAGTTCCGATACACCCTGCATTGCCAGGACTGGTAGCCCTCAACCTCCGGCGTATTGCACATATGCACCTCACCAAAGAGTTCCGCATGATCCGATACCATGGCGAAATCCAACGGCCGGCGCAGTTGCATGGAACGCACGCTCTTGCCGCTGCTGCTCCAGGGCTGTATGTCGATCTTCTCACCCCGGGCGAACAGGTAGGCCTGCTCCGGCGTGGTGCGAGTGCCCTGCGTGCTGGCATCAAGCGAGTAACGGGTATGCACATGCAAATCCCCGAAGAAAGGTTGCATCAGCGGTTCGCGGGAGGTGCAGGGCTGGCGTTGTTCGGTATATTCAGACGCGGCGCTGGCAATGGCGGGCGTAATCAACAAGCAAAGCCACACGCAAGGGCGCAGCAAGACCATGCCACGCTGCCAGCGCGCGGGTCTCACTTCTTGCCCGAGGTGGACCCATAGCGTTTAGCGTGGGCATCGAGCGCCGCCAGAATACCGTCGTGACGCATGGCGATGACATCCCGGTAATCGTCGTGGGTGATAATGTAAAAACCCCCTTCGCGCACCGCATCGATCACCTGTTCACCAACCACCAACGGTGAAATGCCGCTGGCCACATCGGGTGCCGGTTGCTGGTGGTCGATGCCGGAATCAAGTGCCTGCGGGCGCACGGCGAAGGACTGCGTGATCAGGTTGGTATTTACCAAACCCGGGCACAAAACGGAAACGCCCACGCCTTTATCGGCTACTTCCATGATCAGCGCTTCCGACAAAGCCATCACGGCAAACTTGGTGGTGGTGTAGAGCCCTTCCGGCGGACCGGAGATCAGGCCGCCCATGGACGCCGTGTTGACGATGTGCCCCTCGCCCTGTTGCACGAACAGTGGCAGAAACGCCTTTACGCCATGAATCACGCCGTACAGGTTCACGTTGATCAGGTATTGCCAGTCTTTAATATCAGCGTCGTGCATCAGGGCGCCGATCCAGACACCGGCATTGTTGCACAGCAAATGTACACCACCGAATGTTTCAAGTGTCGCATCGCGCAGGGCTTCCACCGACGCCAAGCTGGAAACATCCACGGTGCAGGCCATGGCCGGCTCGCCAATGTCGGCGGCTACCGCCCGGGCTTTTTCCACATCGATATCGGCGACCACGACTTTCATACCGGCGCGTGCGGCAGCGCGTGCTATGCCCTCGCCAATTCCCGAGCCTGCGCCCGTCACCACAGCCACCTTGCGATCCAGATCCTGCATACATTATCTCTCTGTTTACTCGTTAGTTGTCGTCAGCCGGTTCAGGCCTGGCAGTTGATCATGACTTTGATCGCGTTGTGTGGATCACGCGCCAGCGCAAAGGCGGCGCCTATTTCAGACAGTGGGAAATGATGCGTGACCATGACCGTCGGATCAAGTTTCCCCGACTGCAGCATGGCAATGACCTCATCGAACTCCCGGTCGTAGCCCATGGCGGGGATGATATCGACCTCCTTGGCCAACAGCATGACAAGGTCCACGGTCGCTGCTTCCTTGTGCACACCAGTGAGGCAGATACGACTGCGCGGCCCGGCCATCGCAACGATCTTTTCAAATACCGCGCGCACGCCGGTGGCTTCGAAAAAAACCGTAGTGCCCGGCATGGGCATTCCAAAGAAGTTCGAGGTGCCGTGGTGTTCGATCAGCGTTTGCTGCAGTTGCGGGTCATCCGCGCGCAGCGCGATGGCGCCCAACGCACGCGCTGCGTCCAGTCGCCGGTCGGACAGGTCCACCACCACGATATTGCTGAGGCCGCGATAGTTAAGCACCTGCACCATGGCAAGACCGATCGGCCCGACACCAAAGATCACCGCTTTGTCCGCGGCGCATGCTGTCACCCGGTTCGCGCCGTGCTGCGCGACCGACAACGGCTCCACCAACGCGCCATAGGCTTGCGGCAACTCTGTCGGAAGCCGCACAGTACTGCCGGGATCGCGTGCGGCATTGCGCACCAGCAGGTAGGGGGAAAAACCGCCCTCGGTGCCGCCATTCCCAATGTTATTCCCATTGCTCATCGGCTGCACCACTACGCGGTCTCCCACTGCCACATGGGTTACGTTAGCGCCGGACTCACTGACCATGCCCCACAGTTCGTGACCCAGCGGCATGGGTGTATCCGGTCCCGTCAGGCCGCCCATGGCCACGTAGCCCAGATCGGAGCCGCAGATACCGCACTCGCGTACCTGTACTACCACATCATCGGGGCCGCACTGGGGCGGCGCTGCTCTATCCAGGCGCAAATCGTTGATGCCGTGAATGCGAGCCAGCGGAATGGTGGTCATGGTCGGATTCTCAATGTGTGAAAATGAGCATATGCCCCACTGACCATAGGACCGGGCCTGCTCCGGGTCAACCGCTGTGGCCGGAATATTGAACCGAGCACTGGCATTTCCATTGAGAGCTGGTTCAGCCCGATAGCCACTGCCACACTGTGCGTCAATGACAGGGAGGCAGTGTGCTGCATGTCCGTTAGTATTCCAGATATGGAAGTCGACTGGCTGGTAGCAGGCGCCGGCGCCGCAGGCATGACCGGTGCCGTAGTGGCCCACGAGTTGGGTGGCTCCTTACTGGTGGTAGAGAAAGAACCCGTCTACGGCGGCACGACGGCCAAATCCGGCGGTGTTGCCTGGATACCCGGCAATCACCGACAAGCCGCGGTGCAGGTGCACGACAGCGTGGAGGAAGGCTACGCCTACCTCAAGGGTTTGATCGGTGACAGTGTCAGCGATGCCCGCATCCGAGCCTATGCACAACGATCCAGCGAAATGTTGCGGTTTATGATGCAGCACAGTCATGTTGAGTATTCCGCCCTGCCCCACTACATGGATTACTACGAACATGTTCCCGGTTATAAGGCCGGTGGACGCTCCATGGACAACACCCCCATTGACCTGCGCAGACTGGGCAGGGATGCGAAGACCATCAGGCTGGGCCACTACGATGGCCTGTTACCCTTTAACGTCACCGTGGAGGAGGGCCAGGCCCTGCAAGCCATGGATGCCAACGCGTACTGGACGGGGCTGCGACTGCTGCTGCGCTATCTGCTGGATATTCCAGGCCGCGTAAGACGCCAACGCGACAATCGCCTTACCCTGGGGCCAGCATTGGTGGCCAGATTGCGCCTCTCCCTGCAGGATCGACACATTCCGCTGTGGCTGAACTCACCCGTACGGGAATTGCTGCAGGACCAAGGACGAGTCTGCGGTGCATTGATAGACCATGAGGGCAAGATACAGCGCATACACGCCCGACGTGGTGTGTTGCTGGCCACCGGCGGATTTTCCCACAACGCAGAAATGCGACAGCAGTATCAGCAATCGCCCATCGGCAGTGACTGGTCCGCCGCGGCGCCGGGCGCAACCGGCGATGCCATCACCATGGGCGAGCAAATCGGTGCCGCCCTTGGCTTTATGGAATGCGCTTGGTGGTCTCCCACCTACACCATTCCTGACGGACGAGTGCTGGCCCTGATCGCAGGGAAGTCCAATCCGGGTTCGATCATGGTCAATGGCCAGGGCAAACGCTTTGCCAACGAGGCCCAACCCTACGAGGACCTGCTCAAGGCACAATATGCCAGCCACGCCAGGGGCGAAGACGCCATTCCTTGCTACCTGATATTCGATGCTACTTTTCGCAGTAAGTACGCGGTCGGTCATATCAAGCCGGGCAAAGTAGAGCACGACGGACGGATTGCTGCGGCCAATTTCGAATCGGGACTCCTGACGCGGGCAGACTGCCTGGACGATCTCGCTGACAAACTCCGGATTGACCGAACATCGTTGCGACAAACCATCACCAACTTCAACCGCCATGCACGCAACGGTGAGGATCCCGAATTTGGTCGCGGCGCAACCGAGCATGATCGCTACTACGCAGACAAAACCGTAAGCCCCAACCCATCGCTCGGTCCGTTGGAGAGAGCACCTTATTATGCTCTGCGCTGCGACCCGGGTGACCTGGACACCAAGGGCGGTCTGTTATGCGACGAGCACGCTCGGGTGCTGCATAACAATGGCACCGTCATCGAGGGTCTGTATGCGGCGGGCAACGCCAGCGCCGCAGCCGTGGGCAATACCTATCCGGGAGCAGGTGCAACCATCGGTTCCGCCATGACCTTCGCCTACATCGCCGCGCAACACGCATTCGACGCTGGCAGCGCCGGGAGCCTGGCATGAGTGCACCCAAGTACGCGTTCCTCGAGCCAGGTCGTTATGCCAGGGGCTGGCACATCGTGCTATTTTCCCAGGAATTAGGAGTAGGCGAGGTCAAGCGGTTGCACTACTTCGAGCAGGACCTTGTCGCCTACCGGGGTGAGTCCGGACAGGTCGCCATACTGGATGCCCACTGCCCTCATCTCGGTGCCAACCTCGGCAGTGGCGAGGGCCGAGTGCAGGGCGACAACATCGCCTGCCCCTTCCACGGATGGACATTTAATGCTCAGGGTCGGTGTGTGGGCATCCCGTACGCGAAAGTCATTCCCGAGAAAGCCATCAGCGCACTAAAGGGCTGGCCAGTACTGGAGAAGTGCGGCTTTATCGCTTTGTGGCATACACGTGAGGGCGACGCGCCAGAGCAGTATTTGCCGGACATCCCTGAGTGGGGCCCCCAAGGCTGGGGCGACTGGATCTTTTACCGCTCGCGCATCCGTGCCAAACCTTGTGACATTATCGAAAACATCGTCGATATCGCGCACTTTCCCCACGTGCACGGCGGCGCTGTACAGTCGTGGGAAAATCGCTTCGGGGAACGTAGCGTCACCCAATTATCGACCGTAACACGTGACCCCGATGCAAAGATGATTATCCCCCCGGGTGTAACATTTGATGTCGAGGAAGCGCGCGGCGAAGCAGGTGAAGAAGCCAACGCTTGGGGCGACGCGACCTACCATGGCCCCTCCATCATGTACTACTACACCGAGTCGAGAAGTCCAGAAGTGAGCTTCAGGAGTTGGTGGGTAAACTGCCACATACCGATTAACCAGCACGAGGTGGACCTGTGTTCAGCCGTCATGATCAGTAGTCTTACAGACGAGCCCCTGGCACTGGCATTCGCGCAGATGTACCCGCAAATGGCGCATATCGCCTTTGGCCAGGACGTCGAGATATGGAAGGACAAGGTGTACCGGGAGGAGCCCATTCTGTGTGATGGGGACGGTCCGATCAACAAACTGCGGCGCTGGTATGAGCAGTTCTACCTACCAAGCGAAAATACCAGGCAATAAAAAAGCCCGCCCTGAGCACAGAGCAGGCTACTATACAGGCGGGGTTTAAACCGCGACGATATTTTCAGCCTGCGGACCTTTTTGGCCCTGAGTAACAGTAAACTGAACTTTCTGACCTTCAGCCAGCGTCTTGAAGCCTGAGCCTGCGATAGCGCTGAAATGCGCGAATACATCAGGGCCTGATTCTTGTTCGATAAAGCCGAAGCCTTTAGTTTCGTTGAACCACTTAACAGTTCCAGTAACAGTTGCCATACATACTTCCTATTCTTTCAAAGATAATTGATGCCTTGTTGAAGGCAGATTGTGCTTGAAGCGCGATTGCAATGACTTATGAAAAGCAGGGCGAGGTACTTACTGTGAGACTTCGAGATGGGATACATAAGAACTTTCTACTTACAAGCACGCAGCAGTATATAGCTGACAAAGGATCTGTCAATCAAAATATTCGCTGATTTTCAAACACCTACATTAACAATGCTGGGAAAAGACCACACAACTACATCGATCCATACCACCGCTAATCATGAAGTGGCTGTTTTGTTTCCCAGTTTGATGTGCCTGTTAACAGCCATAGTGGGTTGACCGCTGATACCAGACTTGATGACATCAATTTTATTGCCAGAGTTCAAAAACTCCCGCGTTTGCTCTTCGATAGACTTTGATGTTTCCACCGCCGCCGGTTGCTTTCTTTTGGCGGGCGCTCTAGTGGGTTTACGTGCCATAGTGATTTGACCTTTATCAAAGAGCGGAACCGGCCATTATACACAAGATCGACCTGAAGGGTGGGAAAACTATTCTAAAGGTGATTCGGGCCGACCCCCGCCACCGATCACTGTTGCTTTGGCTGTCTAACGCCTAACTCAACAGGGGCATAGTGACACAATCCTGATTTCATGCCACCATCATGCCTCGCTCAGGGAACGATTCGGGAATCACGTGACCATAACAAAATCCACGCAGGCTTTTTTCGCCTCGATCTGCGCCCTCCTGTTCACCTCGCTCGCATGTGCTGCGGTGGTCAACGTAGAGAACTACGGATACCCCATCACTGATCGCTTCGAGGCCACTGTTATAGGCACGCCGACAGAATTCGAAGCGCTGCTGCCAGAAACCATTCCTTTCAAGGAAAGGCGAATTACGATATTCCCGGAACGCGTTACACCGGACGTGTTTTTTTATGGTAGTGAATTGCTCTATTCCGTTGCGTTACAGAAGAACGACGCTCCGTTGATATTCCTCATCGCAGGAACCGGCGCCGCACACAATGGCAGCAAGAACCGCAACATGGCCAAGGCGTTTTATCAGGCTGGCTTTCATGTGGTCTCCATTTCTTCACCAACCTTTAACAATTTTGTAACCGCCGCCTCCAAAACTGGCGTGGTAGGTCATGCTGAAAAAGATGCAGAAGATCTCTACCGTGTGATGGAAATGATCTGGGCAGAACTCAAGACGGACGTCACTGCCACCTCTTTCAATCTTACGGGATATAGTCTGGGTGGCTTCAACGCTGCTTTCGTATCGAAGCTGGACGAAGATCGACGGTCTTTCAATTTTAAACGCGTACTGCTAATCAATCCGCCAGTATCCATTTACAATTCCATTTCGCTGTTGGATCGCATGAGTCAGAACATTCCTGGCGGCGTGGATAATTTTGACAAGTTCGTTGATGATCTCATTCACGCCTATACCAGTGTGTACAAGGAGTCCACCGACGCCGTTGGTGACGATTTTCTCTACAAAGCCTATAAAGCACTCGGCTTAAAGGACGAGCAACTGGCCGCACTGATTGGCGCTTCATTTCGCATCTCATCGGCCTCTCTGGTATTTACTTCTGATGTCATGACTGATTACGGCTATATCAAACCCAAGGGGCTACCGCTGAACCGTTACAGTGACCTCAGCGAATACAACGATGTCGCTGTGCGACTGGGCTTTACTGATTATTACCATGAGTTTTTTTACCCTTACTATCAGGCGGACTATCCGGGTATAACTCGCGAGGATTTTATCGCTGCGATTAGCCTGAAGGGCATTGCCGATTACCTGCGCAACACAAAGAAGATTACCGTAATGCACAATGCTGACGACGTCATCCTCGAGCCCGGTGAAATCAACTTCTTCCGCGATGTGTTTGGTGATAGGGCTACGATCTACCCCCGTGGCGGTCACTGCGGCAATATGAATTATCGCGACAACGTTGCCCACATGGTTGCCGCATTTACCGACGGAGGGGCCCAGTGATGTCACAGTTCCTTCTACGTATCTCGATTCTGGTTTTAGCGACATCGTTCAGCGCTTGCAGTAGCGGCCCCACTCCGCAGCCACAAGCAGCAGACTACCCGGAGCCAGTGTTCATCGCCAAGCGAGTACTACCGCCCAATCACGCCGACATCACATGGGTTTACGATCCATGGGAGCCAATGAACAGGCGTATCTATATTTTCAACTACCATTTCGACCAGATAGTATTCCTGCCAGTGGTGCGTGGTTATGAGGCTGTAGTGCCAGGCGTCGCGCGTACCGGTGTGCACAACTTCTTCAATAACTTTGAAGATGTGACCACGATGTTCAATTCCGCCCTGCAACTCAGCCCCAACAAGTTTTTCCAGAGTACTGGGCGAGTTGTCGTCAATAGCACAGTCGGTTTGTTCGGGCTGATGGATGTCGCCAGCGCAATGGAGATTCCTCGGCCAGCAGAAGACTTTGGTCAAACACTGGGCTACTGGGGTACGAGCCAAGGGCCATTTCTGGTTATTCCGTTCCTGGGCCCGTCGAATTTACGCGATGGCTTAGGCAAGATACCTGACTTCTACCTTCAGAGCACCGTCAAGGATGAGGTTTTGTCCGATTCTGTAAATCTGGGGGCGACAATACTCTCCCCAATTGACACCCGGGCCAACACCGCCTTTTATTACTATGAAAACGGGTCAGCCTTCGAGTATGAAATGGTGCGATGGCTTTTCTCCACCAAACGTGAAGTGGACGTAATCCAATAATAGTGGGGACCAACGTGATTCGGCATTTATTCCTAAGCTGTTTTGTCTACGCTCTGGCGCTGTCGGGTACAGCGCAGTCGGCCGAGACCATTAAGATCGGCACGACTCAATCACTGACCGGACACTACAGCGAGTTCGGTATCGAGCAGCTGCGTGGCTTGCAAATGTGGGCAGCAGATGTGAATGCACGTGGGGAACTACTGGGCCGCCAAGTAGAAGTCGTTCACTATGACGACGGCTCCCGGGACGCAGGCAGTGTGGCGGGCTTTGAAAAGTTGGTAACGAAGGATCAGGTGGATTTTCTGGTTGGCCCCTACTCTTCCTCCCTCACTTTGGAAGCAAGCCTCGTAGCAGAGAAATACAACACACCCATGATATCCACCGCCGCTTCGGCCGAAGAAATCTGGAGTCGGGGTCTGAAAAATGTTTTCGGTGCCGATACCCCGGTAGACGACTATCTTAGCCAACTTCACATTGCCGCAGATGTCGGCGCCAAAACGATCGCCCTGATTTATGCACGCACCGAGTTCGGCGAGGAGTTGGCGGCGAGCTCACGAAAGAAGATGGAAAAACGTGGGTTAAAGATCGTTCTGGATGAGGGCTATGCGCCCGAACAGCGCGACTTCGCTGCACTGGCAAAGCGTCTGGGCAAGATTAACGCGGATGTGGTTTTTGGTATCTCCTATCTGGATGACTCCATAGCGATAGTGCGCACGCTGAAAAAGGAGCAAGTAGAACCAAGAATGCTTGGCTTCACCGTAGGACCAGGACTGCGCGAGTTCGGTGACCAGCTAGGCAAAGACGCGGAAGGCGTGGTGGGCGTGGTGCAGTGGCTGCGTGGCTCGCGTCAACCGGGTGCGGAGGATTTTGCGTATCGCTTTAACCAGCTCTACGGCTACAGTCCCGGAAGTTACGCGGTTCTGGGTTATAGCGCCGGTGAAATTCTGGAAGCGGCCGTGCGCTTGGCAGGCACCACAGACCGTGACGCTGTCCGCGAGCAACTAAGAACGATGTACTTCCGGGCGCTGGTTGGTGCCTATCAAGTCGATGAGACTGGCCGCCAAAAGGATCGACACAACTATATATTGCAGTGGCAGAATCATCATCGTGTTGTGGTGGCACCCGAAGAGATTGCACAAAGCGCCCTGATTTACCCTATGCCCTGAGTCTCTGGGTCGAGCCACAACAAACTAACTCCACTGCCGATTTTTGATCTACGACTCAGATGTAGGGTATGACTGAGTTCGCAGCGTGCGCGGACTTCGCATAAAACCAGGATTCGAGTGCATAACGGTTTTCGCTTTGACCAATCTCGTGACCAGACCTATGGAGGCTATAGTGGTCGAAAAACAGCGCATCTCCGGCTGTAAATCGGGGATTTACAATTTTGACGTCGCGAGACAACTCCTCAACTAACTCTCCACCCACAACCCAATTGAGCTTGGCGCCTCTGGTACCATACTCGACAATCTCGCTAATTCGTTTTGGAATTAACGTAATACCCGGCGCCACAGTGCCCTCGCCACAGTCACTGATTGCGATCCACATATTCAGGGCGCGAATGCCCTCTCCCATAAACTGACCATCCTGATGCCAACCTCCGCCTATACCGCCCCCGTAGTTTTTGATGGGCTCAACCAATCTAAATACCCACTTGCGCGCGGCGATCACTGAAGGCTCTCCGAAGTATTCGTCAAGCACCTCCCTCAGTCGATACTTACGATACAGTTCCAAAACTTTGAAGGAGCCCCGCGGGGAATCGATCACCTTGAATGATCCAGTTCTTGTAAATTTTTTTGCGCTGTTACGTCGAGAATAGGCGGCGTGGTCTCCAGGAAAATGCGGTGAGTGGTAATACCAGGGATTGTCAGCCAACAGGGGCGATTCTTCGGAGTCCGCTCGCGCGTTCAATGCCTCATCCACGCACGTCTTGATCCCTTGAATGTCAGCCGAAGCAAAGAGTCCGCGAACAATCAGGTACCCTGTGCGAGAGATTGCTTCCTGCAATGCGGCCGCTGAAAACTCCGTAGCCTTAATTTCCGGGATTTCCCCCTCTGCTATTCGCAGCGTACTCGCCGCTGCAACGGGTCGCGCTGGATGCAGCGATTCTTCAGAGCCAACTGTCTCTGGCGACTGCAAAAGAAGGTCAACAAGAGCGCGCTCAACCAATGGGTTCTCACGCTTTCTGTTGGCATTGAACAGGTATTCGAGAGCACCTTTCACATCGCCTCTCTGCTGCAACATGCCAGCACGTCGAAGGATTTTGCCGGTGTAGATGCGACTAAGAATGCCCATAGTGTATTAGCGTGTTACAGGTATAGAAACAGAAGTATAGACTGAACGCAGAAGGTATTGCATAAAATTTCATGTGTCCGCTCCACCACTGCGCCCATAGAGCGGTGCTTCCTCGGGCAGGCAATAGCAAAAGTAGAGCGCGTATAAGCGAAATGGTCGACGGCACCGCCTGAATAGTCCCTGTAACTAATTGATAAAAAAGAAATGTGTCCAATGCGGTTTTGAAAAGTACCGCCAAAAGTACCGCCAAATGTTTTTGTTACCCCCTGATCCGAGGTATTTTCGGTTATTAGTCGATTAGGCTATTCCCAACTCAGGATGGTGACGTCATTGCCGTCGCCCTTGGCGGATGCTTGCGCTGTCACGTTTTGTAGCACCAGAGCACCGAACGCGTTTGTGGCTCTGAACCTGGCCATGATGAACATCTGACCGTCTTTCAGGACGTGCGCCGTCTTGTCGTGTTCGTAGCTGCTGGGATCATTGAGGCGTGCCTTGATCAGCTTAGTGAGCGCGATGTGCGATCCATCCCACGCACTGAACTGCGCCTTAACTCCTCCGGACGATGTGTGGCGAGGTTGATAGGTCGGCATGCCCGTTGTATCCACGGCACCATAACGATCCGCATCATCGGTCTTGGGGCTGGGGACGGGTGCTTGCACAATCGGAGGCGGTTTAGAGTGCGTTACTTGCTTCCAAATGCCGGGCAGACCGATTGCGATAGCCAGGATGAGAAGACCCAACTTAAACGCGGTCTTGTTCTGCTCAAAAGGCTTAGTGAAAAAGGCTTTGATCGATTCTTTTTCGGCGTGCTCCGCTGGCGGCTTCGTGGGTTTCCAGTTGCGCCTGTTCGCAGTAAGCTTTTTGATCATCACCGGGACGGATGCCCCGCAGTTTGGGCAGGTGGCTGCCTCGCTTGATACCTGTTCCCCGCATTCCGTGCAGCCAAATAGAGCCATGCGCACTCCTTTCCTTCGTTAGTTGTTCGGTATCTTAATCCGCAAGGACTGTTCCAGTATCTGCCTGGCCTTTTCCCTGTCGCCCTCTTGTCGCGGCCGATCCTCCATGATCCAAATCGGGACCATCTTTTTTTCGCTGGTGATCACCGTCCAGCCATCTGCCGTCATAGACACTTTGCCTTCCAAATAATGAACAGTATGGCTGCTATCGTTGATCGTCCATCCGTCATCAACGAAGGCGATTCCGCCGCCCTCTACGTCGAAAAGGTGGGGGGCCATACGAATCCCGCCATAGGGATGGTCAAGCATCAACACCAAGCCTTGCGCGCTCGCTGTTCCAGGTGTCGCCCATGAGTTCGCATCATTGTCCGCCAGTTGAAGGGACTTGTGGTTCTCCTCCGGTGCATCGCTTAACAGGTGCTCAGGGCAGGGGGGCATGTAGCTCCCCGGCTGTAGGCGGTGCATTACCCGCCAAACGGTGTTGCAGGCGTCGTGGTATTTGTGGTCTGGTATGGCGTTTCTAAAATCATTGTAGGTAATGGCCTCAATCTGCCGCAACATAGCGGACTTGAAATTATCGACGGAAACGGTGACTTGATACTTGTAATCAGCGTTGGCCACCTGGGTTACTTCCGTGCCACCCGGAAACAACGCCCGCAAATGTTCCAGGCATCGGCCCTGGACAAGGAGAGACCCCGGCTTATCTTTATGCGTTATGGCAGAAATAAACCCGTACCGGGCGAAAACCCACATTAGCCCTCCTCCTCTTGTTTTGAGAGCTCACTATAGCGCAATTCTTCGTTGTCTTAGGCGGGCCCGATAGTGAAACGTCCACGGGTCGCGTCCTCTACCAGCTCCCGTATTTCAGTTTCAGTCAAGCTATCCACCTCCTGCCGTTGCAGCTCCTTTACCCTGGCCTTTATTTCTTCGTCGCTCATGTCCTGGATTCGCTTCGGAACCGGAACGTCATTGCCCTGACTGTCTGTGTTGACGTACTTCTCCGGAGCGTTAAGCCCTAGCAATTTGCATCGCCTCTCCACACACTGCAGAGCCGTTTGCAAGTAACGCGGGTCACCCGTTCCAATCATCCGATCTGTTTTAATGTTACAGCCCGGAAACCTGGCGGCCTTGATGTCCTGCTCAGAGGTGCGCACCTGAACCTCACAACTACGCGTCCACATTTCCCACGCTGCAGCTTCGATGGTGTCGATCTTTGCAAGCTGCTCGGCTTTTAGCGCGTCAAAGTCTCGCAGCGACGATTCGAGCCAGTCATGGCGTACCTTTGCCAGGTCCCGCTTTACAGTAGGAACAGAGATACCTAGCTCCTCGGCTATATCGGTCTGGTAGATGCCCTTGAGGTACAGTCTGGCGATTATCTCAAGGTCCTTTGCTCTCTGCGTGGCAGAGCGCGGCCCGTTTTGCGTGCGCTTCGCGGGGGTTTGTATCACTGGATTTTCGGCGGTTGGCAAAGTATCACCCTGCGGATCACCTAGTTGAGTTGTTCCCAATTGCTTTCTCCCTAAGCCAGGTATTGGCCGCTCTGCGCCCCTGATTGGCTCTGCGGTGCGCCATGGGCTCCCTCTGCATCGCCTCACGCCAGGCGGCTACATACCGCTCTATGCAGGCGTTGCGCCTTACGGTCTCCCTGGGCAGGTGCCAGCGCAGAAACGCCAAATCCTCGTGCAGTAACTCCATCCCCTGCGCCCTGAAAAACTCCAGGGTAACGGGTAGCGGTTTCTCGATTTCAACCATAGAGGTGTGGGGGGGGGGGGGGGGGGGGGGGGGGCGGGGGCGGGGGGGGGGGGGGGGGAGGGGGGGGGGGG
>JANNVJ010000027.1:0-37311 GCA_031414375.1 Haliea sp.
CGGATGATCACCCAATACATTGTCGGTTACTACAGTGAGTACCGGCCGCATCGGCACAATGGTGGCTTGCCACCAAACAAGGCAGAGGAAAACTATCAGTTAGCCTCTAAAACTATGGGCAAAAATACTTAGCCACTACAATGGACAAATTTACTGAGCCACTACAGGGCTGTTTCAACTTAAGCCCCTATTAAGCCACTCGGGTTTACCTTTCGGTACCCACTCCATACCCTTGGAGGTGCAATATTGATTATCGCGGATCACACAACACTATGATAATTAAAGGTATTATCAAGTATTGAGGGGTACGTAGGTGGTACAGGGTGACTATGTTGAAGCACTCTGGCAGTGTTGAGGTCAGCGGTTCGATCCCGCTTAGCTCCACCAAATAAAACAAGGGCTTACGAGAAATCGGAGTCCTTTTTTTGTGCTTGGAGTACGCGTGGTGACCTATGGGTAACCGTAGGTGATTTTGCACCATCCAAGATTTCCAGGATCAAATTGCACAACTGGAAAAAAGGCTGCTGCAAAAGGCCTTGGTATAAAATGGATACAACCAACGTCGCACTGGCTTAGTCTAGGGCTTAGTTACGACCAGATGCGTGGCATGGTGCTAAAATACCAACTGACCGGCCCGCAGACCTGAGAACAAGCAGGTAGATTAGCGACCTCGTTTGGGTACAGGGTTTGTAAAAGAGTCTCACATGGACCCGGCCGAAGGCCTGGCAATTTCTGAGTCCATCTCCCAGGTAGCCCAGCCTCCACCCTTGTTAAAGTGTCTACCTAGCGCACGTTCACAAACTTCATTTGGATCAGTGACAGTCAGGGTGCCTGGACCGTAGGAGCGCAAGGGAGGCACTATCATGAACCAATCCTTGAGATGGCCGTTCTCTTTCGCGGCCTTTACATCTGCGTACCAGGACGCGTAGTCGCAGGGCAGCTCAATTACCTCGGGGAAGCGTCGCTCCGGTGCCGGAATCATCGCATGCTGTGCGCGCAGTGCACTATCGAGGGCTTTATCATCGGCAATCCCCAACTGTTCGATGAAGAAACGGCGCAGATCGGCCAAAAACCAGGCCCAGTCCACCGGCGGTACCATGAGGTGCGGGATGTAGAGGAGAGTAAACTTCAACGCCGGCCAATGATCACCTGCATTTTCAGCTGCCGCAATCAGGCGGCCGAGCAAGTCAACTTCCCTTTGCCCCGTCTCCTGCCGAGCGAAGCGCAGTGCGTGACGCAGTATTCCGAAATTATTGGTGAGCAGGAACAGTCGCCGGATTTTGGTCATCTCATTGTGGTCGTCCTCGGTGTAGGAGGAGCAGGATTTGATAATCTGGGTAGGCGCAACGGTGATACCGTATTTTTCCCGATAGGATGGCTCGTTCATTGGACTGTTCACAAGAAGCATGGTGGGAAATATTTTTGGGAAGACTTCCCGGTCCATGCACTCCTGCAGGTCATTGCGGAACGACTCGAGAGTCGAGCCAGGCAGCCCCATCATCAGGTCAACGTAGAGCGGCAGTTTATTGGCTCGAAACTCCTCCGCCAACGCTTCATACTTTTCCAGTTTGATGTTTGCGCGATTGATCACCGACAAAGTGTCCTCATCCATTGACTGCAGGGACAGCAAGCCCATGGCGATGATACCGCCGTCTACCAGGGTTTCTATGATGGGTTTGAGGTTTTTAACAGAGTTCTTCGCATAGTTGGTGCCCATGTGGCGTGGAAAACCGTGCTTCTTTTTCAGCTGAACGATGCGTCGAGCAATATCAACGTCTCGATCGAAGACGCCAAAATTAGCATCCGTAAAGGAGATATCATGAAAGAGACGTTCGGCGCCCCAATCAAGCTCGGCAAATATCCTGTCCAGATCAAACTTGCGTATTTTTGATGCGGTGGCAGATCCCCAATCGCAAAAGGTACAACCGTAGGGACATCCGCGGTTGCTCTCCAACATCATGTTGGGGCTTCCCGCCTCGGCGAATACATCAAATTCGCCGGATAGGTAGGGCGAGGGTATCTCATCCAGATTAGAAATACGCACTCGATCCGCGGTGCGTACCGGCTTACCGTCGACGCCGCGATACGAAAGGCCAGCTACTCCATCCAATGCAGCTAGGTTGATGGGACTTCCCTTGCGAAACTCCGGCCCCAGCGCCTCGAGAATTTCACAGATAGTGATCTCTCCTTCCCCGTGAACGGCAACGTCCACAAACGGGTGATCGGAGAAGTAGCGCTCGACGTCTGCCTCATACTTCGGAACATCGGGACCACCATGGATATTAAGTACCAACGGGTTAGCTGCCTTAAACCTCGCCGCCGAACCGAGCATACGGACAGAATTCCAAATGTAGTGCGAGTGCAGCAGTACCATTGGGCCTTCGGGCAAGGGTGCCGACGGATCGGTGAGCCAATTTGGACGGAAGTCGTAAGCTTCATTCAGGATGCCATCTTTGTACCTGCGCGCTACTGTATAAAGATATCCAATTGCGAGCGGCGGGATTTCCCAGTCGAAATTAATCGGCAAGATCGGTACTGTCCCGGCCCTCATTGGAGCGCGCTGCTCAGCTCTGTTTATCGCGTCAAGCAGTGCACGGGTCCCACGCTCTACCTCCCGCTGCGGCTGGGCATCGCCTACAAAGAGTCTCTCCATAGCAGGGTCTCCAGGCTCGAAAGACCGGAGTAGTCGTGCTGCCAGAAGACGTTGCAACAGGGAGCTCACCTGATCCACACAGAGCAATTCTCCATTGCTCGAGATGCGTTGCGAAAATTCAGTTGTGGTAACAGGAGTGGTGATGTGTCGCAGGGCTGAAAGTTCATGCGCCGTAAGACACAAGTCGACCTCTCCGGCATGATTGATGTGTTCAAATCCCGACTTCCCAACACGGAACAAGAGCGGGACACGAACGGCAAGTAATCGCGTGGCGGCCAATGCGGCGGAGTCGGGAGGAGTTGCTTTTTCGGGTGTAACAATGGGTACTGGCGGTCGCCAGTCATCGGGCGACATATCATCAACTGATCCCACGGCACGGAATCGCCTGACGATTTTATTCAGTTCAGCGGATTCCACATTGAAATCACGGCATAAAGAATCAAGCAACTGCGCGTCGCTTCTGCCATCGCTACCAGCCAGACCAATTAGCAACTCAAGATGAACGAGGTCCAGTCGCGTGCCAAAGTGGACTTGATCTGTGATGCGGACATTCTCCGTATTCAAGCCGATCAAACGGAGGTTGAAGGCGAGGAGGCCGACTATCGCGCGAGGGCTGGGCCCGGCGCTAAGTTGACTGAGTACTTTCACCTGCATTGACATACGCTGTTTCTCCCAAGGGTTCTAGATGTCATCCCGCTCAGAACGATAAGCAAATCACCAGCATATCTCGCTTGACGTCCTATAGATAATTTCGTCTTTGTCTTGTCATGGTTCACCTCGTTTTCTCGTCTTTCATCTCTAACAAGGCGTTCGGTCTAATGAAACCGCTCCACAAAAATGATGTGACCTATGAGGACTGTGTCGATAAGCATTTTGAGTCTAATCATCCCCACTCAAATTGTCCACAAACGCAATTTCCCCAGAGAATTCAGGGTCTCTCTTTTTATAAGCATAATCTGCAAGATTGACCAGTGAATACCCTGTCTAGTACTTACGCTTTATACGCGCTGCTTAAGGCACATCAGTGACACTTTGACATGTACTGCCCGCATGCGCAGCAAGCTCTCTGGGCAAACTGGAACGCCCTCATATAAACGTGATCTACGTCGCAAAACTGAAAGCGAAGCAAACGCGCAAGGGATAGATCGCACTTTGTGTGGCACTACCTGCCGCCAGGCAGAAGCTAGAGGGGAAGCTTCACCAGGATTGCAGTGGGTAACATACGAATGCTCAACATAATCAAGCCCCAGTAAGTGGGGACGTTTCTTACTCACCTCCGGAGATATTCTATTGCGCGTTTCCAGCAAATGTACACGGCGTCCCCTGCAGGCGATAAACTCGGCCAATTCAACCGCTGCATCTGCATTGAGCGCACTAACCTTAGCCACAGTCGCGTCGACCCCCAGTTCGACGGTAATGGGCAGACGCCGCATCTCGGCAGTAAGAAAGTCCAGAAAATATTCGTTGTCGCTGTGCACAGTGGCGGCAAGTACCAGTGATCCCCCAGCCGCCGCTGCTTTTCCAGGAGCGTCATGGTATGTCCGCGTTCGGCAGCCTGTTGCGCTGCCTCCATGCCGACAGGTCTGCCGCCAATCACAACCACGTGCCGGGGCGTGGTCACCCGAGACAGTGTGAGCTCTGTTTCGCGCCCCGACACCCGGCGAGCGCTCGTAACCCGAGATACGCAGGGTCACCGGAAACTCTCGTCCCGCTCTGGCCTCTATCTGTTCGAGCACCTCCACCAAAAAACGTGTGCGTGTTTCAAATCGATAAGCAGCGTACTCGCCAGTTCTCTTGTTACGCAATGGCGACAGGAACGAACCCAGCAGGTTGCAGCAGTGTGCGGCGTGCAGCTCAACGCCATCATAGCCCGCTTACCGGGCGCGCCGCGCGGCCTCACCGTATTGGATAGCAATCTCAGGCAACTCTTCCTGGCTCAATTCACGGCTATGCCAGCCCATACTGGAGCGACTGCCACGGACGGCCCAATCGAGTGGGAGCCGCCAAACATCGGTGTAACACTTTCGGGCCCGATATGGCTTAATTGCGGTTGGACTTTGGCCCCGTGCTGATGGATAGCGTCTAGCAGCGGGCGATGCCTTTCGATAAATCCGTCATCTCCCAGCGCATTCGAACGATGCATATAGGGATGATCGACGACTACCGTCAGCAGCTACAGGGTAATCAGGTCAATCCCGCCTCTGGCTCGCTCCTCAAAATGGCCAATTAACCGCTGACTGGGAGTCTGGTCTTCGTTGCAATAGGCTGTCGTCATCGGTGACATTACCATACAATTTTTCAGCCGCATGGTACCGATTTGAAAAGGCGAGAGTAGGTGGGGAAACTGAGGCGTCATGGGCAATCCAATTCTCGATCACTGGAAAAGTCGCAATCGAGATGGACTTTGATTCACAGGGTACGTCACCAGTCTACACTGCTATACGAACATTTATAGCCAATTGACAGGGAAGGTCTTTCAGATATTATGCGGTGTAAAGAAACTGTCGTGTTTATTGTATTTGTGTGCACGAGATACGTTTTGGTGAGAGAGTTGCTGCCTCCCATGAGCAGTCGTTTTTTCAATGGATCAGTGAAACTTGGGAAGCATAATAATGAACGATTTGCCTAACGCGCGCGGATATCTTGATTTTTTGGATATCAAAGATGGAAAATTGGTAATTCAAGGCTGGATTCTGCATCCTGATATACCCATGGATTCTTTCAAAGTTGTTGTGGACGGTAAAGTCATTAAAGAGGCACCTTTGGTTCAATCAGATGGGATGGCAAAAGTATTCCCCTTTGTCAAGCATGCGCAACATTCGGTGTTTAGATCGTCAATGCCTTACGAGAAAAAGTCGGGAGTTTTTGACATAGTTGTCATCGGCTGCAGGGACGGCCGTGAAGCCGCCAAGCTGGAAACGTGGTTTTCGGAGGACCTTCGTCCTGACTTTGCCTTCCCGGATGTTCTTAAAGTACGTGTCGCCAATAATGCGAAAAAGGAGTACTTCAGTGCTTCTTCTTTTGCCTCATTCAGAAATTACTATGAGCCGGTTCAGCGCTTTTCCAAGACCCCGATAAAAAATATGCTCGACTGGGGTTGTGGTTGCGGCCGACTTACTGTGATGTTCTCCAGAGGAACGCCAATTTCAGAGGTCTATGGGTGTGATATAGACAAAGAGTCAGTAGCTTGGTGCAAAGAAAATCTCGAGGGAAGCTTTGACGTTATTCCGCTGGTCCCTCCGACTCGGTATGCTGACGATTTTTTTGATCTGGTTATTTCCAACTCCGTTTTAACACACCTGACGAAGGATATTCAGCTGAAATGGCTAGCGGAGATGCGCCGAATTATAGCGCCTGGCGGCTTGTTTGTTGCGTCAGTCCATGGCGAGTTTGCCACCTATTTCAATTTCAACGGTGAGGTGAGCGGGCCGCTGAAAAATGAGATCAACGACGAAACGCGTGATCATAACCTGGATGGATTAGTGCCGAACGATTATTACCGTGGTACCTTTCAAACACGACGCTACACAGAACGCGTCTTTAGTGAATATTTTGAAATACTTGAGTATATACAGGCAGGATCACTGAATTTTCAGGATCTAGTTGTAATGAGAAAGCGTGTAACGACGTAATGGGGTCCACTATGAGGAAACTTGCGACCGCTAGGCGCCAGTTGCGAGTTTTCTTCTGATCTACTTAATCTCGTCCTTTCGCCCCAGCGCGAGCATGGATGTGCCTACCCTGTGTCGAAGCGCATACTGAACTGTTCAACCTGAACCTTGAAATTGACTTTTAATGAGTATCGCAACGCATTTTGTGCTGCATTTCACAGTCGACACACAGAAGTGTCACTCAATTTGACATGGTGGGTTGATTCGATATCATCGATTACGAGAAGACTACCTCCGCCATGAGCAGAGGAGCTGGGTTCTTCACTAACGACCCAGCAACTTGAACCCGATTACCTTGAGTGCCGAAAGGCTTCAGCAAAAAATGCGACTGTAGAGCTCATAGGGGCTATTGACTTGAAAGCAATTGTACATATTGGTACGGAAAAGACTGGTACGTCATCGATCCAGAGATTTCTATATCAGAATCAAAAAAATCTTAAAGGAGCAGGGTTTCATTTTCTCCAAAGTGCGGGAAAAATGAATAATCGAGAATTGCCCGCTTATTGTATCAGTGATGAACGATACGATGACTTTTTTCGAGTAGCGGGGATTATGACTCCTGAGCACAAACAGGATTTTAAGCAAAAATTTATTCACAAGTTTGAAAATGAATTACGTTCCGTTTCAAAAAACGTACACACTGTCGTAATGTCCAGTGAGCACTTCCACTCCAGACTTCGAAGTGAGGCGGAATTGGACAATGTTTACAACCTGCTTTCAGCCCATTTCGATGAGATAAAAATTGTATGTTATCTGCGAGAGCAGGTAAGTATGTGCACTTCGTTTTATTCAACACATATGAGGAACAGTGGAACAGAGTCGTTCGCAAAATTTTTACAGCGTTGCCATCCCGAAAACCTTTACTTCAATTACTATGAGATGCTGGAGAATTGGGGAAGGTGTTTTGGATTTGATGCGCTCGAGGTATCACTATTTTCGCCGAAGCACTTTTTGAATGGTGATTTGCTTGATGATTTCACTGCCAAAATTGATGTGCGGCTCGTAGGAAAATTGAATAAGCTTGTCGATGCGGAGAATGAATCGCTGAGACCTTTAGGACAGGCCTTGTCAAGGGCGATAAACATAGCTCTCCCCGCTACCTCTGAGCGATTAGAAATAGGTGAATTGCGGGCCCGCAGCAAAAAAATTATTATCGAGAAGTTTACTGGAAAAGGTCAGCAGCCAGCGCTTAAGGTGAGGCAAAAATTTTTCGAAAGCTTTCTTGATTGTAATGAGGAATTGCGAAAAAAATATTTCCCGACTGTCGAAACGCTATTCGAAACACCAGTTGAAGCAGTGCTTACGGAAAGTGCTATTTCTAAAACAGATTTTGATGCCCTCATTGACGTCCTAAGCGTTTTCAAGAAGTATATCGACGAAAAATCTGATGCCGATTTGTACACTTCTTTGTGTTCAGCAATATCCTTATGTATTGGTGATGCGACGAAATCAGGAAGTGATGTCACTGAATTTTCTAACGAGGTTATACTGCAGGAGAAAGATGCGTATCTATTTAGAAGCGCAGCCAAGCGTATGGAAAAGGACAACCTGGGAGCCGCTGTCAGGCTGTTGAGACTGGCCAGCGATTTGAGACCAAACTGGACGGCGATACAATCCCAACTGGATGACTATCGCCAGAGAAGTCTAAAAGCACAAATGCCGAGGTTTATGATTGCCTATCATGGTGGTCCGAAAGTGATGACGCCAAGTATCAAAGATATCTACATGCGATTTGATGCGTGGTTAGCCTCGCTTAATGTTCCTTTTGGGGGTCACCTAATCTCAGCAAATGACTCAAAATCAGTCGATCACCACGGATTGGTTGTTGACATTGATGCTGATCGGATGGTCGGTTACAGTATCATCGAGGCTGATTCTATGGATGCCGTGCTATCTCTGGTAAAGAACTGCCCATTCCTTGAAGCAGATGGGACAGTTCGCATATCGCAACTAGAGTACCTGACAGGTGGCTGGTGAGGTTAGGATCAAATGAGTGTAAGAAACAAAAAAATGCTCAATATAAATAGCCGATTGCGCTACTGGAAGGAGAGGTTAGGCAATGCCATCTGGATGCTGAGAACTGGCAGATTCAAATTATTTTTGAACAGTATCTATATTGAGTTTTACCCGACCATAGAAGTGGTTAAAACTCAGCTGCACCTTGACGCTCGGCCGGAATCTGGTTCAGCATTCGTTGATAAGCGCAAAGTGACGCACCCTGGCTTCAGGCCCACGACATCACAGCCATCACTGGTGCTTGTCCCAATGGCCGATGCAGAAATAGTGGCGAGAGAATTGCGTCAGATCCTTTTCACTCTAGATATCAGGGAAGAAACGGCTCCATGACGCAATCCCTCAAAGTCTCAGTAATAACTGTAACGTTCAATGGTAAGAAGTTTCTTGAGGAATTCTTTACTTCCCTATTTTCGACTAATCAGCACGAACTTGACGTAGAAGTCTTGGTCGTCGACAACGGCTCGAGTGATGGTACTGTAGCCTGGGTCAGAGAGCACTATCCTGACATCAGAGTGTTCGAGAATGATGAGAACAATTATGCGCGGGCTCTAAATATTGGTATCAAACATGCGCTAGGGGACTATGTAGTCATTACGAATAATGATGCTACGGTTGATTCCAATTGGCTCCAGGGCTTTCTGGAGGTGTTTCGTTTGGACGATAACATTGGCGCGGTTCAGAGCAAAATATTCTTTGCAAATAGCCAGAAAATTAATAGCGTCGGCGTTGAGGAAATTGAACACTTTTATTTCAGGGATATTGGTTTTGGCCGAGATGATACCCAAATCTACGTAGTTCCTGCTGAAAGAGAGTATGTGACCGGTGGCTCCCTGATGTTGCGTCGAGAGTGCCTTGACGATGTCGGTGCCTGGGATGAAGAATTTATAATGTTCATGGAGGATGTCGACTACAGCGCCCGGTGCCGCAAAGCGGGTTGGAAGCTATGGTACTCACCTAACAGCGTGATGAATCACCAGTATCATGGTAGTTCTTCCGAAGAACTGTGTGAGTATTTTTGTACACGTAATCGTTTTCTTTTTGTCGCCAAGCATTTTCCGCTTGAATTGCCAGCGTGTATCCCTACCTCGCATTTCTACAAAAAGGGCGAGTTTGATCTTTTGTATCGTTCACTTCTCCACGGAGTGCGAAAGCTGTACGCTAGCCATGATACCGAGATCGTGGTACAGGTTTTGCAGATGCTTAAGAGCTGCTTACCCGAATATATAGGTGATGTGTCGGCCCGAATTTTCTTTTCGCATCTGGAGATTCTTTTAGGGCTGCGAAAGATTCGAGTAGGAATATATGATCACGCTGGGCATTTTGCGGGAGGAGGGCAGCGTTATGTTGCTGAAATGGCCGCCATTATGCAGGAACGCTACGACGTTACTTACATATTTAACAATGACGTAGAACTGAGTGCTTACAAGGCATGGTTTGATATTGACCTGACGCCGAGCTCCATGAAAATCATCCGGATTCCGTTTTTCGAAGAACGAAATAGGTATACGCCGGATGAAGGGATGGTGCTTGGAGAACCGAGTAATCCTTTCGATATTATCAGTCGAGAAACCCTCAACTACGACATTTTTGTAAATGCGAATATGTTAGGCAAGGTCAATCCGCTGTCTCCGGTTTCTCTGTTCGTGTGTCACTTTCCTGACCAGGAGAGGGCGCGTTTTTTCCAGGTCGATAAATACGACCACTTGTTGATAAACGGTGACTATACGGGCAGCTGGGTGCAAAAACGTTGGCAGTTAGAGCCAACCTGTAAACTGTATCCGCCCGTAAATATGTACAACGCCGATAGTACACCGGATAAAAAAGAGACTATCATCCTTTCGGTGTCTCGATTTGAAGTAAGCGGTAGCAAAAAGCAGAGTGAAATGGTTCAGGCCTTCAGCGAGATGTGTCAACAACACCCCGATGAAACACGCGGATGGAAGCTGGTATTGATAGGCGGCAGTACACCCGGTAATACTTATTTGAAATTTGTGGAAGAGGCGGCAGCTAGCGCGCAGTGCAGTATAGAAGTTCGAGCCAATGCAGCTGTCAGCGAGATCAAGGAATTATATTGTCGAGCATCTATTTTTTGGCATGCTTGCGGCCTGGATGAAGAAAAACCGGAGAGGGTTGAACACTTCGGTATGACCACGGTTGAATCGATGCAAAATTGCTGTGTACCAATAGTTATAGATGGCGGCGGTCAAAGAGAAATTGTTGAGCATGGTTTGTGCGGCTATCGATTTTCCACACTGGAGGAGTTGAAGTCATTGAGTCTCAGTGTCATGGGAAATCAGGAGCTGCGTCGAACCTTGTCTGAACACGCGTTTCAGAGAAGTCAGTTGTTCAGTCACGCTGTATTCAAGGAAAAGTTGGAGAAACTTCTCGACGAGGTGGAGCTAGAGTTGCTTGGACGGGACCTTCTCCCGGGAGCGGGAGTCACATAATTGAGTTACTTACAATTTATTGAGGTGGCGATTGGAATGCGTATGCATCATGTGGTGATTATCAGGCGCAGCGCCTGCAACTGAAGATTGGCATGCTGTATGTGCACGGCACTTTCATTGATGCGATAGTTGAGATGATCTACTTCTTCCTGCCGGATCGAGGGGTTGACGGCCCTCAACGCTGTCAGTCGCTCAAGTTCTGCACCAAGTGAGGCACGCATCGATTGCTCGGCTTGGTTTAAAACATGCTTCAGCTTTTCTTCAGCGAGTGCAGATGCCAGTGTCATTTTGGATTCCACCTCAACGCCTACCTGCTTGATGATTGCCAGGGCAGTAGATTTCTTGACAGCCTCAATCAACTTATTCAGTCGTTCGTGAGGCACCAGTTCTGCAAGATCCTTGCCTCGAGCGTCTACCAGCAGTCGCATTGGGCTCATGGGAAGAAAGCGCTCTACCTGTAGTGCTCGTGGTGCAACGCAGTTAACGGTAAAGATTGCTTCGAGTAGCATCGCGCCAGGAGCGACTCCCTTCAGTTTAATTGTGCCGAGCGCTGCGTTACCAAGCTCAGTTGAGTGCACCATGTCCATTGCATCCAGGATCATGGGGTGATCCCATGTCAGGAATTCGATATCTTCACGTGCTAGAGCCTTGTCTCGGCTAAAGGTAACGGTAGTGCCCTCTTCTCTTAAAGAGGGGAAGTGTCCAGTGAGCATGTGCTCAGAAGGACGCAAAATTAATGTATCCTCAGAGTGAATTTCCTGGTCAACGCCGAAAGTCTCGCAGAGTGCTTCCAGATAATGCTCCAGTGTGTCCTCAGATTCGATGGTGTCGATTTGATCAATCAATTGCCTGGCAATGTCCGGCTTGCAGGAATTGCGCTCTAGCAATTTGTCGCGTCCTTCGCGTAATTCTTCTCGGGTTTTCGCAGTAAAAGCTGAGCTATCAGCCAGCAACGCGTCAAAACCCTCTGTGCGCTGTTCCAACTGCGTAAACAAGCGGTCTCGAAACGCTTCAAGAATCATGTACCCGGCAGAACAGCTATCGCGGAACAGATTTAGTCCGCTGTTGTACCATTCAAACAGAGATTGTTGAGCTGTCTGCAGCAAGTAGGGAACATGAATGTTTATATCGCATAGCTGTCCTATCCGATCGAGGCGGCCGATTCGTTGTTCCAGAAGATCGGGATTCAAGGGCAGGTCAAACAGTATCAAGTGGTGTGAAAATTGGAAATTGCGCCCTTCACTGCCAATTTCGGAACAGACAAGAGTCTGTGCGCCGTTGACCTCGTCAGCGAAATAGGCCGCAGCACGATCTCGTTCAATAATCGACAAGCCCTCGTAGAAAGCTGAAGAGCGAATGCCGGCACGTAGATGTAAATGATGCTCTAGCGCAACTGCGGTTGTTGCATGCGCACAAATGACCAAAACCTTTGCAGGCCGCAGTAGCTTTAGGGTTTTCTCCAGCCAGGCCACACGCGGATCAAAGTCCAGCCAGACATCGTCGAGATACGGCAACTCTGGATACAGTTGCTCCTTGACATCTACCTGGGCATGCGAGTACTGCTCTGGTGCCGCTAGTGGGTATTGATGTAGCACCCGTTGTGGAAAGCCGGCAACGGCGGCGCGCGTATTCCTGAACAGTACTCGTCCTGTGCCATGGCGATCAAGTATCTGTTCGACGAGAGTCGTGGGCGGGGCGTTGGCATCGAGCCCGGCGGGTAGTACATCGATTGGCTGGCCGGTTTCCAGCTTTT
This sequence comes from Haliea sp., assembly GCA_031414375.1. GTDB lineage: Bacteria > Pseudomonadota > Gammaproteobacteria > Pseudomonadales > Halieaceae > Marimicrobium. The sequence goes on from JANNVJ010000027.1 coordinate 12,541, forward strand.
CCACCAAAGCACTCCACGTGCGGTACTGCAGTTCTTCTTCCTGAAAAACGGCTAGATCATGAAAGCGTGTGGGATCCAGCAAACGGAGTCGGGCGAAATGGCTGGCCTGACCGATTTGTTCTGGTGTTGCCGTCAACAACAACAGACCTGCGCTTTGCTGCGCCAAAGCTTCAACGAACATGTAATCATCTCCCACAGCATCTTGCGACCAGTGTAGGTGATGGGCCTCGTCTATTGCCACCAGATCCCACTTTGCGGCCAGCGCCTGTTGCTGTGCTTCGGGCTGTGCTAGAAATAGCTCGAGGCTGCTCAGTATCAGTTGTTCTGACTCGAAGGGATTCCCGTCGGTATTTTCCTCCAGGCGCTCGGCGTCAAACAGGGAGAAATGCAAATTGAAGCGGCGCAGCATTTCTACTAACCACTGGTGCAATAGGCTTGGGGGTACTAGCACCAGTATTCTCGATGCGCGACCTGTCAGCAGCTGTTGCTGAATGATCATGCCCGCCTCAATGGTTTTGCCAAGTCCGACTTCGTCCGCTAGCAGGACGCGCGGTGCAAATCGCTGGCCCACCTCGTTGGCAATGTAAATTTGATGGGGCAAGAGGCTGGCGCGTGAACCCATTAGTCCGCGGACTGCAGAACGATGCAGCTTGTCCGCATGGGCAATTGTTGCAACGCGTAAGGCGAATTCACCGTGCTTATCGAAATGACCATTGAGCAATCGTTGCTGTGGGGTGGTTAGCTGCACGAAAGCATCGAGCTCAAGTTCCGAAACAGTTAACTCCTGCTCGTGGTGATCGGTACCCACGTAAGTCAACAGCCCCTCATTCTCCTTTACCTCAGTTACCAGTAGTGCGACCTTATCGACTGTGGAAATATGGTCGCCTGCTTTAAAACGCAATCGAGTCAGTGGGGCATTTTCAATCGCGTAAGTGCGTTCCTCGCCGACGGCGGGAAAGGTCAGTGTGACTCGACGTCCTTCTATGCCTATAACGATGCCAAGGCCCAATTGGGCGTCAGCGTGGCTCACCCAGCGTTGTCCGACAATGTAATCCATCAGTGATTTGTACTCACTAAGCGTTCTCTACGATTCATGAAAAAAGAGTCCTATGCTGTTGCGATATGCCTGGTGCAATAAATATTCAACATCCAGTTGTTTTATCGCCGCCACGGTTTCGGCGACAAAGGGTAAATAATAGGGCGCGTTGGGTCGGCCGCGATACGGTACCGGTGTCAAATAGGGCGCGTCCGTTTCCAGTAATAGTTGTTCAATCGGGGTGGCGGCAACAACCTGGCGTACATTTTCTGCGGTTTTAAACGTGGTGATGCCATTAAAGCCCAGCATAAAGCCTTCCGCCAGACAGAACTCTGCCAGTGCCAGGGTAGAGGTGAAACTGTGAATCACGCCTTTGCGGGAGAGGGCGGAACTGTAATTTCGCAGTATGTCGCGGGTGTCCGCGTCGGCCTCGCGGGTATGGATAACGACCGGCAGGTCGAGCTCTACTGCGGCTTGCAACTGTTGTTCAAAAACTGAGCGCTGCACACTGCGATCTGCACGATCGTAGTGGTAATCGAGGCCGATCTCACCCACAGCAAGGATTCGAGAGTCTTTAGCGTTTGCCCGGATGGTCGCATCGACCTCGCGGTTGTAGGAATTTGCTTCATGCGGGTGTATACCCTGTGTACCCCAAATCGCGGGAGAATAGCGGGTGAGCTCCATCACCGCGTTCAAGTTGCTTTCTGCTACGGCGATTGTGATGATCCGCTCTATTCCTGCGGCTCGTGATTTTTCAAGGGTGATGTCCAGCTCGGACTTATCCAGATAATCCAGATGGCAGTGTGTTTCGATGATGGGTGTCTCGAAACGCGGGATATCGCGGCGCTTTTTATGGCTCATGGTTGTCTACTGCTGTGCTACTGGGCTGCGTAGTTGCGAGAGGGTTTTGCTCATCGCTGGCTGGGTTATGTAGAGATGTTCAGCAGCGCCGACACATTTCTCTCTTCCAATAATATATGTAACGAAAGCAATAAGTTAAGAGCAATTTTGCCGAGCCCTCGCGTGTCCATATCTGACAACATAACTATGATTCATAGTTTTCATGTTTACAATTCATTTAAAACATATCGTAACGTTTTGTATGCTGGACGCAACTCGTTTTACACCATTGAAATCTCAGCTAAGGGTGGTCAGGAGACAGAAGAGCAACACAAGGAACCACGGACGCAGCACATGCAGCTGGGCTCTCGCGGGCTCTGGAGCCGGCGAAGTTAACTATTCGTGTGGCTGTGGTTACTATTTGAGTTTCGGTTTGACTTGGGTGGCCACGCGCCTCTTCGCTTTGAGTCGGCTGGCGGTGGCGCGGGATCCGGCGTTGCCAGTTTGGCTCTTTTTTGTCCCGACGTTCGATGCTGTTTTTGTTTTTGTTTTTGTTTTCGATGCCGATCTCGATCTCGATTTCGATTTCATGCCGGGCTCGGATTGCGCAGAGAGACTCGTGATGGGTCGAGTGGTAGAGAGCAGTTTTGGGACTGCCTTACCTTTGCCTCGAGTAACAGCCCGTGCGCGCCTGGGTGAGCGAATCCTGGCGTTGGCAGCAACTGCTGCACTGGCACCGCGCCCCGATCCCAGCTTGATGGCTGCGGCATAGAGTTCCTCGTAAGCGGCAACCAGGCAGTCGTGGTAAAACTCAGGGTCCGGCATAATATTTCGATCCGCCAACACAGACAGCGTAACTTTCCCGGAATAGCTGAAGACCAGGTGAAAGATCCCCATCCCGGGAGTCAGTACACCCAGGCCGTAGTAATCCACCAGTTTCGCGCCGGCGCAATACAGCGGGAAATCGGGGCCTGCCACATTGGAAATACAGGTTGAGATATTTAATGGAATGTGTCTGGACAATGCATTGCGCGACCAGAACCTGGCCACAGACTTTGAGATTACCGGCGAAAAAACACCTGCCAGCATCAGTGCGTCCACCATAGGACTGGCTTCCCCGCTCAATTTAGCATTCTCTGTCGATTTGCTGATCGCCAGAATGCGCTCGACGGGATCACTAATGTTGGTATGCAGCGAGGAAAACACAGAACCTATCTGATTATTTTCCTGGGTAGCCCCACGGCGAGTGCGCATGTTCAGAGGCATGGCGGTCGCCAATGAGCCTGCAGTGGGGGCTTCCCCCTTAGCCTGAAGGTAATGCTGCAATGCTCCTCCAATGACGCCAAGTGCGACATCATTGACAGTGACCTTGATCGCATTCTTGATGTCTTTGAAGCCTTCCAGTGGAAATTCTGCCGCATCGAATACACGGTGTGGGCCCACGGATTTGTTCAGTATTGTTTTAGGGGCTGAGACATCAGGTGCAGGTATTTCGTTACGTGCGATGCCCAGCGCATACTTGCTCAGGTCTCGAGCACTTCTGACAGTACCGGAAACCAGCTGCAGGGTATTTTTTACACTGTTAAACGTTGCCTTGGTTAGCAGCTCGCCGACTGAGGGGTCGGAATCAACCAGGCGCGGTTCGGTTTCTGAAGATGGCATTGGCTCTGGGTCCGGCACGAGGTCGTGCAATGCGGCCATAAAGGAAGATCCCCCGGCCCCGTCTACCAGGGCATGGTGCATCTTGGTATAGACAGCGAATGAACCCTTGGGCAGGTTGGGGATATTGTCCAGCCCTTCGATAATGTAGGCTTCCCACAGTGGGCGAGACATATCCAGCGGACGAGAGTGTAGGCGTGCAATCTGTATACACAGTTGTCGCCAGTCACCAGGCTCGGGCAGGGCAATATGCCGCAGGTGAAACTCCACGTCGAAGTTAGCGTCTTTAATCCAGTACGGCCTATCCAATCCTCCCGGTACCTCCACCAAACGGGTACGAAACAGCGGCAAATTGCCCAGGCGTCGTTCAAAACTGGCGATAACGTCTTTAAAACGGACGAATCCACCCGGGGCAGTGGATGGGTCATATATACCTACGCCGCCTATGTGTTGAGGGGTGTTGGTTTGCTCCAGATTGACGAAGGCGGAGTCAAGAATTCCTAGTTGCTTCATAATGTCTCAAGATTCCTCGCGATCTTACCTATTTTACTAAAGTTGGTGCAGTCCCGTGTTTATATCACCGATGATCACGACAGGACACTATTGCGCGTCAAAAAATGGTCAACAAGCGAATTATTCGGCAGTCGTAAGCACGCGCCGTCTAGCACCTGGCTGGGCGTAAACAGCTGCAGTCGCTTCACGCGTTCTCCACCACCAGTAGAGCGCCGCGTGCCGTGATCGGCGTGCGTGTCTGCCACTCAATAATCTCGGCGCCGTGGCGGATTTCGCAGCGACGAGCCATGTCAAAGAATGGTGCGCGCTCTGGATCCGCGATGACGATGTGTTTTACTCCAGCCTTGATGGCACGATTGACCATATTGAAAACCTGATCCGCCAATTCATCCCAGAAGCAGATGTCAGCGGCGATAAGCATGTCAAACTGGGATAACTGCCTGGTGCTCAGCTTCTCAAAGCTGGAAACCAGGGGAGTCGTGGTGACGCCATTGAGGCGGGCGGAAGCTTCCAGAAACGGGAACACGTCCGGGTCCGCATCAACGGAAGTGACCCGAGAGCCGAGGGTTTTTGCACACCAGGTTCCGGAGATGCCCCAGCCGCATCCAACATCAATGACATTGGCACAATGCGCGGGTCGATTTTTATTCAGATAGTCGATCAACAGGCGACTGGATTTCCACAGTTTATTGCCATGAATAGTGGGATAGACGCCCTGGCGCCTGACCTGTCGAATGACTGGATGTGAACTGGTGGGCATGGTAACGCCGCGAAAGCGGTGTCCCGTCCGTGGTTTGCTATGAGTCAACTTGATTCCCTTGTCTTTTCCTGTCAGCGAGGTCAGATACTGCGAAGTCAGCGCCAGTGTCCGTCGTTTGGCTGCCCACTCTCCAATATTGCAGGCGAGCTATTGTGTCATTGCGCGGCAACGTGCGCTACTGTCCAGTTGCTGGGCCCCAGTAAAAGTGTGCTGCACTGGATCAGGCTAGTCAGCTGGGCTACGATAACGCAGAGATTTGTGAGCATACGCGCACAGACCAATGGAGGGGTCGCCGATGGTAGCCATCAGGCAACGGGTCGAACTGCTCGAAAAAAACAAGCCGCAACAGGAGCGGGCCAAGCGCACGTACGAAGCAATACTCCATGCGGCAGCGGAGCTGCTCGTTGAGGTTGGAGTGGAGAGGATCTCAACAAATCTGGTGGCCGAGCGAGCAGGTATCACTGTGCCCGCTCTCTATCGCTATTTTCCAAACAAGTACGCCGTTCTCAATGCCCTTGGCGCGACGTTGATGGACAAACAGAATGCCATTTTCCAGCAGTGGTTTGATCAGTATCTCGACGAGGCCCAGCCGCGACTGTTGCTGGATAATATCTACTATTTGCTCAAGCGAACGTACGATGTCACACGCCAGCAGATAGGTGGTCTGGAAATTGTGCAGGCTCTGCGGGCGGTTGTGCCCCTACAGGAAGTGCGGCTTGCCTCCCACCGGCTGGTCGCTAGCCAGTTCGCCATGATCGTGGCTGAATTACTGGCAATCCCGTTGGACGAACGAGTACAAACACAGGCGCGACTGTCGATCGACGCAGGTTACGCTATCGTGGAGATGGCTCTGGAAGACACGTCGCTCTCCACCGACACACTGCTGCGAGAGGGTTCGCGCATGATTCAATTGTACTGGCAGGAACTGCTCACGCCCAGGCAGGTGCTTTGATCAATCCTCTCCAACAACATCCTCAGCTTGTGGGCCTTTATCACTTTGAGCCACCACAAAACTGACGGCTTGACCATCGCGTAGGGCGCGACGTCCTTCGCCGCGAATGGATCTAAAATGCACGAAAATTTCCTCATCGTCGTCCTTGACGATAAAGCCAAAACCTTTGGAGACGTTGAACCATTTCACCGTGCCATGTTCGCGAGTCGCACCGTCGGTTGAGTGCTTTAAGGTCAACTTCTCAGCCGCTTGGGGGCTCGCGGAGCCTTTACTGCCAACGATCACGGCAGTGCCTGCCGTGGCGATGAAAAAGATTGCCAGTAGCAATAACTGCTGATCAATGTGGTTGATATTGAAAAGTAAGATAGTAAGCGCAGTCGCAACTGCGCCTATAACGAGACTGATAATTAATTTGGCAATAAGGCTCATCGGTGTCCTCTCAATGATTTACCGTGCGAGGATTGCACGGTTTTTTGACGCCGGGCATTCTAACACCAATAATGATGTCGGCGGGAATCTCTGAGTCGATTAAGTTTTGACGACGTCCTCGGCCTGTAGCCCTTTTGGCCCATCGACCAGGGTAAATTCGACAGCCTGGCCTTCGTTCAATGTTCGAAAACCGTCGCCCTGGATCGACCTGAAGTGCACAAATACATCATCTTCACCGCCCTCGCGGGTGATGAAGCCAAAGCCCTTGGCGTTGTTGAACCACTTGACCGTCCCGCTATTGCGATCTCCCATACCACTTTCCTCGGATTAACGTATTGCTTTTATTCTCTTCAGAACGCGCTAACTAGCCGTCCACACTACCAGTTTTTCTAATGGCACGCGTCAAATTGCCCGGATACGTTGTACCTGTTCCTGCAGGGTCTCCAGCGCCTGCTGTTGCGCGTGCATCTTTTCCCGCTCTTTTGCGACGACGTCGGGAGGTGCTTTGTCGACGAAGGCTGGGGTGCTCAACTTTCCCCGCAGTCGGATCAGGTCGCTCTGCAGCTTTCCGATTTCCTTGCTGAGGCGAGTGATCTCGGCGTCCTTGTCAATGAGCCCCGCCATGGGAACCAGTATTTCCAGTTCGCCGGCCAGTGCCGTCGCCGCCATTGGCACTATAGCGTCCTGTTCCACCCAGTGTATATCCGCAAGTTTAGCCAGCTTTCTAAGGTATTGCGAATTTTGTGCCAGCCTGAGTTGATCATCCCCGCTGCCATTGCGCAACAGAACCGAGAGTGCTTTGCCAGGTGGAATATTCATTTCTCCACGTATCGTGCGGATGCCAAGAATCACCGCCTTCAGCCACTCGATATCTTCGTGTGCGCGAAAGTCTGTGGCGCCATCATCCGATTGCGGGTAGGGCTGTAGCATGATGGTGGCGCCGGTCTTGCCCGCCAGTGGGCCCACGACTTGCCAGATTTCCTCCGTAATAAAGGGCATCATCGGATGTAACAGGCGCAACCAGATCTCCAGAACGCGTATCAGGGTCTGGCGTGTGCCGCGTTTGGCTTCCTCGGTGGCGTCATGATCCCATAGAATCGGTTTGGACAGCTCCAGGTACCAATCGCAGTACTCGTTCCAGACGAATTCGTACAAGGCCTGGCTGGCGAGGTCAAAACGGTAACTGTTGATAGCGCGTGCCACGTGTGCAGCGGTCTCGTGTACTTTGCCTGTTATCCATCGGTCGGCCAGACTTAATTCCACCACGGACCCGGATTGGGCGCCACAATCTTGGTTTTCACAGTTCATTAGAACGTAGCGCGCTGCGTTCCATATTTTGTTGCAAAAATTTCGATAGCCCTCGATGCGGCCAATGTCGAATTTGATATCCCGCCCTGTAGAGGCAAGTGAGTAATAGGTGAAACGCATTGCATCGGTACCGTAGGGGGCAATGCCATCGGGAAACTGACGGCGCGTAGCCTTCTCAATTTTAGCCGCCAGCTGTGGCTGCATCATGCCGGAGGTACGCTTGCTGATCAGTTCCTCCAATTCGATGCCATCAATAAGATCTATCGGGTCGATGACATTACCCTTGGATTTGGACATTTTCTGGCCTTCGCTGTCACGCACCAGGCCGTGCACATACACGGTGTGAAACGGCACCTCCTGGCGCAAATGCAAGGTCATCATGATCATGCGTGCGACCCAGAAGAAGATGATATCGAACCCGGTGACGAGCACCGAGCTGGGATGAAAAATGGCCAACTCCTCGGTCTCAGTGGGCCAACCCAGAGTAGAGAAGGTCCACAGTGCGGACGAGAACCAGGTATCGAGAACGTCTTCGTCCTGGCGCAGTGTTACGTCTGGGCCCAGCCCGTGCTCACGGCGCACGGCGTCCTCGCTCTCGCCCACATAGAATTTGCCCAGCGTGTCGTACCACGCAGGAATGCGGTGTCCCCACCACAGTTGTCGGCTGATGCACCAGTCCTGGATATCCCGCATCCAGGCGAAATAGGTGTTTTCCCACTGCTTGGGTACAAACTGGATTGCGCCAGTCTCCACTGCTGCGATGGCAGGCTTGGCCAATTTGCGAGCATCCACATACCACTGATCGGTGAGGTAGGGCTCGATGACGACACCCGAGCGATCACCCCGGGGGACATTCAAGCGGTGTTCTTCCACCTTGTGAAGCAGCCCAAGCGCTTCCATGTCGGCGACCACGCGCTGGCGCGCCTCGAGACGATCGTGACCCCGGTATGCCGCGGGGGCTGCGTCATTGATGGCTGCGTTATCGTCAAGGATATTCATCATGGGCAGACCGTGACGGCGCCCCACCTCGTAATCGTTAAAGTCATGGGCGGGCGTAATCTTTACACAGCCGGTGCCGAACTCGCGTTCGACGTATTCGTCAGCGATGATGGGTATCTGCCGATCGCACAGCGGCAGCTGCACCATGCGACCTATCAGATGGGCGTAGCGCTCATCTTCGGGATGAACGGCAACGGCAGTGTCGCCCAGCATGGTTTCCGGACGTGTGGTCGCGACCGTCAGGTGGCCCTCGGCACCAGCCAGCGGATAGTTGAAGTACCAGAGGTGACCCGCTTCCTCTTCGGCGATGACCTCCAGGTCAGAGATCGCGGTGTGCAACGCAGGATCCCAGTTGACCAACCGTTGGCCACGATAGATCAGCCCCTCTCTATACAGTCGAATAAAGACTTCCTGCACCGCCGCGCTGAGCCCCGCGTCCATGGTGAAGCGCTCGCGCGACCAGTCCAGGGAGGAGCCGAGCCGTCGCAACTGGCGTGTGATAGTGCCGCCGGACTCTTCTTTCCACTGCCACACTTTCTCCACAAATTTTTCACGCCCAATATCATGGCGACTGATGCCCTGTGCTTCCAACTGACGCTCCACCACCATCTGTGTGGCAATACCTGCGTGATCAGTACCGACCTGCCACAAGGTATTGTCACCCAGCATACGGTGGTAGCGGATGAGCGCGTCCATGATCGCTTCCTGAAAGCCGTGCCCCATATGCAGGCTACCAGTCACGTTGGGCGGCGGGATCATAATGCAGTAAGCGTTTTCTCCGCCCTGGGGAGCGAAATAACCCTTGGCTTCCCACTCCTGGTACCAGCGAGTTTCTATGGCGGCGGGCTGAAACGTTTTATCCATAAATGTGTGAATCCAAAAAACAATTGACGGTGTTGCGCTATGGCATCCGAGTGCGGCGCGGCCCGCGATTATACGGCAGGAGCGCGCAGACAGGAATCGCGCTCAGGCGCACGGCCTGAAGCAAGCATGCCTAGAGATCGTGTTTTTCCAGCTGATAGCCGCGTTCCTGGTAGAACTTCCAGGAGGCGCGCAGTGCTGTGAGGCTCTCTGGTTCCTGCGTCACCACCTCGGCCACGCGCTGGAAACGGCTAAAGAAGGACGGAATTGTTAACTGCAGGTTGATCAGTAAATCATTGTGGTTGTCAGGTTCCTGCCCCCAGCCGATTGCGATAGTGTCACTGTGCTCCTGGCCATGCAGTCCGTGCGGTAAAAAACTGGCGGGGCGAAAGCTCCACAACAGTTCGTTCAGTGTACTGGCCTGTGCCTCATCGTTGGCATTGATAAAGATGCGATGTCCGCGCTGGAACGCTTTGTCGGCCAGCCGCGCGGCGACCTGCAGTCGCTGGCCAGGCTCAGCGGACTGCACCACATAGAATCCCACCAAAGTCATCGCTAGAGCCCCGCACGATCCAACAGATAACGGGTGAGCAGCGCGACGGGTCGCCCCGTAGCACCCTTGGGCGCACTGTCCCAGGCCGAGCCAGCGATATCGAGGTGTGCCCATTGGTACTGCCGCGTAAAGCGCGACAGAAAACAGGCGGCAGTGATACTGCCGCCACCCGGGCCGCCGATATTGGCCAGGTCTGCAAAGTTACTCTTGAGCTGTTCCTGGTAATCGTCCCACAGGGGCAGACGCCAGGCACGGTCGTGCGCGTCGATCCCGGCTGCCAGTAGCTGCTCAGCCAACCGGTCATCGTTGGCAAACAGGCCAGACGCGTGGGAGCCCAGGGCCACCACACAGGCTCCGGTCAGGGTGGCAATATCGATCACGGCCGCAGGCTTGAAACGCGCGGCGTAAGTCAGCGCATCACACAGGACCAGCCGTCCCTCCGCATCGGTGTTTAGAATCTCGATGGTCTTGCCAGACATGCTGGTCACAACATCGCCCGGCTTGGTGGCAGTGCTGCTGGGCATATTTTCGGCGGCAGCGACGATGCCTACAACGTTCAGGGGTAAGGACAGCTCAGAAATGGCGCGCAGGGTGCCGAATACGCTAGCGGCGCCCCCCATATCAAACTTCATTTCGTCCATTTTGGCGCCGGGTTTCAACGATATTCCACCACTATCAAAGGTTATCCCTTTGCCCACCAACACGTAGGGTTTTTCGCTGGCCTTGGCGCCGCGGTAGTGCATCACGATGAGCTTGGCCGGCTGTGCGCTGCCTGCGGAGACACACAGCAGTGCACCCATGCCTAACTCGCGCATTTTTTTCTCTTCCAGTACGGTGACGCTCAGTCGAGCCTGGCTGCGGGTGAGCTGGCGCGCGTGGCGCGCCAAATAGGTGGGGGTGCAAATATTTCCGGGCAGGTTGGCGAGGTTACGGGCTTCGTTGACACCAAGCCCAATAGCCTTGCCCTCGCGCAGTGCGCTGTTGGCGGCTGGCGCTCGGACTGTGCCGCTGACATTGATAATCAGCCGGGAAAGTTTCATTGCCTCCTTGGGCTTGGAAACGGTTTCGGTGTACCGATAGGAAGCCGCTGTGAGGTGCCGGGCGAGGTAGCTTAGCAACCACAGGACATCCTTTTCTTTCAGCGCCAAACCAGCCAGGTGCAGTGTGGCCTCTGTTGCCAGTTTGGTTTCAAGGGCGCGATTCAGCGACTGGGCAAATTTTCTGGCTGCCTCACGATCGAATTTTTTTGCCTCGCCACAGCCGACCAGTAGTATGCGCTTGGCGGCACCGGTACCCGGCAGAATAAGGCTCTCCCCCGTTTTCGCACTGAAATCCCCCAGTGCGAGCGCGGCCTTGATGGCCCCTGAGGAGGCCTGGTCCAGCTGCAGTGCAGCGCCAGACAGTTTTGTATTCCCAAACAATGGCAAAATCGCACACTGCGTTGTAGCAGCGGCAACATCGCTCACATCGCGAGCAATGAACGTGATGGATCCCATAGCAATTCCCTGATGTTATTGAAGCGTACCAGTGTATGCCGAGCGGCGCCTAAACTGAACTTAAAATATGATTCTTCGGGGTTCTACATCGCTTTCACGGATGACTTTCCTTGTCCTGTTGGGGTAGCAAGATCAGCTCCGTGCCTGATAGGTAGTCATGCCAGTAACGCTTATTGCGATCTACCAGGCACCACCAATAGCCGAGTCCCAAGCAGGCTGCGGATACAAGCGCGCCGCAACAGCGCAGTAAGGCTTTGCCTGCAGTGAGAGGGTGGCCCTGCAGGTCCACGAGTTTTATTCGCCATGCCTGCATACCAAGTGTTTGTCCTCCATTTAGCCAGAAGATAATGAAAAAGCCGACAGTGCTCAAGGCTGCGAGACACTGCACCAGGCGGGCATCGAGCACCTGCGTCTCGCCCGCCGTCATCCGCACCACGACACCAAGGGCCAGGGCATTGACCACGGCTACCAGTGCTACGACCAGGAATCCATCGTAGAGCATTGCGGCTAACCGCCGCGGTAGCGACGGCGAAGAGTTCTCTTTCACAGCTGTCATGGTTCCCAGTTTAGCATCATTGCCACGCCTCATTAACGAAATGTAAATAGAGGGCAGCTGGTGGCGCGTGCTACATTGGTCCCCGGGTCAGAGGTTGCGTGCATGCATGTACTGTTGGTGGAGGATGACAAGCAGGTCGGCGCGTTTATCCTCGCCGAGCTGGGTGTAGCGGGCCACTCCTGCGTCCATGCGCTGGATGGGGAGGCAGGCCGGCAGGCGGCATTGGCCGCCATGTTCGATGTCATGGTGATTGATCGCATGATGCCGCGGATGGACGGTATGACGCTGATCAAGCACTTGCGTGAAGGGGGAGACCACACTCCGGTACTGGTGCTGAGCGCGCTGGGCGACGTCGATGACCGGGTACAGGGTCTGCACTGTGGCGCAGATGACTATTTGGTGAAACCCTTTGCCATGGCTGAATTATTGGCACGGCTGCATGTACTGCATCGACGTGCCGCTGCGCCCGGTGCCGACACCCAGACAAAGCTCGCGGTAGAGGATTTGTCCATGGACCTGTTGCGTCAGCATGTTCAACGCCAGAATACGACCATTAATTTGCAGCCTCGCGAGTACAAGCTACTGGAATATTTGATGCGTCATGCCGGGCAGGTGGTAACCCGTACCATGCTATTGGAACATGTCTGGGGTTACCACTTTGACCCGCAGACCAATGTCATCGACGTACATGTGTCGCGGCTGCGGCAGAAGATTGATAAAGACTTCGACTATACGCTGCTGGCGACTGTGCGTGGCGCAGGCTACCGGCTCGGTCCTGAATTGGCAGGCTGAGCGCAACACCGTGCAAATTCGTGAAGTCGTCAACAGCCTAACCTTCCGCTATATCGTTAAATACGTCACCGTTCTGAGTGCTACCGTATTCTTGTTACAGGCTGTCTTTTACCTTTTTTTTAGCTACACCTCTTTTGTAGAGCTCGGTGATAGTGTGGTGGATGAGCTGGAAACCTTGCAACTGGTGTATCGAGGGCAGGGCTTGGCAGGCGTTGACCAGTACATTGCCGACCATATTGCATCGCAGTCAGTCCATCGATTCTACTATCTGGTGACGGACAAATCGGGTACGAAAGTGTCAGGCGATCTGCCGGTGACGCCGCGCTATCGCGAGTTTGACGACGGTTGGCTTGGTTTTGAGATGGCGCTGCAAAATTGGGGGAAGTCGATCGATGTCGATTTCCTGGCGCGCCCGATGGATATTGGTGACGGCTACCGGGCGATGGTGGCGCGTGATTATGCAGATATCGTTGAACGTGCGGAGCTGGTCTTTCGTACTTTGGTCAGGGTCATGATAGCGACCTTGATACTGGGCATCATCGGTGGATTTTTCAGCGCATCACGCGCGCTTGTTCAGGTAGAACAGCTGAATCGGGAAATATCGCGCATCGTACGCGGTGGTCCTGGCCAGCGCTTGCAGGTAGAGGGCGACAGGGGTTATATCCGAGCGCTCGCGACCATAATGAACCAGATGCTGGAGCAAATGGAGACGCTTATGCAGGGCGTGCGCAGGGTCTCGGATAATATTGCCCATGACCTGCGTACACCGCTGAGCCGTATGCGTAACAATCTCAGCCAGCTGCGCGACCGCTTGGGCCAGGTGGAGGGCGAGCAGCTCGAGCGAATCATAGAGGACTGCGATGACCTGCTGTCGTCTTTCAACGCGCTGCTGCGTATCTCGGCACTGGAGTCGGGTAGTGGTCTGGCCGGTGGGCAGGATGTGGAATTGGGCGCTTTGTTGCATGACGTTGTCGAACTGTATGAACCTCTGGCGCATGAGAGGGAGATTGACCTGCTACTTTCGGCACCACAACCACAAGTGTGCAGAGGCGAGGCGGATCTGCTGTTCCAGATGTTCGCCAATATTTTGGACAACGCAATCAAGTATACGCCATCACGGGGACAGATCCGCGTCCAGTTGCGCACAGGTGCGCCCGGTGCCGGGCACAGTGTACTTATCGCCGACTCCGGACCGGGTATTCCATTGGGGGAGCGTAAAAATGTCTTTCGGCGTTTCTACCGAGTTGAAGCCAGTAGAGGCGAGCACCCCGGGCATGGGCTGGGTCTGAGTCTGGTGCAGGCCATTGCACAATACCACTATGGCACAGTGGAGCTGGCCAGTAACAATCCAGGTCTGCAGGTTTGGGTACACCTGCCATAGTCTCTGGCTTGCCCCGGTGGACGTTACCGGTTTGTATTCAGTCTGTAAGTGAAATGTGATCGGTAGCAGGTGCCGCAGTGTGTTCTCGCCTGCGGTATTGCTCCTGCAGGAGTGTGCCCCCGGCAGGTGCCACGTCCAAAGCGGACAGGTCCCGTGGCGTGGCCTGTGGTGCGGGCGCGGCGCAGTCGCTGAAGTCGGTGCCTGGTGGGGTCAGGGCCATCCCATCGATCGAGGGCGACAGCGGAGTCTCGAACGAGGTGAGATTGGGAATGAGTTCTCCGACGTCTGCCATACTCAGATGCCGGGTATCCGGGGCGGCCGGGGGCAGAGGGGATTCTTCAGACAGGCGCTTCGCAGGCAGGTCCAGCGCTATTGCGGAGGTGTCGACTTCACGTGTGATCTGCTGCGCACGCTCGTCTTCACGTAACACCTCAGTACCAGATGGCGCGAGCGCAAGGCCCCCCGGCCCTGCGTCAGCGTCCGCCGCTAGTGCTTGCACGGTGGCGCTTAGGGTGGCAGAGCTGTAAAGGGGTTTATCGGGGGCGGCCGCCAGGGCTGCAATTTTATCTGCCGCGGTCATAGCCCGTGCGGGCGCCGTTCCGGTCGAGACGCCCTCGCTAACGTTTATGATCACAACGGCACCGGCGCGCTCCATGGCCTCTTTAAATTGCAGGGCCGTCGCCTGGTCGCAGTTGCGTTTGATTAACTGGGCTGTGCCACTGAACAGCTTATCGAGGGTCGTTTGATCTGCGCTAAATACCTTGGCCAGGTTGTCGCGCACGCTGCGCGGCTCGCAGCCATCCATCACCTGACCAGCAAAGTACACGTTGTAGCGCTCTTCCATTGGGCGGCCCCCTCACCTTTGGGTTTCCAGTATAGCCTCTTGGCAGCCCCGCGGTCTCGCTAGATGAATCGTCAGCCGCCCTTCGTTTGGCGCTCCAATTCCAGTTTCAGGCTGTCGGACAATTGTAACTGTCGCGCCAGTTCATCCAGATAGGCACGCTCCATGAAGCTGGTGTCGTCGACCATCAGCACGCTGGCCAGGTACATCTCGGCGGCAAGCTCGGGCGATGCAGCAGCCTGCGCAACCTCAGCCGGGTCGAGTGGGCGACGCAGTTCTTCTTCGAACCATCGACGCATGTCAGGGTCAGCCCCCACTTGCGACAACTGTGCTTCGACCAAGCCCCGTTCGCGCTCATCCAGGTGGCCGTCCGCCTTGGCAGCGGCGATCATGGCCTTGAGCATTGCGCGGCTGTGTTCTTCGATCTCCGGCGAAGGCAGCAGGTTCACCGTGCGCAATGGCGGTGCAGGCGGTACGCTGCCTGTCGGCCCTGGCGCCTGCGCCTGCTGCGCTTGCCAGTTGCTAAAGGCGCGAAATGCCATTACTCCCAGTGCTGCTACACCGCCGTACTGCAGTGCCTTGCCACCTAGGCGACGGCCGCCCTTACTCCCAAGCAACAGTCCTAGCACTCCTCCGGCGGCGGCACCGGTGCCGAACTGGCCCAGGCCAGCATCGGCCTGGTTTGCGCCCGCCGTTGGTGCGCTGCCCGTCTTGTTATCGAGCGCGGACATGCCTGTCTTCAGCAGTTGATCTAATATGGATTGTGCATTCATCTTTCAGTTCTCGCCTGACATGGTTGAAGTGTGAGTATCATAGAGATCTGCGTTCAAGGAAAGTTCAGCGTGCAACATCTTATTTCCCCCGCGGTTTCTATCGGCTTCTGCTAACATAGCTGCCCCTCACTGTGACACGTGCCATGAGCGACCGCGTTCCTACCCGCTTCGTACAAACCTTACTGCGTATGGCAGGAGACAAAGGTTATGATTTTGGCGCGGTTCTCATTGACGCGGGCCTGGATTTTGATCCTCTCAATGAAGGTGACCCGGCCTTTCGCGCAGAGATCAGCGCCATGCAGTACTCCCGTATTTACCAAAGCGTTCTGAGCTTGCTGCAGGATGAAACCTTCGGCACCACTGGTAGTGAACTGGGCGCTCCGGGCGCGTTTCGCATGATGTGTTACTGCATTATTTCCTGTCGCAATTTGGGCCAGGCAATTCAGCGCGCGTCAGAGTTTTACCGCACGTTTTTTGACGAGCACAGTCAGCTGTACGCCAACTTCAGCGACCAGTTTGCCCGTGTGGGATATCGCACCATGGTGCGGACGGGGCGACCTCAGGTCGCGGCGGCAGACGCTTATGGCTTGTCCATGTGGCACCGTTTTTTCGGTTGGTTGTGTGGCAGGCCGATTGAGCTTAAACGCGTGGATTTTACCGGGGACACCCCGCTGCGTTTGGAGAAATACGAGAGCCTGTTCGGCTGCCCCCTCTACTTCAACCAGGTTAACGACCTGCTTTATTTTGACAGTGCTTGCTTGGCCTGGCCGGTGGTGCATACCGAACACTCCCTGCGCGAGTTCCTGCGTACGGCGCCCTACCAGTTGCTGATGATGGAGAGCAGTCCGCAGGGCAACAATCTCGCAGCTCAGGTAAAAGCCATGATAGGACACGATTTTAGTGAAGGCTTTCCCGGGTTCGAAACCATTAGCAGCGCCCTGAACATGTCTGCACCCACCCTGCGCCGCAGGCTTAAACGCGAGGGAACGACATTCCAGAAAATCAAGGACGAGGCACGCTGTGACGCCGCTAAACTGTGCCTGGATCGGCCGGAGTTTTCGATCAACGAGGTGGCGCTGCAAATGGGTTTTACCGACCCCAGCGCCTTTCACCGGTCCTTTAAAAAATGGACGCAGCAGACTCCTGGCCAATTTCGCGTCAGTCGGCGCACCCGTAAAAGCTGAGGATTGACGCTGTCCCCGTCGATGGACCTTGGCTATACTAAAGTCGAGTGCTCTTTTTATATTTCCCGGCAGGTTTTTCATGACAGTGCAGCAGGACATAGAGCAGCAACTACAGAACAGTTTTTCCCCTGCCGTTCTGGAGGTGGCCAATGAAAGTCACCAACACAGTGTGCCACCCAATTCTGAAACCCATTTTCGCGTGGTGCTGGTCAGCGCGACGTTTGAGGGGAGCTCAAGAGTTGGCCGTCACCAACAGGTGTACGCCGCGCTCGCCGCACAAATGGCGGGACCGGTGCATGCGCTGGCGCTGCATACCTACTCACCTGCTGAGTGGCAGCAGCGCTCGAACGCGGCGCCGGCTTCACCCCCTTGTCTGGGCGGTAGCAAGGCAGAGAGTGCCTGAGACTGTCTTATGGAACCCATCGTCGTAGCGACGCTGTACAAGTTTGTCACCCTAAGTGATTACCACGCGCTGCGGGAGCCCCTGCTTGATGCCTGTATTACGGCGGGCGTACTCGGTACGTTGCTGCTTGCCCGCGAAGGCATCAACGGTACTATCGCAGGTAGCCAAGAGGGCATCGATCAGCTGCTGGGCTATTTGCGTCGTGATCCGCGGCTGGCGGACCTGGAGCACAAGGAGTCCCAGGATCACCAGATGCCGTTCTACCGCATGAAAGTGAAGCTGAAGAAAGAAATTGTCACCATGGGTGTAGTGGGTGTTGATCCTAACCAGCGCGTGGGCAACTACGTCAGGCCTGCCGACTGGAACGATCTGATTGACGATCCCGAGGTATTACTGATCGATACCCGCAACGATTACGAGTGCGATATTGGCAGCTTTAAGGGTGCGCTTGATCCGCGCACGAGGAGCTTCCGGGACTTCCCGGCCTTTGTGCGCGCTAATCTCGATCCGAGTGTGCATAAGAAGGTCGCGATGTTCTGCACCGGCGGTATTCGCTGTGAAAAGGCATCGACATTCATGCTCAATGAGGGGTTTGCGGAGGTCTATCATCTGCAGGGTGGCATTTTGAAATACCTCGAAGAGGTAGCGCCCCAGAACAGTCTGTGGGAAGGAGAATGTTTCGTCTTCGACAATCGTGTGGCGGTTGACCATCACTTGCGCAAGGGACGCTACGACCAGTGTTACGGCTGCCGTCATCCCATTACACAGGAGGACAAGCACTCCGGTCGATACGAAGCAGGGGTATGCTGTCCGCACTGCTACGAGCACCTGACGCCTGACCAGCAGTTGCGTTTCAGGGAACGTCAGAAGCAGATGGAACTGGCGGCACAGCGCGGTGAGCTGCACGTTGGAGCACCGCCGCCCGCACGCCAGCGGAGTGAGGCCAGGCGCAACACGCAGGTAGAGGAATAGCGTATGGGACTCCTGCGGGATCGGGTCGTGGTGGTGACAGGGGCCAGCCGTGGTGCGGGTAAAGGAATTGCCTTGGCGCTGGGTGCAACCGGTGCCACGGTTTATGTAACAGGGCGTACGCGCAATGAGGGGGATGCGCCGTTACCCGGTACTGTGCAGACCACCGCGGAGGCCGTGACTGCGGCAGGGGGCAAAGGTATTGCGGTCTATTGTGATCACGCTGACGATGACAAGGTGCGGCAGTTGTTCGAGCAGGTGGCCGACGAGCAGGGCCGACTCGATATTCTGGTGAACAATGCCACCAGCTTGCACGATGCCCTGACCCACAGCGGACCTTTTTGGGAGAAGCCTCTGGCACTCACCGAGTTATGGGAAGTGGGATTGCGCTCCTACTACACGGCGGCCTGGTATGCGGCCCCGCTACTGCTGGCCAATGGCGAAGGGCTTATCGTTAACTCCTCATCCTTTGGTGGCCGTATCTACATGCATGGCCCCGCCTATGGTGCCGGGAAAGCGGCAGTGGACAAGATGTCGCACGATATGGCGATCGACTTCCGTGCGCACCATGTTGCCGTGGTCTCTATCTGGATGGGCCTGCTCCTGACGGAACGCACTAAACGGGTGTTCGACGCGGAGCCCGAGAAGTACGCGGCGCTGGCTGACACTGCTGAGACGCCGGAGTTTACTGGCCGCGTCATTGATGCGCTGGCCAGTGATCCGGGCTTGATGGACAAGAGCGGCCGGGTACTAATTGGTGCTGAACTGGGGCAGGAGTACGGACTGACTGATACCAATGGCCGCGTACCACCGTCCCACCGGGCTTTTTTCGGCGACCCCACCACCTTCGGCGACGCTATCGTTGCGTAGTTTCGATACCCCAAATGAAGGATGCGAGTTTTGCCAATGGTCGCCTACAGTTAGACCTTGCGAGCTATGCTCATACCGCGCATTGAACGCCCCTTAGGCACACACTAAGGCACCCCAGGAACGAGGCAGGTAAGACTATGAATGACTATGGATTAGACAGCCCCCGCGCACAGCAACTCATCAATGCCGCCAGGGCCATGGGCCCCGCTCTGCACGAGCGCCGCGAACGCGCCAAAGCCGACGCGCGGGTGTCAGATGAGACCGTAACGGAGTTTGCGCAGGCTGGTTTCTTCAAGATATTGCAGCCCGAGCAGTGGGGCGGCTACGCGATGGATCCGCAGGTGTTCTATGCGGTTGGCCTGGAGATTGCCCGGTTTTGTCCTTCCAGTGCGTGGATTCTTGGTGTTATTGCCGTGCACAACTGGCAGTTGGCGGTGTTCGATGATAGGGCGGCGCAGGATGTCTGGGCCGACGATCCCATGGTTTTGATCTCCTCTTCCTATGCGCCTGTAGGCAAGGTGAAGGTCGTGGACGGGGGCTTTACTCTCAGCGGTCGCTGGAGTTTCTCCAGCGGTAGTGAGCACTGCAAATGGGCATTCCTGGGCGCGGTAGTGCCAACGCCGGAAGCGCCCTTCGATATGGCAAACTATCGTACCTTCCTGGTACCGATCAGTGATTACAACATCGTACACAACTGGGATGTGGTCGGTTTGCAGGGCACTGGTAGCCACGACATTGTCGTCGATAACGCGTTTGTGCCAGAGTACCGCACCCATAAGGCCATGGACGGTTTCCTCTGTGAGAATCCGGGCAACGCCGTGAATACAGCGCCACTGTATCGCATGCCCTTTATGCAGGTGTTTGTGCGAGCGGTATGCACGGCCACACTGGGTGCCTGTGACGGTGCACTCGATGCCTTTGTCGAAGTTGCCAAAACGCGGCAGGTGGGTCCGAACAAGATGAAAAATGATCCCTTTGCCCGCGTCATTGCCGCAGAGGTAAAAGTGTCGATAGAAGAAATGAAGCTGACGCTGATCCACAATTTCGAAGCGATGATGGCCTGCTGCCGGGCCGGTGTGCCCATCCCTATTGAGGATAGGGTACGTTATCGCCACGATTCTGCCGTGGTGGCTGATCGTTGCCTGGCGCTCTCCAGCAAGATGCTCAAGGCGGCCGGCAGCGGTGCCATACGCGTGGACAGTGAGTTATTGTCCTTCCACCTGGATATTCTCGCCAGCCAGGCGCACGTGGCCAACAACTCCATACCGTTCGCCAACAACCTGGGTGGCGTAGTATTTGGCGAAGCGAATGCGGACTTCGCCCTTTGAGTCACGCGGCGCAAACAGGAGATGGTATGAAAATGAATGGACGTTTACCCGAGGCCAATTACGCCCAATGCGCCAATGGCTATCGCATTCATTATCTGGACGAAGGGCAGGGCGAGGTGGTCGTGTTTTTGCATGGATCGGGCCCCGGTGCCAGCGGTTACAGCAATTTCAAGCGGAACTATCCGCCCCTGGTTGAGGCCGGGTATCGTTGTATTATTCCTGACCATATAGGCTACGGATTTTCAGACAAGCCCAATGATGTGGATCACCCACTGTCATTTTTTGTCGAGTGTATCAAGCAGACGCTGGATGTTGCGGGTGTCAAGAAATGTACGCTGATTGGCAATTCACTGGGAGGCGCCATCGCCTTGGGCTTGGCGCTGGATTACCCGCAACTCATCGATAAACTGATTCTCATGGCGCCGGGTGGCCTCAGTGAGCTGACCGATTACCAGCAGATGCCGGGAATGCAGAAAGTATTCAAGGTCTTTGGCTCCGGCGAGCCGGTTACTCCTGCCGTGATGAAGGATCTGTTTGCCACGGGTTTGATGCACGACTCGAAGTACGCCACTGATGAACTGGTGCAGGAGCGGATGCAGATCATGCAGATTATGAATGGTCATGTTATGGCGACGATGCGTGTCCCCGTGCTGGTCGATCGGCTGCATGAACTGCAGTGTCCGGTGCTGGGCTTTTGGGGTATGAATGAAAAAATGATGCCGGAGAATGGCATTATGGCCATGGCCAAGAACATCAGGCACCTGCGGCTAATCCTGGTGACTGAGTGTGGGCACTGGGTCATGGTGGAGCACGAGGGAATGTTCAATCGTGCTTGCCTGGATTTTTTACAGCACGGTTAAATGCCTCACCAGTGGCAAGCGAATTTGAGGTATACAAACCGATGATGGAACAGGACCGGATTAACACGCTGGGCGATGAGTTGTATGAAGCTCTGCGCAACCAGTCAACCCTGCCGCCCCTGACCGAGCGGGAAAGTGCCATCACCATTGAGGATGCCTACCACATCTCCCTGCGTATGCTGCAGCAACGCCTCGATCTAGATGGCGAGCGCATTGTCGGGAAAAAGATTGGCGTGACCAGCAAGCCGGTACAGGAGATGTTGAATGTGTTTCAGCCGGATTTCGGCTTTCTCACGGATCGCATGGAATACCCGGATGGCGCCGCTATTGTCATCGCAGGCCAACTGATTCAGCCACGAGCCGAAGGCGAAATTGCCTTTCGCCTCAAAAGTGATTTGGTGGGTCCGGGGGTTACCGAGCAGGACGTACTCGATGCCACAGCCACTATCATGCCCTGTTTTGAAATTGTGGATTCGAGAATTGATAGCTGGAAAATCAAGATCCAGGATACCGTTGCGGACAACGCATCCTGTGGCGTGTATGTGTTGGGTAAGAACGAAGTGGACCCAAGGGATTTCGATCTGCCCAGACTGAAGATGACCATCTATAAGAATGGCGTGTTTAATTCCGAGGGGTTGGGTAGTGCGGTGCAGGGCAATCCGCTGACCGCTGTGGCATGGTTGGCCAACACGCTAGGTGAATTTGGTATACCCTTCAAGGCAGGCGAGATCATTTTGTCCGGCTCGCTGGTGCCGTTGATTCCGGTGGTGGCGGGGGATGAGATGTCGTTGGTGATTGAGGGGATTGGTGGGTGTAGTTGTACGTTTGTTTGAGTAACGTCCACAGTTCGCAACCCTCAAGTCAGTGCCACCCAGTACCGGCGCCGTCGAGTGGAGAGCGTTCCAATCCACCGTATATCAAACAGAATACCTAGTAGAAAGAGAACTAATATGAGCAAAAAAGTCAAAGCAGCCATCATCGGCCCCGGCAATATTGGCACCGACCTATTGATGAAAGCCATGCGCAGCGAATTGATTGAACCTGTATGGATGGTGGGAGTGGTAGCCGATTCACCTGGCCTCGCCCGGGCCGCCGAACTGGGGCTGAAAACCACCGCGGAGGGCGTCGACGGTATGGTGCCGACCATGCGTGCCGACGGCGTACAGATTTGTTTCGATGCGACCTCCGCCTATGTGCACGCGGAGAATAGTCGCAAGGTCAATGCGCAGGGCGCGGTGATGATCGATCTTACTCCGGCGGCGATTGGTCCCTTCTGCGTACCACCAGTCAATCTCGCCGAGGCGGTGGCCGCCAGGGCGATGAATGTGAATATGGTGACCTGCGGCGGGCAGGCGACCATTCCCATGGTGGCGGCTGTCAGTCGCGTGCAGGCCGTGGCCTATGGTGAAATCGTCGCCACTGTGAGCAGCAAATCAGCCGGCCCAGGTACGCGCAAAAATATTGATGAGTTCACTCGCACCACCGCCAGTGGCATCGAAAAGGTGGGCGGTGCAAAAAGTGGCAAAGCGATTATTATCATTAATCCGGCAGAGCCGCCGCTCATCATGCGCGACACTATTCACTGCCTGACCGTTGACGAGCCGGACCAGGTGGCGATTACCAAATCCGTACATGACATGATCGCCGAGGTGCAGAAGTATGTGCCCGGCTATACCCTTAAGAACGGCCCGGTGTTCGATGGCAAGCGCGTGTCCATCTATATGGAAGTCGAAGGGCTGGGCGATTTTCTCCCCAAATACGCGGGTAACCTCGACATCATGACGGCCGCCGGCCTGCGCACGGCAGAGATGTACGCCCAGGAGATTCTGGCCGGGACGTTCGTGCCTGCCGCTGCGTAATACACCGATAGAGAAGGCGAGAGAGCAAACACATGGACCTTACCGGAAAGAAAATTACGATACACGATATGTGCCTGCGCGACGGCATGCACCCGAAGCAACACCAGATCACGGTCGAGCAGATGGTCAGGATCGCCAAGGCCATGGATGACGCCGGTATCCCGCTGATTGAAGTCACCCACGGTGACGGCTTGGGCGGTGCATCGGTGAATTATGGCTTCCCCGCTGCCAGTGATCAGGAATACCTGACCGCAGTTTGCCGGGAGATGAAAAAGACCAAGGTTTCAGCCCTGCTGTTGCCCGGTATTGGCACTGTGGATCATCTGAAAATGGCAGTCGATTGCGGCATATCCACTATCCGCGTGGCGACACACTGCACCGAAGCGGACGTGTCGGAGCAGCACCTTACCATGGCGGCCAAATACCCCGGCCTGGATACCGTGGGCTTTTTGATGATGGCCCATATGATCGGCCCCGAAGAACTCGTCACACAGCTAAAGATGATGGAGGACTTTGGCGCCAATTGTGTCTACATCACCGATTCGGCAGGCTATATGTTGCCGGACCATGTGACGGAGCGCGTGGCGCTGGCGCGGGCAGAACTGAGACCGGAGACGGAGTTGGGTTTCCACGGGCACCACAATATGGCCATGGGAATCGCCAATTCACTGGCGGCTGTCGCGGCCGGTGCGAATCGCATTGATGGCTCGCTGGCAGGACTGGGTGCCGGTGCTGGCAATACCCCGCTGGAGGTGTTTATCGCCGTGTGTGACCGAATGGGTGTGGTGACCGGCGTGGACCTGTTCAAGGCCATGGATATTGCCGAGGATCTGATCGTGCCGATGATGGACCACGTAATACGCATTGACCGCGACGCACTGACACTCGGTTATGCCGGCGTCTACTCATCCTTCCTGTTGTTTGCCAAACGCAGTGCCGAGAAGTATGGGCTGTCCAGCCGCGATATCCTGGTGGAACTCGGGCGGCGCAGAACCGTTGGCGGTCAGGAAGATATGATTGAAGATCTCGCCCTTGATATGGCGAAAGCGCGCGGGACAGTTTAGTCCGCAGCAATTAGAGCCACACAGCGAAACAGTATGCTGATGACACCATGACAGACAATTTTTTCGGATGCTGCACATAATATGAAACGAAATCGGTTGGGCAGGAGTTCCATTGTGGTGTCGGACATCTGCATGGGCACCATGACGTTCGGGAACCAGGCGAATGAAAAGGCGTCCTTTCGCATCATGGATATGGCATATGATGCGGGTGTGGACTTCTATGACACGGCCGAGATGTACCCGGTGCCGCCCGATGTGAAGTATGTCGGTGCAACGGAAGAGATTGTCGGGCGCTGGATGAAAACCAAGGACCGCGACTCACTGATTATCGCCTCCAAGGTCGCCGGCCCCAGCCATGTGTGGATACAGGCACCGCTGCGCGGCGGCAAGACCGGCTTGGATCGGCACCATATCATACGCGCTGTGGAGAGCAGTTTGCGGCGCCTCGATACCGATTACATCGATCTCTACCAGACCCATTGGCC
>JANNVJ010000028.1:0-149645 GCA_031414375.1 Haliea sp.
AGTGGGCATGCTCCGCGGCGAATATCTCAGCAGTTTGAGCAAGCGGGGCATGCCCACTGCCACTCGCCGCAACGAAGCCTCCAATCATGATCCATCAACGTCTAGCGCAGTTGTCATTGGTTTGAATGAAAAACCCCCGGCTTTGCCGGGGGATATTTACTGGTCTGTTCTGCCAGCAGCGTGATCAGGCCGCTTTGGGCGCTGCCTGGCTGCCGCGAATCAGAGCACCAGGTACAGCTCCCGTATAGTGGCCGTTTTCCATTATGACTTCGCCGCTGACGATAGTAGCGACATAGCCACGCGCGCCCTGGAACATGCGCCGGCCGCCGGCGGGCAGATCGAAAATAATCTGCGGCGCTTCCACTTGTAACGCGTCGAAATCGATGAGGTTGAGGTCGGCCTTCATTCCCACTTCCAGCGTGCCGCGATCTTCCAGGCCAACACAGCGCGCTGTGTCATGGGTCTGCATTTTGACCACGGTTTCCAGCTTGAGGCGGTGGCCGCGCTGCCGATCGCGCACGTAGTAACTTAGCATCTGGGTGGGTGTGCTGGCGTCGCACAGCACACCGCAGTGCGCGCCTGTGTCCGCTAGCGAAATTACAGTGCTCTCGTCTTCCAGCAGTTGCACCTGGCGGCTGAGGTCATTGGCGCCGTAGCCAAAGCAGGGGAAGTACACCACGTTCTTGCCGCCGTTCTTCATCATGAGGTCGTAGCAATACTGTTGTGGTGGTACGCCCGCATCGCGCGCTTTTGCCGCAATACTGTCTTCGGGGCCGGGTTCATAGTTGGGTGGGTTGCCCAGTTCGTACAATTTGTCGTAGCCGCCGATGATGGTGTCCATGAAGGCATCACCCATCAGCGGTAAATTCTCAGCCAGAATGGCCGCTCGCATTTCCGGCTTGCGCAATTCAGCCAGGCGCTCTTCGTGGGACATGATAGAGAGCGCTGCATAATTCGTGTGAAAGCTGAACGGATTGACGGTGCCGTCCCAGCTCAGCAGTATATTCACCGGGCGGGCGCCGACATGGGGTATCAATTGCGCGCCTTCGGCCTTGGCTGCTCGGCAGAAGTCCAATTGTTTGAGGACGCGATCCCAGTCCTTTTCTTCCCGGAAAAACAGCACGAAGTTGATCTGGCAGTTGTTTTCTACAGACAGACGTTTCATCCAGTCCATCTCCTGCTCCCAGTTGTGGAAGTCGGACACCAGACCAAAAATACCCTTACCGCCCAGCTCACCGATGACTTTACCGATGCCCAGCAATTCAGCCTCGTCGGCATACGTGCCGGGCATGGCCTGATCGCCGCCGGTGGTGTGCAACTCGGTGCGTGAGGTCGTAAAACCAATGGCGCCGTGCTCGATACCTTCCTTCACAATCGCCGCCATAGCCACCACATCCTCCGGTGTCGCAATCTCGTTCTTGCTGCCGCGCTCGCCCATCACATAGGTGCGTACCGCGCAGTGGGGAACCTGCGCGCCCACATCGATGGCGCGCGGAAAGCGTTCCACCGCATCAAGGTATTCAGGGAAACTTTCCCAATCCCACTTCACACCTTCATGCAGTGCGGCCCCGGGAATGTCTTCGACGTCTTCGACCACTGTAATGAGGCGCGCCTGATCCTCTTTGTTGGGCTTGCAGGGCGCGAAGCCGATGCCGCAATTGCCCATGATCAGCGTGGTAATACCGTGGTTAGCGGCGGGGCTACATAACGGATCCCAGGTCGCCTGGCCATCCATGTGCGAGTGCACATCCACCCAGCCTGGTGTGAGCAGTTTGCCCTGCGCATCAATTTCTTTTTTGCCGCTGGCACTGACGTCGCCCACGGCGACAATCTTGCCATTGGTGACTGCCAGGTCCCCAGGGAATGCTGGCCGGCCAGTGCCGTCAACTATCTGTGCGTTTCGAATGACCAGATCGTACATACCCATCGCCTCCTATCACTATTGCACAGAGTGTACTTAACTTCCCGCTTGACCGGTTAGTGCGCTGCTGCTGAATGCGCGCTGCGGTTCAAATTTGGCGACCTTGGCCAGCGGCACCTGCCTCCTCGCAGTAGACTACAAAGCGTTACCGCGACAGGTATTGAATACTGGGCTATGGTAAGCATCCCGGATGTATAAAACTCACAGAGGCAGCAGCTATGAACCTGAATCGTCGCGATTTCACCCTGGCGTCACTCACGGCCCTGGGTGCGTTGGCATTGAACCCGTCGCAGGCTGCTGCACCACCGGAGAATCGCCGCTATGTACTGGCCGCCCGCCCTGTCGGCACGCCGACCGCGGACAACTTCAGGCTGGAAACCGTCCCGGTGCCGCAGCCGGGCGACGGGGAAGTGTTGTTGCACACCCGGTATCTGTCGCTGGACCCTTATATGCGCGGGCGCATGAACGCGGGTAAGAGTTACGCGCAAGGTGTGGAGCTGGGGCAGGTGATGGTGGGTGGTACGGTCAGCGAAGTGGTGAGTTCCCGCAATCCGGCGTTTGCCAAGGGTGACCTGGTCAGCGCTTATGCCGGCTGGCAGGATTATGCACTGTCCAATGGCAGTGATTTGATGAAGTTGGATCCGCGCATCAAGCAGCCCTCATGGGCACTGGGCGTATTGGGCATGCCGGGTTTGACGGCCTACGTGGGTCTGCTCGATATCGGCCAGCCCAAAGCCGGGGAGACCGTGGTGCTGGCGGCGGCCACCGGCGCGGTGGGGTCGGTGGTGGGCCAAATTGCAAAACTCAAGGGCTGTCGGGTGGTGGGCATCGCGGGCTCCAAAGAGAAGTGTGCGTATGCGGTGGAGGTGCTGGGCTATGACGCCTGCATCAGTCACTACGACAAGGACATGGCTAAACAGTTGGCGGCTGCCTGCCCCGCTGGCATCGATGTGTATTTTGAAAACGTCGGTGGCAGCGTGTGGGATGCCGTGATGCCGCTGCTTAACAATTTTGGACGGGTACCAATCTGCGGCCTGATCTCGCAGTACAACATAACCGAGTTACCGCCCGGGCCGGACCGCATCAGCTTGCTACAAGGGCTGATTTTGCAGCGCAGCCTGAAAATACAGGGCTTTATCGTCAGCAACTTCCAGAGCCGTATCCCGGATTTTATCGGCGATATGAGTGGCTGGCTGGCGGCGGGAAAAATAAAATACCGGGAGGACATTGTCGAGGGTTTGGAAAATGCACCCAAGGCCTTTCTCGGCCTGTTCAGTGGCGACAATTTCGGCAAGCTGGTAGTGCGGGTCAGCTAGGGCAAGGTGAGAGAGCATCATTGTTGAGAGTAGTCACAACGTGTTGAAACGCTTCACCCTTGGTTTGCTGCTGATCCCCCCGCTTGGCTTGCTCCTGCTATGGTTGCTAGCGGGCATTGCCCCGCAACACATCCCGTCAGCAGCAGCTCTGGTGACTGGCCTGGGGGCCAAACTCGCCTGCTCCGGTCACTACCTGTCGGGGTTTGATGATACACACAGTGCGGACGACCTGGCCTCCTATTCCACGTTGACCCGGCTGCTGCGCGTGCGCCATGTCCCGTCGGGCGTGACAGCGAGCCTGTTGGGTGGTGCTGATGCCGTGGCCCGTTACCGACCGGGCCTGGGGTGCACACTGGAGTATGGCGCTGAGAGTGTGCTGGACACGATCGCGTACACCGCGCCTGCAGGCAATGCCGCTGAACCCTGGCCTGGCGGAAGCCTGGTGGGAGCTGCCGATCCTGGCATGCAGGTGTTGTTGTCTGACATATTGGAGGCAGACAATACCGCAGGTCTGGATACTCGCGCGCTGTTGGTAGTGCGCGATGGCCGTATCCTGGGTGAGGCCTATGCGCCTGGTATCAGTAAAGACACGCCGCTGCTCGGTTGGTCCATGGGCAAGAGCGTGACAGCCATCATGCTCGGGCGGCTTGAGGCACTGGGAAAAGTCTCGGTGGCGCAGCGGAATCTTTTCCCGGTCTGGGCGGCGGATAAGCGCGCCACCATTGCAGTGGAAAACTTGCTGCAGATGTCCTCCGGGCTGGCATTTTCCGAGGACTATGTGCCCGGTAGCGACTCCACTCGCATGTTGTTTATGTCTCCCAGCGCAGCAGATGTAGCAATGGCGAGTCCGCTGGAACATGCCCCCGGCAGTTTTTTCGCCTATTCCTCCGGCACCAGCAATCTGCTGGCACGGCTGGTATTCGAGCGCGTGGGTGGATCGCCACAGGCACTGGTGGATTTTATCGCCAGTGACATCAGCGCGCCGCTGGGATTGGAAGCCACCACGTTCGAGCTGGATGCCAGTGGCGTTTTCGTTGGCAGTTCCTTTTTATATGCGCCCGCGCGCGACTGGGCACGCTTTGGTTATCTGCTCATTAATGACGGGCAGATCAATGGCCAGCGTCTTCTGCAGCGAGACTGGGTAGCGCGTGCCACGACAGCAAATCACAGTGACAACGAACCGCGCTACGGCTATCAGCTGTGGCTTAATGACGGTGGCCCCAACCTGCACTGGCCCGCGTTGCCCGCAACGGCCTATGCCATGCAGGGTAATCGTTCGCAGGTGGTGATGATGCTACCGTCCCTGCAGGCGGTGATAGTGCGCTTGGGCTGGAGCGCTACGGAGTATCCTACCGATGCGAATTTCGCGCGCATCGTGGCAGCCCTTAACGTGTCACATCCTCTGACCGTGCCATGAATTCCACCACCTTCCCCCACACCTCTTCAAATTGAGGTGTGCGGAAATGGCTGCGGGTCGCGAGCCAGTCATAGCGTTTTTGCGGGTCATCCTCAGCGCCGCCATGGTGGCCGATGATATCCAGATGATCCGCCTGCGCCACGGCTATGCAGTGGCCCCAGGGTTGTGAGCGTGTAGGGACTATGGCGTCATCGGCATCGGAGTCAGGTATTTCCCCGAAGCACTGGCGCAGCTGTTTCTGGTATTGCGCATTGGGTGATGGAAAGGTGTAGCCGCTGGCCAGTCGGCTGAGGCTATAGTAAAACGCCTGCTGGGCCTGGTCGATCAGGTCGAAGCCAATCTCCAGTGAGGTGTCCAAGCCCGGTGGTCGTGCGCGCGTGACGACGGACCCGTAGGCAACAGTGGCACGATCACTGACAGTGGCGTTGAACACATCCATCGACGCCATTGTCAGCTGGGTCAGTAGCGACTGGTCTTTTTGTACCTCGCCCAGCAACTCCTCCACCTGCGTGCGCCGTTCATCATTAAAGTCTGCCAGCAACTGGTGGTACAGCTGGCTGGCCAGGGAACCTGTGGCGTCACCAAAGGAGGAGGGCAGCGCGAACAGCCCCGCGATCTCCACCCACACGGCGAGCGGCAGATGTGCCCCGCGCAAGGCCGCGATGGTCACTACCGATAAGAGGCGCAGCAGTTGGTGGCCCAGCACGCTGGCAAAAAACGACGCTATCGGAGCGCCCTGGTGCGGGGTCGCGACGCTGATGCTGGAGGTCACTTTGCTGGCGATAGCATCCACTTTTATCTTCGACTGTAAATTCACGTTCGGTGTCAGCAGCAATCGTGCATCCAGACCTCCGGTTGAATGGCCGATCAAATGAATGGCCGTGTTGGAGCGCGGCTTAACCTGTGCAATTGTCTCCAGCAGAAAACGGGTGCGAGTGCGCAGACTTGCCGTAGGAAGAGACTTTACGCAATGAATGTCCGCAGGCATGCCAGCGTCATCGAGCAGCTGCTGCAGTAGTTGGCGCACCGGTCGCCAGTAGGCAAAATCCCCCAGATTGGCGAAGCCGAAGAAGCCGGGGATAAGGAACACATGTCGTTTCATTTATAGATCCTTGCGACAACACCAAACCCATAGTGTCATATTACAGGCACAGCAGGGCAGCAGGTTCCTGCATGCCGCACAAATAGAATTGTCTTGTAGGCCAGGACAAGTTCGCCGAAACTGGCTTTTCGCCGAACCAGGGAGGTCTGAGATGACGGACATGACGATACATGCCAATGCTACCGGGGAGGTGCAACCGATCAGACCGGGTTTTTTCGAGACATGGCGCCTGCTTCGCAAGCTCTATCTGAATCCGCTGCGGCATGCCCAGGAGCTCCAGGGAGACTACGGTAATGTCGTCATGCAGAAGTTTGCCGGTTTCACCATTGTGCATCTTTATGGTGCTGAAGCGCACCGCCTCACCTTGGTAAACGATGGACAGGTGTTTTCTAACAAGGAAGCCTGGGACCAGATTATCGGCCGTATATTTCCCAACGGACTCATGCTGCGGGATGGCGATGACCATCGCTATCACCGGCGCTTGATGCAGGCAGGGTTTAAAAACAAGGTGTTGCAGCGTTACCTGCTCGAAATGGAACCGCAGGTGCAGTCGGCTATCGCCAGCTGGCGCATTGAACCCGGTCACCCCATGCTGGTGTTTGGGGCTTTCAAAAAACTGACACTGGACCTTGCGGCCAGTATTTTCCTGGGTATGGACCTGGGTGATGAGGCCAGTCGTATCAACAAGGCCTTTGAAGACACCGTGGCTGCATCCATGCCATGGATTCGCATAGCCGTGCCAGGTACAGTGCTGTGGCGCGGTGTTCGTGCGCGCAACTACATGTGTGAGTATTTCCGGCAGCAGCTGCCGGCCAAGCGCTCTGGCAATGGTACTGACATGTTTTCACTCCTGTGCGCTGCCACGGATGAGGAGGGCAATCAGTACACGGACCAGGAAGTGATCGATCATATGATCTTCCTGATGATGGCCGCTCATGACACCACGACCAGCACCCTGAGCAGTATGACCTATGCCCTGGCACTTAACCCACAGTGGCAGCAGCGATTGCTAGAGGAAGTAGAATCCCTGGGTGTAGAGCACCTGCGGTACGAAGACCTGGAGCGCATGCAGCAGACCGAGTGGGTTATGAAGGAGGCGTTACGCATGTACCCGCCGCTGTCGACACTACCCAAGTACAGTCTCAAGCCCTTCGAATTTGAGGGGCTGAAGATCCCCGCCGGGGCTATGGTGATAACCTATCCCATTCATACGCACTATATGGCGCAGTACTGGTCGGAGCCGGAGCGTTTTGACCCCTTGCGTTTCAGCGCGGAACGCGCGGAAAACAAGAATCATCCGTATTGCTGGGTGCCTTTCAGCGGGGGTGCGCATATGTGTATCGGCCTGCACTTTGCCATCATGCAGGTGAAGCTGGTGATGTTTGAAATGCTGCGGCATTACCGTTGGTCCGTGCCGGAAGGTTATACGATGCCGGTACAGCAATCGCCGATATCCAAGCCGAGTGATGGCTTGCCCGTGTATTTTGAGGCGCGGCCCATCAGTCCGGTCTAGCGCTCCGTGTAACAAAGGCTTTTTTCAGGAAACTGATGCGCTCCAGCATGGATTGCCTGGCGATGGCGCTCTTGGCATTGCCATCATAGCCGTGGACCGTTTGTTTAGTGGCGTTGACGACCACCTCGACACCTGCCGCTTGCAAGGCGCTGGCGTGGTTCATGCCTTCATCGTGCAGCGGGTCAAACTCTGCGGTTTCTACATAGCTCAGGGGCAGATGGTTTAGCTGGCCGTGACCGGGCGCGGCATACGGAGGTGTTGCGCCCTGCGAATAGCGGCTCAAATACATCTCCCACATGCGTCGGTTGGAAATTGCATTCCACAGCGGCACATCGACAAATTCGGTGGCGGTGCGCGTGGAGCAGCTGTTGTCCAGCACCGGGTAGATGAGCAGTTGCGCACACAGACTAACGAGATTCTGGTCGCGAGCTTTTTGCGCCACGCCCGCAGCCAGTGCGCCACCGGCACTATCACCGCCAACCGCGATGCGGCTGCTGTCAATGCCGAGGTTATTTGCCTGCTGCACGACCCACTCCAGGGCGGCGTAGCTATCGTCAAAGCCATCGGGGAAAGGATGCTTCGGTGCCAGCCGGTATTCAACAAAGGCCACGATGCATCCGGCTTCATTGGCATAGCGTGCGCAATTGTTCAGGTGCAACGTGGAGTAGGTGATGGCAAAGCCTCCGCCATGGTAATACACCAGAGCAGGCGCGGGTTTGGCCAGGTCATGGGGTGTCATGGTGACAACCCTCAAGCGACTGCCATCGGCCCTGGCAATAGAGTGCTGGTCGATCCTGACGTTGAGAGAGCGCCAGGTAAAGAAACACATAATCCCGGTGAGCGTGTTGATGAACCACAGTAGCAGCGTGTTGAATTTGAAATTCAGCACGGGAAACCGGGCAAAGTCCGGGTGGATATCGTATTTTTTATTCATGAAAGCGCTCTTGTTGTGCCAATTGGCGAGAGAGAGTAGCAAACGAATGTGTGTCGAAAAATGAATTGTTGCTGCGCCACGCCAGGCGGCTCTCACCCATCCCCTACGGGTCTTGCCGCAGCGTCGATACGATATCGCCATACCGCTTGACCCCGTACCGCCCGCCTTCGCCCCAGTTTCGGTCCTGGGACAAAAGAGTAAGCCCTGCCTTGTCAGAGATTTCCCCTACCAACTCGGGCGATACATTGGAACGCCAACCATCGTCGCCGTACCAGTCGCCCATCGATATCCGCGCGTATAAACTTCTTAGGAATGGCGCGTGATGGCGTATTCGCCCCAACCAGAGCCAACGATGTTTGCGACCGGCGTGATGAATGACTGCACGTCCGCCAGGTCGCAGTACCCGCTTGATCTCATGGAAATATTGTTCAACAACTGATGGGTCCATGTGCACGAAGGAGTCAAACGACCAGACGAAATCAACGCTTCCAGCGGCAATCCCGGGAAGCGAGGACCCATCCGTAACGACATAGTCGATATTCGTCGCCGTCGAAAACTTGGCACGACAGTATTCTATGCACTCAGGGTTCAGGTCGACCAGGACCAGCTTTTCACACAGCGGCAGCATGATTTCAGACCAGCGCCCGTGTCCTGCGGCAATTTCAAGTACGGTCATTTCAGGTCGGATATTGGGCACAATGAACTCGTTCGCCAGCGTACTCTTCCATTCCTCGTAGGGCACACCCGCGAGCAGCGCCTGCCCATCCCATTCATCCCCGTCGCGACTCCATGTATGCGCAGACCAAAGTTCCCGGTTGGCCTCTACCGTATTGTCATAGTCGATACCGAACCGCTTCTTCTTCGCCATCGCTTGTAGCTCCCATTCGTGCGCCAACTAGGGTTGCATATCACAGCCTGTGACCGACCGGACTCTACACGCCAGCGATCATCACGCAATGAGGTGAGTATAACCTCCGATCCAGTTGCGTGTAGAGTAATAACGTCTGTTGAGTTACGGGCTTTTTTTAAACGACTGCCATTGGACCTAAATGGATACGTTTTGGTGTCTCACGCACTGCTCAAGGTATGAGTTCAATGGCTCGATGTAGTGGATTGATTATGGCGAGAATGAGTAGCAGCGTCGCTCCGACGGTGACAAAGACTAACTCGTTGGCCAGCGGCGATGGCGGCTCGTCGAGCAGCGCCAAGATGCGTTGCTCGGTTCGCTTGCCGATAAAAGCCACGCTGGTCGTGGGCGCAAAATTCTGCTGAATTCGCGCTACCTGGATCAATGCGGCGGCAACCGATTCACGCGACAATGCCGCCGCCGCACTGAGATCGCAGGCCTTCTCGCAGCAAAGCTTAAGGTCTTCCAGCGCTTCGAGGGGCCAGTGTTGGGGGAGTGGTGCGGTAAGTAACCGACCAAGTAACAAGCGAAGATTGTCGTGTCGCTCCCGGTGTGCCGTTTCGTGCAGCACGATACAGACGATCTCCTGTGGTGAACAGGCTGTCTGCATGCCCATCGAAATAAAAATTGTTGGCTTGAACCACCCCAGTGTAAAGGCCGCCGGCTCAGCGGAGCCAAGGCTTACGAAGTCGCCCGCATCATCACCCGCTCGACATAACTGAGTAGACAAACGTTGTGCCGGGAGCCACTGTCGGAGCACGCAGCGGCAAACGCCAAGCAACATCCATATTGCCAGGACTACCGCCGGGATTATTGCCAGGGATGATTGCGGTCCATGTCGAAGGCAGTTGTTCAGATGGCAATGTCCGGCAACCAGCCATTGCGCCAGGTCAGGCGAATACAACACATAACATGTCAGGAGTGCAGCAAAGGGGGGTAATGCCAGCCAGGCTAGCAGGAACGTGCTGGCCTGGGCCGCATCAATAGCGCGGATTGTTGGTTGCAACAAGCGGTAGATGAGTGCCGCCAGCGCGCCAAATAGCAGCCACAACAACAGCGCGCATAGGATGATGGATGACAGTAGTGGGAGCATTATTCGTCCTCCAGTCGCGCGAGCCTACGCTGTTGCACCAGTTCGTCAAGGCGCTCGAGCGTGTGCTCGTCAATCTTATCCGCGAAGTCGACAAAGCTCGACAGGATCGGATCCAAACTTCCGGTGTGCAGCTGCCTGATCACACCACCCAGTAACTTGCCCAATAACTCGGAGCGCCGCAGACGGGCACTATAGATATAGGCATGGGCCTGCTTTTGGCGCCTGACTAGCAACTTGCGATGTAGGCGTTCCAGGGTCGATTGCACGGTGCTGAGGCTGCTCTGTTGGTGTCGGGGCAGTGCTTGTTGCAGGCGCGCAGCGGATTGTTCAGGCGTTGCCCACAGCGCCACAAGCAACGCCAGTTCCAGCTCGCCCAGTTGGGGCAGGGTGTTGCTCTGGCTAATGGGCTTTTTCCTCAAGGTCGTATGGCAGCGAAAAGCCGATCGCGAATCGGTGTTGTAGGGCCGCTGACGTGCCGGGCTCGCTGCGGCAGGGAGTTTGCTAAGTTATTGATGTTCAAATGTATTTTTATTGACTAAGCCTGCTCTCGAATCTAGTGTCGCCGCTGGATTGGGTCCAACCATAACGCAACTGCGGATTCAGTCAAGGGTGCCGGAGGCCGCAAACCATCCGGCAGTGTGTTGCGACAGAGGATTCCCCCGTGTCTGTACGATTGTCATTGTGGCTGCTGGCTCTCATGCCAGTGATAGCGTTTGCAGAATCTGATCAGGAGCTGGAGGAGGTGGAGGTCACAGGGCGGCGACTCAATCTGGTCGGTCAGGCAGTGTCCGCATCTCAGGGGCTGATCAGCCAGCAGGAAATTGCACTGCGTCCTCTGTTACGTACCGGTGACGTACTTGAGCTGGTGCCCGGTATGGTGGCAACACAGCACAGCGGCAGTGGCAAGGCTAACCAGTATTTCCTGCGCGGTTTCAATCTTGATCACGGTACCGACTTCGCAACTTTTGTGGACGGTATGCCCGTTAATATGCGCACGCACGGCCATGGCCAGGGTTACACGGATTTGAACTTCGTGATTCCGGAGACGATCAGTACGCTGGCCTACAAAAAAGGTCCCTACTATGCCGACGTCAGCGATTTCAGTAGCGCCGGTAGCGCACAGCTCAACATAGCCGACGGTTTTGATACCGGATTGCTGGAAGTCGGTGCGGGCGAAGATGCGTTTTACCGTATGGTGGCGCTGGACAGCCTGGCTCTCGGCGCCGGTACCGGTTCGTATGCCGTGGAACTGAACAGTTATGACGGCCCCTGGAGCGACATCAAGGAGGACGTACAAAAAGCTAACCTGCTGCTCAAGTATGGAACCCGTATCGGCGATGGTGATGCCAATGTGAGTGTCATGGCCTATGACAACCAGTGGAACAGTCCTGACCAGATTCCCGCTCGCGCTGTGGATGACGGCTTGATCGATGAACTGGGTTCGCTTGACGATACCGTTGGCGGACAGTCCAGCCGTTACAGCCTGTCTGCCGGTTGGGGCGACCAGCAATGGGATGTGACAGCCTACGCCATTCGATCCGAACTCAATTTGTGGTCGAATTTTACCTATTTTCTTGACGACGAAACCAACGGAGATCAGTTCGAGCAGAAGGATGATCGCTGGTTGTACGGTGGCAGAGCTGAACACCGGCAGGAACTGTCAATCGCGGGCCTGCCAATGGTGAATCGCCTGGGCGGCGAGCTCCGCTATGACGATATCAATGAAGTCGGTTTGTACAAAACTCGCGGGCGGACGCGCCTGGGATCGGTGCGCAGTGATCAGGTCGATGAGTGGAGCACGGGTCTGTTTGGAGAAAACCAGATCACCTGGAACGATCGGGTTCGCACGGTATTTGGTGCGCGCTATGACTACTTCGACTTTGACGTGAACAGCCTGATCGAACGCAATATTAATGACATCGACTTGGGGGATAACAGCGGAAAGGCCCATGACGACAAACTGGCACTGAAGGGCAGCGTCATTTATACCTTCAATGAGCAATGGGAATCCTATTTTTCCGCAGGACAGGGCCTGCATTCCAATGATGCGCGCGGTACCACCGCGGTGGTTGACCCAACTGATGGCGCAGCGATCGCGCCGGCAGATCCGCTGGTCGATTCACTGGGTTATGAAACAGGCCTGCGCGGTTTCTGGAACGAGCGCCTCAATACCTCTATAGCGCTTTGGGTACTTACACTCGATAGTGAACTGCTGTTCGTCGGCGATGCCGGCAACACGGAGGCCGGTCGGGCATCTGAGAGAGAGGGTGTGGAGCTGACCGCCTATTACCGCCTGACCGAACAGTGGACGGCGGATCTGGAATACGCCTATACCGATTCCAGGTTTACCGACTTCGCCCCCGAGGGTGACGAAATACCCGGCGGCATTGAACACGTGGTGCAAACTGGTATCAGCGCGGAATTTAGTGACGGCTGGTTCGGTAGCCTGCGTCTGCGCTATTTTGGCGAGCGGCCGTTGCTGGAGGATGGCAGTGTGACATCCGATGACGCTACGGTATTTAATCTGCGCGCTGGCTATCGGAGGCCGCAATGGTCAGTGAAAGTGGATGTCCTCAACCTGCTGGACAGCAACGATCACGATATTGATTACTTCTATGCCTCACGGTTACCTGGTGAGCCCAGTGGCGGAGTGGAGGATTTCCACTACCACATTCTGGAGCCACGGACAGTGCGGATCTACGCCAGCCTTGTATTTTGAATCACTCGCCCGCCGGATCAGATGCAGGCCGTCCTTCGGGTTTGATTTAGTATACGTTCTCAAGGTGATTTCCATTCCCGCTTGTTGACCGCATTGAAGTGGTCCATGCTGGCGCGCATCACTGACCGGGAGTAACACTATCATGTTGTCCAAATTCGACGATTACCCCATCCACCAGACGGCCGAGCCTGTGTTCCACACCGCCTCCAGCGATCGTTTTTTTTATGATCGCTACTGGTACAACGGCCATGCGCGTGACGGCAGCTTTTATTTTGGTGTGGGCCTGTGCCGCTACGCCAATCTTGGCATACTCGACTGCAGCTTGAGCCTGGCCATTGACGGGCACCAGTATGCGTTTCATGGTTCGCGCCGCGCGCCACAGGAGCCCACGGATACTACCGTCGGTCCTTTTGCACTGCAGATACTCGAACCGATGGGCCGCCATCGCGTCGTGCTGAGCGCCAATGAGACGGGTATCGAGTGCGACCTGTTGTTTACGCCGCGCACAGCCTGTATCGAAGAGGGTCGCCAGACGCTGCGCAATGATCGGCATATTGTGATGGATGCGACCCGGCTGGACCAGTTTGGCTTTTGGTCCGGTTGGATTCGCTACGACGGCCGCGAACTCAAGGTCGACGGGCGCACCACCTTTGGCCTTAAGGATCGTTCCTGGGGTATACGTCCTGTGGGGGATGCCTACACTGGCGGTGCGCCGCTGCCCACCTTTCAGGCCATACATTTCAACTGGATGCCTATTCACTGGGAGAGTGAGTGCAGTCTGGCGGGTTGGTTTGAGGATGGCGCGGGGCATCAATGGCACAATGATCAGGCATTTTTGCCCCACTATCCAACGATGGAGGCGATACCCGGTACCGTAGACCCGCGCGCACGTGTGTGGCAGGGCGTGGTTGAGCACCAACTCACGATGATTCCCGGTACGCGCAGGGCCAGAACTGCGATTGTTACCATGCAGGACAAGTCCGGCGAGCGCATGGAAGTGCATCTGGAACCGGTGTTGCTCCACCGTATGAAGGGTCTTGGCTACCAGCACCCGCAATGGGGTCACGGCAAGTGGCAGGGAGAATTGGCCATCGCCGGCGAAAGCTGGAAGGATAGTGACCTGGACCCGCTGGCGCTGGAAAATATCCATATCCAGCAAATTGTGAAAGCAACCTGCGGTGACAAAGTGGGCCACGGCGTGCTCGAGCAGATGCATATAGGGCCATCCACAGTACTGGGCTTCGACGACTGGTTTGACGGCGCCAAATAGCCATTCCCATCCGAGCAGTGCACAATAGGGGAGGTGTTTGATCAATCGGTCCATGCGACCGCCACAGGTGTAGTGCACAATGGCCAGGCGAAGAAGTTTATTGTCGAGAATCCTGACGATCGTGCTGCTGCTGGGGATTGCTCTGGTTGTTGGGTCTCTGGTCACCGTATGGAATGTCGGCGCCTGGAATCTGCTATTCCCCTCCCGTGAGCACGATACGGTAGCCCCTGCCATTCCTGCAGGCGTGGTGTCTCCCGCGATCCTGGTCTTCAGCAAGACCAACAGTTTTCGCCATAAGGAGAGCATCGCCGGTGGTGCAAAGGCCCTGCAGTCCATTGCCGCACGCCACCAGTGGGGTGTATTCCACACAGAAAATGGTGCCGTGTTTAACGAGTCGGACCTGGCACGTTTTGCTGCAGTGGTATTTCTTAACGCGTCAGGAGACGTGCTGAACGAAGCTCAGGAGCAGGCGTTTCAGTCGTGGCTGGAAGCCGGCGGCAGTTGGCTGGGCATTCACTCCGCGGGCGATGATTCGCACCTGGGGTGGCAGTGGTACCGCGATACGTTGATCGGTGCAACATTTACCGCCCACCCTATGAATCCCCAGTTCCAGCGCGCCACGGTGCTGCTGGAAAATAACGAGCACCCCGTACTGCGCGGTTTACCGGATATCTGGCAGCATCAGGACGAATGGTACTCCTGGGAACACAGCCCGCGGGTCGAGGGCTTTACCATTCTCGCCACGCTCGATGAAGATTCCTATGCCCCGGTGCAGAACTTTATGGGCAAGCATCGGGACCTTAGCATGGGTGACCACCCGGTTGTCTGGAGCAACTGCATTGGAGTGGGCCGCAGCGTCTACGCCGCCATGGGTCACACGGCGGAAGCCTTGCAACAACCGCAGGTGCGGCAGTTGATCGATAATGCACTGGTCTGGTTGATCGAGCGCCCGGTGGAAGGTTGTCCGCAGTCCACACTCGGGCACACTCACGACAGTGTAATTACTTCGGTTTCCAACGGCGCGATCTCTCCTTCGGGCAGTTGAAAACGCCAGAACATGATGCCATAGGGGCGTCCTTCAGTATCCAGCCAGTTCGGGCGACCCGGATCCCGGTGCGCCACGATCATTTCAAAACTACCATCCTCTCTCAGCACAGTCTGTGCCCTGTTCAGTGAGATGCTGCGTTCTTCGTAGTCCAGCGTCTGCAGGAAGCGATTGAATAGCACCAGGTTGGAAAAACGGCATTGGGGGAAGCGGCCACGAATCAGCAATGCCTGCTCGGGGCCCAATACAAAAGGCGCCATACTGTAGACATTGTCGCGAGCCGCAAAGGTGATGGCGTCGTGGGTAGCGTCCTTCTTCGGAGGGACAAACTGATTGGGAATGCGCGACACCCAGGGCGGACTGTTCTCGCTGTTCATCGCAAAGACATTGCCCTTCACAAACGTGGTGACACGGCGAATCCCTACAGCGATATCCTCATCATTGGGTGAGCGCCGAGGCGGCACCTTTTGCAAATTGGCTATATCCACCGGAATATGGTGCAGGCGATCATTGTTGATGCTTACCTTGCGCTCGTAGTAGTGACGTGTGGTGATGCTGCTCGCCCCTTTGCTCATTGGCATCCAATTGCCTGCGACTTTTTTCGCACTCACGATGATTTCGTAATCGCCATTCTTGTCAGCTTTAAACTGGGTGTCGTTGAGGGTGGAGCCGATACCAGCGCCATTACTATCGGCACCGAGCTCTATGGTGAAGCTGGTATAGGTCGCCCCGGCCAGGTTGCCGCGAATGCGATAACCGTGCTGGTCATCAATAACCGCGGAGTAATAGCGTGCATCGGGATTGTCGCCCAGCAATTTCTTGTGCTGATGGATAAAGGCCGTG
Source organism: Haliea sp. (assembly GCA_031414375.1). Lineage (GTDB taxonomy): Bacteria > Pseudomonadota > Gammaproteobacteria > Pseudomonadales > Halieaceae > Marimicrobium. The sequence goes on from JANNVJ010000028.1 coordinate 16,081, forward strand.
AAGAATGGTCGGGCCGGGTCCGCCTCCAGCCAGCTCTCCAGGGCATGCAGAAGGGTATGCAGCAGCACCCGCCGCGCCTCGGCAAAGTCCTGCGCCGTGCGCAATTTCCACACGGGGCTGGCAAACGCGGTCTCCAGCTGATCAAGGGCCTGTTGCAGTTCCGCCAGCGCCTTGGCAGCGGCACTGTCGGGGGTGTCCTGCGCCACTGCGGCTACTGTCTGTGATAGCAGCCCGCTGATCAGTCCGCTCAGGGCTACTCCCTTCAATACATCGCGACGTTGCATAGTGACTCCTTGGAATAGTGCATGGCAGGTTTGGGCAAAAAACTCTCAGGCGCGGGGTGGGGGACGTTGTCCACCACAAAGGATTTCGGTCACACGCTCGGTATCCATATACTCTTTTAGCCGCAGCAATTTTCCCGCACGGAATTCAAAGAGGAAGTGGTATTCGTTGCTATAGGTCTGGCCGGAGCTGTGTTTCCCCTCGCTGATGGCTTCTACCGCGACCTTGTCCCCTTCGCCCACCATGCTCAGAGCGGTAAACGTCAACCCCTCGGGAAAGACCTCGAATATTCCGCCGGCCGAGGCGGCAATCTGCTCGCGCGAAAATACACCGGATATCAGTGTGTTTCCCATCGTTTCGACGCAGCCATCTGCGGCGTAGCTGTTGACGATGAAATCGACGTCGCCGCGATTCAGGGCATCGAAGAACCGCGTAACGATTGCCTTGTTCTCGACACTGTTATTTTCACTCATGACAGGACTCCTGTTGACATGCGGCCGCGACGTTTCAGACGTCTACCCTGGCGCGTTGGGATTTGAGTTGGCCGCGTTTTGTTTTGCTATCCACCCTTTTTTTCTGACTACTGCGGCTGGGTTTCGTCGCCTTGCGTCGTTTGCGAGTTACCCCTGCGGCTATTATCAGCTCTTGCAGTCGTGCCAGGGCATCGTCACGATTTTTCTCCTGGCTACGAAAACGCTGAGCCTTCAGGACAATAATTCCTTCGCTGGTAATACGTCGATCGCTCAGCTTTCGTAGGCATTCTTTGTAGCTATCAGGCAGTGAAGATGCCTCGATATCGAAGCGCAGGTGTACCGCCGAGGAGACCTTGTTGACGTTCTGGCCGCCAGCGCCCTGGGCGCGGATGGCCTGTAGCTGGATCTGTGCCAGTGGGATGCTGACCTGGCTGGATATTTTCAGGCTCATGGTGTTTATCATCTATGGCGTCCAGCGGGGCCGCTAGCGATTGCGTCCCAGGCGTTCATGCGCGTCAACCCATTCGTTGGTGCGCGTTTCCTTGTCGATCTTGGCGGCAGCGCCGAGGGAGAGTTCGCCGGCCAGCACCAGTGCCGCTGCAATCTCGGCCAACTTCAGCGCTTTGCCGGGGCCAAAGCAGTCCATGATCTGCAGGCATTCGCGCTGGGTCGGCAGCGCTGTGCCGCCGCCGTAGGTCGCAAGGATCAATGCCGGCAGGGTGATGGAGAAATAGTAATCCCCGTCACGCGTCACCTTGTTATAGGTCGTGCACTGGTTGGACTCGCCGATATTGGCGATATCCTGTCCAGTCGCCAGATAGAGAGCCGCCAGCCCGTTGGCGGGGTGCGCCGCATTATTGGATGAGCTGGTCAAAAAGGCACTCAGGGTGCTGATGCCCTGGCCGTAGTGCATCTGCTGCGGCGATATTCGCAGGTTGTTGATCATGACGTCGCGCGGGATAGTGATTTCGGCGGTGACTCGCCTGCCGCGCCCCTTGAGCAGATTGACGGAAGAGGTTTTCTTTTCGGTATCGAAGTTTCCCGACAGCAGGTAGTGCGACAGTGTTTTGTATTCCTTGTTGATCCACTCGCAGGCCGCGAAGGTCGCCCTGCTGGTCATGTTTTGTCCGGCGGCATCTCCCGTGCTGTAGTCGAAGCGAGAGAAAACCATATTGTGGGCGTGATAATGTTCGATTTCGTTCAGTTTGCCGATGGATGTGGTTGTTTCAGCGACTTCCTTGATACGCGTGAAGTTCGCATCCAGCCAGAGACCGAAATCCCGCGCCTCCCGGGCGCTGGGAAAAACAAACACCGGCGCGCGTTGCATGGCCTCACCGGACACCGTGGTAATTACCCCACCACTCTCTTTGATCACGCGCATGCCGCGGTTGTAACTGGCCAGCATGGTGCCCTCGACAGTGGCCATCGGGACATAAAACTCGCCTTTGGCGTGCTCCCCGTTGACCAGCAGCGGTCCCGCCAGGCCGATGGGAATCTGGGCCACCCCGAACATGTTCTCGATGTTGCCTGACATGACGGCGGGGTCGAAGGAAAATTGTTTAGTGTGTTCCAGCCTGGCAGGCGTGTTCTCTTCGATGAACTCCTGCCGCTGACGCACGATATCCTGGCTGTAGTCGTCCTCATTGGACCGGGGTATTTTTTTGCTCACAGTGGTCACCTCAAAACGAATAAGGCGTTGAAATTACGCGTTTGTGCACCGTGGGTCAATCCGCAAGAAAAGAGCATACCAGTGGCTAAAACGCTTTATAGTGCAGCTCACCACAGCGCGGCTCGGTGCCGCGCCCGGAATAAGGATTATGCAGAATGACAAAACGGGGATTTTTCTCGGGGATGGTCTTTTGTTCGCGAGCCAGAAAAGCGCTACCAGGCGCATTGGTGCTGTCTTTGCTGGTGGCGTGCTCTAACGGTAGTGACAACCGCTCTGCTGTAGAGGCGTCACCGCCAGAGCCTTTTGCCGAACTATTTGAACAGGGCATTATCCGGTACCTAGGCCTTTACACCCCAATGCTGGTAGAGCAGGCCGGTGATGTCGTCAACCATTACTTTGGCGTCGGGGATGGTCCTCTGTGCGGCGCCGGTGCGCCGTACTCTATGGCTACCCGGGACCAGGGCTCGGAAGATTTGGTGATTTTTCTGGAAGGTGGCGGCGCCTGTTGGTCCGACTTCTGTTTCTATGTCAACGAGACCACACCCGGCATACCTCGGGACGGTATTCTCGACCCCGCACGTGACAATAACCCGGTAAAAAACTGGAGCCAGGTTTATATTCCCTATTGCGACGGCTCCCTGCTCGCAGGTGACATTGATATTGACACCGATGGTGATGGTCAAAACGATCGCTTCCACCGCGGCTTGCACAATCTGTCGGCGGCTCTCGATGTGGCGGTGCGCACATTCCCGGCGCCGCGCAGGATTTTGTTGGCTGGGCAAAGTGGCGGCGCACTGGCAACGATCTTCGCGCTGCCTCTGGTGCGCTACCTGTACCCGGATGTGCCGATTGAAATAATTAACGACTCCGGCGTGGGTGTCCTGAAGCCGGGCCAACCACAGTTCCTGCGACAGATAATCGGAGAGTGGAATATCAGCGCCTTTATTCCCGCCAGCTGCCCCAACTGTATCGCTGCGGATGGACACCTGACTGACTACCTCATTTGGCAGATGGACCAGGATGCCAAGCTCCGGCGCGGGCTACTCAGTTACACGCGCGATACCAATCTGGCCGATATTTTTCTCAAAATTGGCGGACCGGCCTTTGAGACGGCCCTGGGCGAAGAAATGCGGCAGCAGGAAGACGCCCACCCGAACCGCACACATAGCTGGATAGTAGAGGGCAATGGCCACACGTTTGTGGAGTTAGATCCCGACAAGACCGCCGGTGGTGTGCCGCTGATGGACTGGATTGGTTTAATGCTAGCAGGTTCCGATAACTGGCTGTCCGTGCGCGATGTCGCAACTTCGCAATCCGGATTCAGTGCGCAGCTTGAGCCCCCAGCAGGTGGTGGTTGATAACCTGCAAAAAGGATTCCCCGTATTTATCCAATTTGCGCTCTCCCACGCCGGTGATTCGTCCGAATTGCAGCGAATTGCGCGGCAGGGCGGTACACATTTCCTGCAGGCTGCGATCATGAAAAATAACGTAGGGAGGAACACCTTGCTCCTGGGCAAATACCCGCCTGCACTCCCGCAGCGCTTCCCACAGCGCGACATCGATATCCACAGATAGCGCTGTTTTGGTCTGCTGCCTTGCAGTTTTGCTGGCGATGTCGCGACGCAACTGAATGTCCTGCTCGCCGCGTAATAGCGGTCGGCATTTTTCTTCCAGGCGCAGTGCGCCAAATTGCGTCAGGTCCACGCTCAGGTGCCCCCGTGCCACCAATTGCCTGAATACAGAGCGCCACTGCTTGTTGTCCAGCTCCTTGCCTACACCATACGTCGGCAGGTGTTGGTGGCCAAACTGGAACACCTTGCTGTTATCGGCACCCCGCAGCACATCGATCAGGTGATTGACACCGAAGCGTTGGCCGGTGCGATAAACGGCGCTCAGCGCCTTGCGCGCCACTTCGGTGCCATCCCATGTGTCCACGGGTTCCAGGCAGGTGTCGCAGTTGCCGCAGGGCTGGGGCAGGGCTTCGCCGAAGTAGTTCAGCAGGCTCTCGCGCCGGCAGGTCGTAATTTCGCACAGGCCCAGCATGGCATTTAAACGGTGTTGCTCTGCCCGCTTGTGCTCCTCGTTGCCGTCGGAGGAGGCCATCATCTGGCGCAACTTGATCACATCCTGCAGGCCGTAAATCATCCAGGCGTCGGCGGGTTCACCATCGCGACCGGCGCGACCTGTCTCCTGATAATAGGACTCCACTGTTTTCGGCATGTCCAGATGTGCCACAAAGCGCACGTCCGGTTTGTCGATGCCCATGCCAAACGCAATCGTCGCGACAACGATGACGCTGTCCTCGCGCAGGAAGCGGGCCTGGTGATCGGCGCGTACGGTGGAGGGCAGGCCCGCGTGGTAGGGTAGCGCGTTAAAACCCTGCCCCTGCAGCCAGGCAGCGACTTCTTCGGTTTTATTGCGCGAAAGACAATAGACGATCCCGGCATGCTGTGGGTGCTCCTCGCGCAGAAAACGTAGCAGCTGGGCTTTTGGATTGTGTTTGAGGGCAATGCGGTAGCGGATGTTGGGACGATCAAAGCCGGCGATAAACTGTCGGGCGCCGTCCAGGTCCAGGCGCAGGATGATCTCGGCGCGCGTGCGCTCGTCAGCGGTGGCAGTCAGGGCAATGCGAGGGATGGTGGGGAAGCGCTCGTGCAATAGGTTCAGCTTCAGGTAGTCAGCCCGAAAATCATGACCCCATTGGGATACGCAATGGGCCTCATCGATGGCAAACAGCGCCAGAGAAGCCTGTTCCAGCATGGCCAGGCAACGGTCCTGAGTCAGCCGTTCAGGGGCTATATACAGAAGGTCAAGCTGGCCGCGCAGCAGTTCCTCTTCGACCGCCCGTGCTGCCTTGGGGTCAAGGGTCGAATTTAAAAAACTTGCCCGCACACCCAGTTGTCGCATGGCGCTCACCTGGTCCTGCATCAGGGCGATCAGTGGCGAGATCACTATCCCGCAACCGACCCTGGCAAGAGCGGGAATCTGGTAACACAGCGACTTCCCGCCGCCCGTCGGCATCAGTACCAGCGCATCACCACCTTCGATAACAGTTTGGATAATCGCGTCCTGTGGCTCGCGAAAGGACTCGTAGCCGAAGACGGATTGCAAAATGTGCAGGGCGTTGCTCATGACGACGCAGTATACCCCAGCAGTAGTATTTCGCCGGAACATTCGCCGCCGGTAGACGCTAAATGATAGAATCCGCTGCTTCAGTACATCGCCCTACAGAACGGACCAACAGCCATGACCAAGTCTGATACAGAAATTCACAAAGAGTGCGTGCAGCGATTTATCGACCTTGCCAATGCCATCAAGAATGAGGGTATCGACGTCAATGTAGTGTCGGGAGGGTTAATGTCGGCATCGGCGCTGTACGCCAGCTTTCTCGTGGGCGGTAACAGTGGTGGCCTTACCCACTCAGGTGTGGATAAAGTTACTGCGGTCTACAAGCGCGAACTGGAACGGATACAGAAAATAAAAAAAGGCGGGTAGTGGTATTTCAGCGAGGCGCATTTCGCTGGCACGAGCAGGATGCAAATGCACAGGGCGGATACCCGCTGCCACTAATTCGACAGGGAGTTCAGTTGCTGAACTTGCTCCCGAAAATAGCCGGGGGCCAGCAGTTTTTTTAATTCGTCCAGGGGCACCGGTTTGCTGAACAGAAACCCCTGGATGACATTGGCCCCCTGGTTGCGCAGGAAGTGGTATTGCTCGTGTGTTTCAACCCCTTCGGCCACCAGATGCAGGCGCATACTCCTGCCCATGGCAATAATAGCCGTAACGAGGCTGGCATCGTTCTCGCTCTTGTCAAAATCGATGACAAAACTACGATCAATCTTAAGTTCGTCCAGTGGGAAACGACTGAGGTAGCTCAGCGAGGAGTACCCTGTACCAAAATCATCGATAGAGAGTTTCACTCCGATGTCCTTTAGATTGGAAAGGGCAAGGATGGTGGCCTCCTTGTCATCCATCATGATGCCCTCGGTGAGTTCCAACTGTAGTCGCAGCGGGCGCAGCCCCGTCCTTGCCAATACCTCGGACACCCGCTTGATAAACGTCTGGTTAAATTGTAACGCGGAAACGTTGACCGACACTTTGGGTAGATCCAGGCCCATTGTTTGCAAGGCCACCATGTGGCGGCAAGCCTCTTCCAGCCCCCATTCTCCCAGCGCGCCTATCAGTCCCATCTCTTCCGCCAACGGAATAAACTTGAACGGGGGCACCAGCCCAAGTTCCCGGTGCTGCCAGCGCATCAGCGCCTCTGCGCCTACCACTGCGCCTGTCCGGGTGTCCACCTGTGGCTGATAGTGCAGTACCAGTTCGTTCTGCTCAATCGCCCTGCGCAGCTCGTTTTCAAGTGTCAAGCGTTCCACGCTAGCAGCATCCATGCTGGCGTTGTAATACATAAATTTGTTTTTCCCTGACGACTTGGCGTGATACATGGCGGTGTCGGCTGCTTTGAGCAGTCCCTCAATGGTGGCGGCGTCATCCGGTGCGATAGCGATGCCGATACTGGGCGTAATAACCAGATCGTGACCCTCAATCGTTATTGGCTGGGACAGCATCTGGAGCAGACGGTCGGCCACTATTCCAGCGGAGGCGGCGCTGTCCAGTTGATTTAGCACCACGGTAAATTCATCGCCCCCCAGGCGGGAGACATTGATTTGGGAATTAGGTTCTACATAGTGGGCTAACAGATCACTATCCCTGATGCAGCGGGCAAGGCGTTTAGCCACCTCGCGCAGCAATAAGTCTCCAGCGCTATGGCCCAGGGAGTCATTGATGCGTTTGAAGTTGTCCAGGTCCAGAAACAACAGCGCAATCATTTCCTTGTTACGTTTGGACAGGCGGAGCAGTAGGTCAAGTTGTTCCGTAAACAGGCGTCGGTTAGGCAGTGCGGTCAGGCTGTCGTAGTAGGCCAGTTGTCGCAGGCGATTTTTTGTTTCTGTGACCTCCTTTACTGCCTGGTTCAGTTCTTCATTGCGCCGGGATAGCTGCGAAGTGCGTTCCTCCACTTTCATGCTCAGCAGTTGGTGGTCTACATCCATCCGGGTTTTGTAGGTATGAAGACCGCCAATGATAGAGTTCAGCAGGGCGACGACTTCCCTGAATTCTCCGCTTTTTTCCAGCCCCTGCGGCGTCACCGCAGTGCCCAGCGCAATATCGCCTGCCATACGCTTGATAATGGAAAATGGCGCTGTAATCTTGCGTGTGACGTATCTGCCGAAAATGGTGCACAGAACTATAAATGCCAGCGCTATTGCGGCTACTAAGGCTATCTTTGGAAGGATTTCCAGCAGCAACTGGGTGCGGCTGATGCCCAATTGTACAAAGCCGATTACGTGCAGACTGGTCGCGCTGCGCCCACTCGCCAGTGCGGCACCGAGCTCGCCACGACTGATGTTCTGCTGCAGCGGATTAATAACGGAAAGTACGGGAATCGTCACATCCCAAATCAGGTCGGCGCCCGGTAGTGTCATCGCCTGGCTGTCTTTCGGTGCGGCCACAGCACTGCGCTGCGACGTTACACCCACATCTACCACGGAAGTATTGGCCCGTAACTGGTCAAACGGTATGACTGGGTGCTCGGGTGTATTGGGCTGTTGCAGCTGACTCAGCGCGATGCCTTCCTGATTGCGAACAATGGCGTAGTGGATTGCAGGCGAGGAGTTGAGGAGGTCGCGCAATGTAGCTTGCAGCTCGGGTTGGTCGTTTAGATAAATCGCAACCTGTAACTGTGGCTGACTTTGCACCTTGTTGTAAGATTGACTAATAAGTCGTTCACGTGTCACCGAGTACTCGCGTAGCAATGCGGTTACAGTGAGGATGCTGCCTGCCGCTACCGATATGGAAAGCACTAACGCATTTATTTTGCCCGCAATGGTCATAAGTGCTGTTTCTCAGGCCCGTCTTTACACGCGGTGGTACTAGCCCCGATTGATGTCATCAATTAACACCCCCGCGCCTGAATGCAGCACCCGTTAGTTCACTTGAAGTAATGATTGATTTGCCGGTGACGATTTCTGCCACAAGACGGTTTTTTTTAAAAAACAAGCACTTGCGTGGAAAATAGCATGAGAGTGTTCGAGGGTGCAATCGTACATATTGCAGCAACATACCCGCCTGCAGCGCAGGTGTTGGGTTACCTCGTCAGGTCGCTACCCGTCGATCGGCAAGCGAGCGACGATCGTTGGTTATCAGAAGTCCATTCACGGTGAGGGGAAATGTGACAGTTCTGCCACCTCGTCGATCGATAGGATGGCGTGGTGTTGGAGGATGTTGGCTCGCTTCGCCGACCCGACCGCCGTATCGCCGACTGTCCTCAGATACATAGTTTCGAGCCGCAACCATGAAAACATAGGTTGATATTAGTATGGCCCCTAAGCCCAGAGCGCCAAGGATGATGAGTACCACATCCATGATTTGTTATAGTCCCATAGCCAGAAGAAATGGTAATTGCACCGTACATGCAAAATTCGCGCCGATTTTGTTATTGCTTATTAAACAGGTGCTTGCAGTATGTTAGCGCCACCGAGAAGCGGCAACAACCAGGAAGTGTATAAATTTCTGACACATTTGGGTTAGGGAACGCTTTAGTCAGCGTGCTTTCACGGACTCGCGTTAGATGCACAGCCTAGGAATGGGCGGGCGCCGTTCAGCGGGCGCCCTTACCAAAGAGTACGACCTCTACCGTGCTGAGCGTGACCATAAAATCCAGGAACAGACTCTGGTTTTTGACATAGTAGAGGTCGAACTGCAATTTTTGCCGCGCGTCCTCTTCGGAGGCACCATAGGGATAGCACAGCTGTGCCCACCCGGTGATGCCAGGTTTAACCGCGTGTCTGGAGTTATAATACGGGATTTGCTCAGCCAATTGCCGCACAAACTCGGGGCGTTCCGGTCGCGGGCCGATAAAGGCCATTTCCCCGGACAGCACATTGAATATCTGTGGCAGTTCGTCGATTCGTGTGCGGCGGATAAAGGTGCCGACCCGGGTCACCCGGCTATCATTTACCGTGGCCCAAACTGCTTTGCCATCCCTTTCTGCGTCCACCCTCATGCTGCGAAACTTTAGGACTTTAACGGCTTTACCATTAAGCCCTACGCGCTCCTGACTGAAGAATATGGGTGCTCCGAAGCCATCTTCGAGCCAGATGGCGAGAGCCGTTACCAGCATCAAAGGCCAGGTAGCCGTCAGCAGCATTACGCTTGCGCAAATATCGAAACAGCGTTTGGTCATACTGGTGGATGCACTACTGCTCAGGTCTTCGGTCAATGTCATCCAGCCGGGGGTGGCGAAGTCGACCAGTATTTTACCCGCCTCCCTTTCAAAAAAGTTCACCAGATTCAATACCTTGACGCCTTGAAGTCGGCATTTGAACAATTCATCCGTGGGGGTTTGATCACGTTTGTTATCTAAGGCAACGACTATCTGGTCTATTTCCGTTTGCCGGGCGTATTCAACCAGCGGCTGACGCAAGTTGATAATTCGCTCACCCGTTACCCTGGGTTCCTCGCCATCGACTCGCACAAAACCCACAATAGTAAAACCCTGGCGATCGGTTTTGCGACGCATTGAGCTAGTGATCGTTGCGGCGGCCGAGCCTGAACCGTAAACGAGCACCCGACTCTTGAACTGATCGAGATCAGTCACGTTGATGAAGGCCAGGCGACTGATCAGGTTGGCACTAAAGGACAGCAGGACGGTGTATAGCATGACGCCGCGCCATTGGTGGGTGTCGGGCATGAGCATGAATAGACCCGCTGTTACAAAGCTTGCGGCGATAAACCCGCCGAGTGTGCGCACCAGTACCCCTGACCTGCCCTCGCGCATGCGCGGTTCGTACAGGCCCATGGTAAACAAGCAAACCACAGTAATCAGCGCGTACAGCAGCGCACGACTGGGAATATCAGGAATAAAGGACTGAAAGCTGGAAGGATCTAACGCTATAAAACAATAAATGTAGGTGCCGGCGTACAAGGCCAGCACGAAAAGCGCGGCATCGACCAGCGCCAGCCAATAAAAAGACGTATGAACATGGTGGTTGAATACCCTGACCGTCGCCATTACCAAAAATCCTATTTAGAGCTCTTGCCGTACGCTGCGCCGGGTAAAAAAGGAGCGATGGAGCTCCTGGATCGACCAATTAGCCTACGGAATTTCCTGCTGATACCTGCTGCTGGGTGGATCGGCCGGGGGGCTGCTGCTTAGCGCTTATGCACAGCCAATTAACCTTTTTATCCACAAATTTCTTTAACTCAGTAACCAAGGTAGCAGGTGTTTTTTCATTCTGCCCACAAACTTCCTAAAAATGTGACCTTGTTCCCTACCATCGCACAGTGGTGTGACAGTCGTATGACCTTTTTCGAATATTAGAGGGCCAAGCGCGCGCGAGTATGTGCTTGATATTAATAGAAATCAACCGCAGCCTATAGGATCGATGAGGTCCCAATCGGGTCAATGGGTGAGAGACGTCGTCTGCTCAGGGTGTCTCGTCCCGGAAAAGACTTTGGTATTCAAGTACCAGGAGCCGCCGGTCAATCTTGCCATTTTGGTTGTGGGGCAGGGCGCTGCGCAGGATGATCGCAGCGGGCACCATGAAGTTGGGCAGCTCCCGCCGACATTGAGCCAGTACCGCTTCCTCCAGCGTGCCATCGAGGTGGGGGTTTACGCCTGGGGTCACGACTAACAATATGGCCTGGCCGAGTGCCGCGTGGGGCAAGCCCAACGCTGCAGCAGCGGCGACCAGGCCTGAGGCGTAGGCAACTTCCTCGACCTCAGTGGGGCTCACCCGGTAGCCGGATGTCTTGATCATTTCGTCCTTGCGACTGATGAAGTACAGATAGCCTTCTTCATCTTTCATCACCTGATCACCGGACCACACAGCCAGCTCCGTGATGGGAATGCCTGCGGTCTGGCTGGGGCAGGGCTTGAATCTTTCGGCTGTCTTCTCGGGGTCATTCCAGTAGCCCAGGCTGACCAGCGCTCCACGGTGTACCAGCTCACCGGGCTCATTTGGACCGCACTCTTCTCCCTTTTCGTTAATCACCAGAATTTCTGCATTGGGAATGGCCTTGCCCATTGATTCGGGACGAACAGCCACCTGGTCCGGTGCCAGGTAGGTTGATCGAAAGGACTCCGTGAGTCCATACATGAGAAAGATGAGGGTCTCGGGTAATTTTTGTTGCAAGGCGCGCGTGGTAGAGACGGGCATCGCGCCACCGGTATTGGTGACATAACGCAGCGACTGTACCGCTTCTGCGGGCCAATCCAGCTCCTTGAGCTGGTTCCACAGTGGTGGCACCGCTGCCACGCCGGTGACGCTGTAGCGCGCTACTGCCCGGATGACATCGCGGGGTAGCAGATAGTCCATCAGGACGACGGATGCACCCACCGAAAAAGCTGTAGTGAGCTGGCTCAGACCCGCATCGAAACTCAGGGGTAACACTGCGAGGATCCGGTCCTGCGCCGTGTTGCCCAGGTAACTGGCCACACTGCGCGCGCCCGCTACCATATTGCGATGGGACAGAACTACACCCTTGGGACTGCCGGTGCTGCCCGAGGTATAAAGGATGGCTGTCATGTCGATGTCAATGCGGCGGTGCGAGTGCGCCCCACCAACAGGCGAAGCGCAAAATGCTGCGTAGCTCACTATTTTCTGCGGTAGCGCGCGAACTCTCTCAGGCAGCTCGTCCTCGACCAGCACAATGGTATGCAGATCGGGGCAGGCTCTTAGTACGTCCAAAAGCGTGTCCAGGCGCGCCGCAGAGGTGATCAATACTCTGACATTACAGTGGGGCAGTATATGAGCTACCTGTCGGGGTTTAAGCAGCGGGTTGATGGGAACGAAACAGGCCCCGGCAGCTGCCGCACCAAACAGGCTGAACACCGTTTCTGGTTGCTTCGGCAGATACACGGCAATGCGTTCGCCTGCACCGACCCCTAAACGCATCAAGGCATTGGCTACAGCTTCTACCTGATGTTGCAATTGCGCATAACTGAAGGACTGATCCTTGAACAGCAGAGCGGGTGCATCCGGTGTGGCATCGGCACTGTTGGCGATAAACTGGTGAATGAGATCTGGCATCGCAATGCAATTGATGAGGTGCGGCTCGTCGGCGAAAGAGTGCTATTGTAGCCCATATAGTTCACGGCTAAGTGCGGATTGTGCGATGAATAGCTGCCTGGAACAAATGTGGGGCTGTCGAACTGTGAATGAATGCACAGCGCAAGGCGTTTCCATGCCTGCAAGATTAACCGCTCTGCTGTGCCTGTTCGTGGCGCAACTGGCCTGGCCAGCGGGCCTCCCCGACCTGATCGAAAAGGTGCGACCCTCAGTGGTAGGGGTTGGTACGGCGTACCCGCCAAGGCAGCCGAACGTGAAAGGAGATAGGGTGGTTTATCTGGGTACCGGCTTTGTCGTGGGTGACGGTCATCAAATTGTCACCAACGCACACGTCGTAGGGGTAGAGCTTGATGTTGAGAATAATCAAACTCTCGCCATTTTTTCCGGTCATGGTGACAATGCGACCGCGCATGTGGCCCAAGTGCTACGCAGGGATGATGAGCATGATCTGGTATTGCTTGGAACTCGGGGTTCCGCTTTGCCTGTGCTGCAGTTGGGGAATTCTGCCGCCGTGCGCGAGGGGCAGGAAATCGCGTTTACCGGCTTTCCCATAGGCATGGCTCTGGGTCTGTATCCGGTCACCCACCGCGGCATCGTCTCCGCCATCACGCCGGCCGCTCAGCCATCAGCAAACTCCAGTGAACTCAATACGGTGAAGATATCGCGCATGCGCAGCCGCTTTGAGGCTTTTCAGCTCGACGCCACTGCCTATCCCGGTAACAGCGGCAGCCCGGTATTCGAGCTTTCAACCGGCACGGTTGTGGGGGTGATCAACAGCGTTTTGGTAAAAGAGACGAGAGAGACAATGTTGTCAAGTCCTTCCGGAATCACCTACGCAGTGCCGGCAACCTATATCAGGCCACTACTAGACGCGCCGTAGTCAGGGTTTGCTCATGCACACCTGAACTGCAGACATTTTTCATTCTCTGCTAGCATATCAATCGCTTTGAGCTGGTCACTACTGATCGAGTGCTACCCTTTAGGAGGACTAAGCGTGACCCTGTTTCAGCGCAAGACCCGTGTATTGTTGGTCTGTACGGAAAATATTTGTCGTTCACCCCTGGCTGAAGGCCTGCTGCGGCATTATCTGCAGCAGGCTGGACTGCGCGGCCGGGTGGAGGTCAGTTCAGCAGGCACTCAGGCGTCTCAAGCGGGCTTGGCACCCGATCAGCGCGCGCAAAAAGTCGCGGCTTCGCATGGGATAGATCTCGCACGGATAAGAGCTCGCCGTGTCACTGTGCGCGATCTGGAGCGCAGCGATTTCGTTTTTGCCATGGATGAATCGAATATGCGCGATCTCAGGGAGCTGTGCCCACGTGTGCATCAGGAAAAACTCAGCTTCCTGCTCAGCCATCAAATGCGGCAACCGTTGTTGGAGGTGCCCGATCCCTATTATGGCAATGCCGAGGGCTTTGAGCGGGTCTTTCAGATTATTGATGAAGCGATGGGCGATCTGATTGCCTACATCAGACCCAGTATTCGATGAGTTCGACCTTTACTGATTATGGGCTTGGCGTTACTGTACGGTGAGCATGCGCGGTGGTAGCAATTGACCCCAGTACTGCAGTGGTAAATAGGGTGAGGAATATGGATAACAACAGTGCATCCCTGGTGGCAGACTTTCAGAGATACTTTGATTTGCAATTGGCCACGACACCCTCGCAATTGGAAAATGTGTACCGGATTCGGTATCGGGTTTACTGCGAAGAATTTCATTATGAACCCGTGGAAGCCTTCCCTGATCAGATGGAGCGGGATGATTTTGATGCCAATTCCAAGCACTGCCTGGTAGTCCATAGGGCCACTGGCATGCCGGCCGGGTGTGCAAGACTGGTGTTCGCGGACGAGCAATCGCTGCTGCCTATGGAAAAGTACTGCTCCAGTGCTATCGATCAGGACATTGTCCGTGCATTTGATGGCAGGCGGCGCACTATCTGCGAATTCTCCCGCCTTGGGGTGGATGGCGCTTTTCGCCGCAGGCCTGGTGAGGATGCGTCTCGCTTTGGTGAAATATCCGCGCTTGATTGCAGCAAACGCGAGCAGCGCACTTTTTCCCTGATAGCCGTCGCCACTATTCTTTCTGCGTTCGCTTTGAGCGAGCTTATTGAACGGCCCCATTGCTTTGCCATGATGGAACCCTTTTTGCCACGACTGCTGCGGCGATCCGGCATAGTTGTCCATTCCGCGGGTCGGGAGATTGAGTACCATGGCACCCGGTCTCCATTCAGTTTTGAAACACGCGAAACGGTGGGTGCCATGGCCGAGGAATTCAGGGACTTTTACGCGGTCATTCGCGCAGATTTTGCCGCTTCCGGTTTGCTTGCCCCGGGCGGTACTGTGGCAGCATCAGGGGCCACGCGCGTGGAGAAGTCGCGGCCGTCAGGCTGGTCGCCACAACGCTGGCCACAGTTTGCTTTGTGAGTGCAGGTACTGGCCAGAGAAAGCCTTAATTGCCGGTCATATTCCGTTATTCACTTGTCATGCGAGTGGCTGCTGAATAAGATGTGATCCGACCTGCCTGACCCGCATCTGTACCCGGCGTTTGTCTGGCGAGAAATTTTTTGGCGCTGGAGTCTGAGGCTTACAATGGCATTTGATTACCACGAAGCCTTTTCTCGCAATCTGGGCTGGGTGACGCAGACAGAGCAGGAAATCCTGCGCAATAAGCGCATTGCCATAGCGGGACTGGGTGGCGTTGGTGGCAGCCATCTCCTGACGCTGGCGCGCCTCGGTATTGGCGCATTCCATCTTGCTGATTTCGATCAGTTCGAGCTGCCTAATTTCAATCGCCAGGCGGGTGCCAGTATGGTGCACCTCGGGCGGGATAAACTCGAAGTGATGACGGAGCTGGCCCGCGGCATCAATCCTCAGCTCAGTATTGAGCAATACCCCTCAGGTGTTAGCACAGACAACCTTGATGCGTTTCTTGAAGGTGTGGATCTCTACGTCGATTCCCTGGATTTTTTTGCCCTTGATATTCGCAGGGAGGTGTTCGCAGCCTGTTATGCCAAGGGTATCCCCGCAGTCACTGCGGCCCCATTAGGCATGGGCGCTGCACTTGTGTGTTTCATCCCGGGACGGATGAGTTTTGAACAATACTTCCTGCTTGAGGGCCAACCCAGGGACGAGCAGGCGCTGCGCTTCATGCTGGGTCTGGCACCGAAGCCGCTGCAATTGAGCTATCTGGTGGACCGGAGTCGCATCGATCTGGCAGCAGGTAAGGGCCCCTCTACCGCCATGGCCTGCGAGCTGTGCGCCGGTTTTGCCGGTACCTATGCCCTGAAGATACTGCTCAACCGGGGTGAAGTTCCCGCCGCCCCACGGGGCATACACTTTGATGCCTACCGCAATCGTCTGGTGACTACCTGGCGTCCCTGGGGTAATGCCAATCCCCTGCAGCGACTGGGCTTGTTGATCGCTCGTAAGCGTATGATGTCCGGCGCATCCTCGGTGGTCAGGGGTGACGAGCTCCGCGCAAAACCGCTTGAGCGAATTCTGGATCTCGCTCGTTGGGCGCCTAGTGGCGATAACGACCAGCCCTGGCAGTTTGAGATACTCAATGATCATCACTTGGTGGTCCACGGGCGCGATACCCGGGATTGGTGTGTGTATGATCTGGACGGCACATCCAGTCAGATTGCGTTGGGAGCGCTGCTTGAAACGCTATCTATTGCCGCTTCGGCCGAGGGGCTTAGGGCTGAATCAGCATTGCGCAGCGACTCACCCGAGAATGCTCCGCTGATTGACGTTAGGTTGATCCCCGATGCTGGAATTGCACCGCATCCATTGTTGCCGTTTATCAGGGCCAGGGTGACGCAACGAGTACCTTTCACTCAGCGGCCGCTGTCGTCCCGCCAGAAACAGGCGCTGGAACAAGCGGTGGGCGCAGGTTTCCGTGTGCTCTGGATCGAGGGGAAGTCCGGCCGCAAAGCGATGGCGAAACTGCTGTTCCACAACGCCCATATCCGGCTATCGACGCCGGAAGCCTTCGAGGTGCATCGCCGCAACATAGAGTGGGGCGTAGAGTTTAGTGAAGACCGTATTCCTGAAGGGGCTCTGGGTATTGATCTACCCACACGTCGGATTATGCGGTGGGCGCTACAGAGCTGGCAGCGCGTGCAATTCCTGAATCGGTATCTTGCCGGCACCTGGCTACCGCGCCTGCAGATGGATTGGCGCACGGCCTTGGGCTGCGCGGCGCACTTTGTCATCATTGCCGACAAGCCATTGCAATCAGTCGCGGATTATCTGGCCGGTGGCCGCGCTGTACAGCGCTTCTGGCTTCAGGCTACCCGCGAGGGCTTGCAGTTTCAGCCAGAAATGACGCCCGTCATTTTTTCCCGCTACGTGACACAGAATCGAACGTTTACCTCGATAGCCGAGGAGCAGGCGCTCGCCGAACGATTGGCAGGGAAACTGAGCGACCTGCTTGGGGCGGAGACCAGTCCACTGCAGCGGGTGTATATGGGGCGGGTCGGTTTTGGCCCGGCGCCGCAGTCCCGTTCAGTGCGCCCGCCGCTGGAAAAGCTTCTCCTAGACCCGCATCGTTAGCGGCGCATGCCTGCTTTTACCCAGCGAGCCGACAAAACACGCATTCTGTTCTTTGCCGAGGCGGTGACCCTTGCTCACGTGGCGCGCCCCGTCACCCTGGCACAGTCTCTCGATCCGCAGCAATTCGACGTACATCTGGCACATCACCCGCGCTACGGTGAACTGCTGGGGACACTCGACGTCACTGAGCACGCGATACACTCGATCGCCCCACAGCAATTTATTCAGGCCCTGGCTGCGGGGAGCCCCCTCTATGACCATGCAACCTTGGCAGCCTATGTGGAGGAAGACCTGCGACTGCTGGCGGCAGTGCAACCAGCCGTGGTCGTGGGCGATTTTCGCCTGTCTCTAGCGGTGAGTGCTGAGCTCGCTGGAATTCCGTATGTCGCGCTGAGCAATGCCTATTGGTCACCGTACTGTCAGCCGCGTTACACCGTTCCTGATTTGCCCATGACACGGCAGCTGGGCCAGGCGCTGGGCCAGGTGGTGTTTTCACTGGCACGTCCCGTTGCTTTTGCGCTGCATTGTTTGCCGATGCGGCGCTTGCGGCGCAGTTATGGCCTGAGCAGTCTGGGCTTTGACTTGAGGGAGGTGTACACCCGCGCTGATTACACGCTATACGCCGATGTGCCCGAGCTCTATCACATGCAACACCTCCCGCCGCATCACCGCTTTATTGGCCCCGTCGTTTGGTCACCCCGGTTTCCGTATCCTCACTGGTGGCAGGACATACCAGAGGGGCGCCCCATTATCTATGTGACACTGGGCAGTTCGGGTCAGGCCAGCCTGTTGCCCGCACTGATTGCTGCACTCGGACAACTTGATGTTACGGCTCTGGTTTCTACCGCCGGGGCCCCATTGCCACGGTCGGTGCCAGCCAATGTTTATCTGGCGGCCTATCTCCCGGGTGAGGAGGCCGTGCAGATGGCCAGCCTGGTGATTTGTAACGGCGGCAGTCCGACGACGCACCAGGCGCTGGCGCAGGGTGTTCCTGTCATCGGCGTGGCCGGCAATCTGGATCAGTTCCTGAACATGGACGCAATTGAAAAATCCGGAGCCGGGCGCCGCTTGCGTGCGAGTACGTGTAATGCCCCCAAGCTGGTGGAGGCCATTAACCAAATGCTGCTCGACAGGTCCTGTCGCGAGGCTGCCAAGGTTCTTGCTACGGGCTTTGCCATGTACAATTCCGGGACCGAATTTTCTAATGTAATCAATGAAATATGTGCTGGTTGAACCAATAGAATAATCGCGGTGATCAGGTTAAACTCGCAAGTGGTTCGGTCACGCGTGGGGGCAGTGGGTGCGTAAGATAACTGCAGGCCAGATAAGTTTTTTCCTGACGCTACTGGGTTTGATCATTCTGTTGGCGGTATGCAGCACAGGGTTTCTCGTGCGCAAGGAATGGCAGGGCGATTTTTACGGTGTGATCTATGTGATGGCACTGATCACGCTTGTGTATGCTTGGGCGTTCGTGGTGTATCGGTTGTTCTTGCGCGCAATTCCACTCGAGGAAGGCTATATCGAGCCGGGCTCCCGTGCCGAGTTTGCCGCACAGGTCAATATCCTGTTCTATCTGATGTTGTTCAATACTCTGATTCGCACGGATTTTTTACCCGTTCCCATCAAGACTATGGTCTACTCGCTATTAGGTACCAAAATTGGATCAAACAGCTTCAGTCCCGGTACGATACTGGATCCACCATTAACTGAAATAGGCGATAACACGATCATCGGCCATGCCGCGACCTTGTATTCCCACGCGATTGAAGGGCACTATTTTGCGCTGGAGAGAATCGTCCTGGGCAATAATGTCACGGTAGGAGCCCACGCTATTATTATGTCCGGCGTTACCGTCGGTGATGGTGCCATCGTGTCGGCTGGCGCCGTTGTAAAAAAGGGCACCCATATAGGCCCGGGCGAACACTGGGGCGGCGTACCGGCCCGGCGCCTCGATGGGGCAGGACAACATAAACCTAATTAATGTGCACACGGCAGTTGGAGAGTGGATCAGGACCTATGAATAGACTAATTCTAAAGTGTTGCGTGATGGTATGCGTGTTCCTGTTGGCCTCGTGCGCAAAGGACTTGACGCCGCAAGAGTCTGTAGCACAAGCCCGCGAGTACATCGAGGCCAAGGATTACAATTCGGCAAATATAGAGTTGAAAAACGCTGCCCTGAAGTACCCCAATAACGCCGAGATACGCTATGAGCTCGCCACTGTCGCACTGACCCTGGGCGATGTACACGGGGCGGAAAAGGAAGCACGCCGTGCGGTGGAGCTGGGAATGTCTTCTGAGCAGGTGAGCCGTATGCTCATTAGCGCTATCTTCCTGCAGGGCGATTTTGATCGAGTATTGGCAGAGACCGAGAACGTGTCCGGTGAGCTGGATGCCAGCGTTCGAGCCGATATTCTGGCGTACCGGGCGCACGCATTGATTCAGCAGCAGCAGTTTCGCCTGGCCGATGCAGCCATAGCAGAGGCTCTCAAACTCAACGAAGACTCTGTACTGGCCGTGCTGGCCAAAGCCAGTTATGAGGCGCAGGTGGGTCGTCGTGACACCGCCATGACGCTGGCAACAAGGGCCGCGGAACTTGACCCAACTTCGCCCGATGCCTGGGCGCTGATCGGTGATTTGTATGCGGCAGACGAAAAATTGCCGGCCGCTAAGGAAGCTTACGATAAGGCCGTCGCCAATCGTGAATATGTGTCTTTGTCGCGGGCCAGACGTGCATTTATCCTGGCACAATTGGATCAATTTAAGGAGGCCAAAAATGACATCGAGCATTTGTACGGTAGTGGCTATAAAGACCATGCGTATGTGAATTTTGTCAAAGGGTATTTGGCCTTTCGACAGGCGAAATATCCGAAAGCCACCGAATCGCTGGAAAAAGCAGTAACGGTAGATCCGAAAAATCCCCTCAGTAAACTGTACCTCGCGGCCAGCTACATGAAGGAAGGGCGACTGGAGGAGGCTCGAAGACTCACCAACCAACTTTACTCCGACATTCCCGGCTCGATCGAAGTGGCGCGCTTGTTCGCCTCCATCGATATCGCACAGCAGGACTTTGGCGCTGCGCGGGCTTCGCTGGGCAAAATGCTGGAAGTGGACCAGAACGACCCAGTGGCGCTGGGCATGCTCGGTTCGATGGCACTGATGGAAGGCAATGGTGACGAGGGAGTGGATTACTTTCAGCGCTTGTTGGCTGTAGCGCCAGATGATCAGTCTGTGCAGCGCATGTTAAAACTGGCCATGACTATGCGCGGTGATTTCGTCGCGGACGTCGTCGCTGCCGCCGAGCAGCAGGTGCCGCCCGAGGAATTCGACCGGGCGCTATTGTCTGCCGCCACAGCACTCAAGGAGGGTCAACTGAAGCAAGCGCTGGCCATCGCGGAAAATTTGCAACAACAGTTTCCCGATCGGGTGGAGCCGTTAAATATGTTAGCCATCGTTTACCTTTCCGTCGGGGACTGGCGTAAGGGCAAGGCCTTGTTGGAGCAAACCTTAACGATAGAGCCACTGGACCCCTCTGCGGTGAAGACGCTAGCGAAGATTTACCTGCGCACCGGTGAAGAGGCGCGCGCAGTGCAGCTGATGACGGACTATTTGGAGAAAAATCCTGCAGACAAAGAGGCTAGCGGCATCATGTCGGAGCTTGTGGTCGCAACCAGCCCCTTTGAGCAGGGGGAGTCGGCATTGCTAGAGCTGCTGGATAAGGATCGGGAAAATTTGGAGTTAAAAGCCCGTCTGACGCAGCTGTATTTCGACAATGGCAAATATGATCAGGTGTTGGTCCGCACCGAAAGTATGAGTGATGACGTCATCAAGGCGCAGCCCTCCCTGATGGAGTTAAGAGGGAAGGCCTATCTCAATAAGGGCGATGCAGCCAGTGCGGCAAACGTGTGGGAGAAATGGCTCAAGCTCTCACCCGATTTGGTACTGCCCAATTTTTATCATGCTGACGCGCTGGCAAAAGCAGGTAAGTTGGAGCCTGCGCTGGAATCGCTGGAGGTCTGTCGCCAGCTTAAACCTGAATACCTGCCCGCCAGGATTGCCCTGATACGGATAAACGCTCAGGCCGACAAGATGGACAAGGCCTTGGTAGAACTGCAGGTGCTTCAATCGGAGTTGAAGGAAGATCGCGCCGATGTCCTGTATACCCAGGGCTGGCTGAGCGCTAAAGCGGGTAACTATGCCGATGCCGAACAGGCGCTGCAGAAGTCGCTGGCTCTGGAGCCTACCCCTGACACGGCGCTGCTGCTGTTTGCCGCGCTCAACAGCCTGGGTCGGCCCGAAGATGCCGTGGCGTCACTTGAGACCTGGGCTGAAAAGTTTCCCCGGCATACAGGCATCATGGCAATCCTTGGGCAGAGTTATCTCGCCCGCAAGCTGGAAGACAAGGCGATAGGACTCTATGAGCGCTTGTTGGCTGTTGAGCCGCAAGCGGTGCTGGCACTGAATAATCTGGCCTGGCTGGCGCGAGACAAGGATCCCAAGCAAGCACTGGATTACGCCAGGCGCGCCAACGCCCTGGCACCGGAAGACCCCTATGTGCTGTCCACGCTCGGGACCTTGCTGGCCTCGAATGGAGCAGCGGACGAAGGTGAGCAAATGCTGCGCAAGGCGGTCACCCTGTACCCCGACAATATGCAGGCTAAGCTGGATCTCGCGCGCCTGCTGGTCACTCTGGGCAAGCAGGAGGCTGCGAAGCCCTATCTACAGGAAGTGATCGGGAGTGCGGGGAGCGAGGAATTGGTCGCAGCAGCCAAAGAGCTGCTCCAGGCGGACAGTAATAATCAGGGCTAGTGTCAGGTAGGCCCTGGAAATACCGCGATAGTTGTCAGTTTTTTTTACATTGAGGGGGTCAAAACACGCGGTGCCAGGATGAAAAATTTTTAAGTTATTGTTTTTTATAAGAAAATTATTGTTGGCACATGCATTGCATTATACATGCCGAGGACGCTCCGATTTCAGCAAGAAATTGCGGGTCTGGAATCGGGAAGGGTTTACTACTTTAGGGTTTTTCAGGAGATCGACATGAAACTAAGCAAAAACAAATTGGGAGTCTTGGTGGCAGCTGCACTGGGCTTGGGTGTAGCCGGTCAGGCGTCTGCCGATGTGTACGGGTTGAGTACGCTGGCAGTGGATAATTTGGCGGTCGTTTTTACCGGCTCTCTGAATAGCGCGCCAACATTTACCTTCAATACTAACCAGGATGCTAGCCTCAATGGGGTCGTAGATATTTCAAATGGTGCGGCTACCTGTGCAGGTATTTTCGGCCTGGGTAATGATTGTGGTGTTGCTCCAAGACTGAGTGGCACCGTTCAAAACGCACCGGGAGGTTCCGAGGCGCGCGGCGAAAACGATTATCAGGTGTTTGGCTTGGGGGGCAACTATTCCAACGCTGAAGCCGCGATTATAACTGCCGCACTGCTGGGTGACGGCCTCACCAGCACGAATGCCATTTCCGAGAGCAATATATCGAGTGTCAATCAGGCCCAGGCAAATACCAGCGTTGGTTCCAATACCTTCCTGAGTCTGAATTTTGATCTGGCACAGGACGGCGGAGCATTCAATATTAGCTTTAGCGCCGTTATCGATGTGCTGTCACAGGCAACGGGTATCGACATAAACGCAGCGCTGGCGCAAGCCAACAGCGGGTTGACCGTGGTTCTGACCAAGGCTGGCGAGACCCTCGCGTCTTGGGCGCCAACGGGTACCAACAACGTAACCTCCTGTGGTGCGGGCTTGGTTTGTACCGCTACAGAGACGGCGGGTTTGTCGCTTAATAATTCCACCTCAAGTTTCGGCCCCGCTAACCAGGAGGCAGGCTCCGGTCGGTACTCGCTGGATGTAGAGGGCTTGACCTCCGGCTTATATACGTTGGCCTTGGCCACCACCACCTCTACAGACCTGCGACGGTTCCCGATGCCGGTACCAGGCACACTGTTCCTGATGGGCGCTGGCTTGTTGGCGGCTGCGCGTGCAGTGCGACGTAACAAGAGCGCAGTGTAAGCCTGATTTAAGCTGCTAAGTCAGTCGATCCAAGAGAAACCGCACCTTCAGGTGCGGTTTTTTTTTGCCGTTTGTTTCGCGGGTGCCGCACTAAAAGTACCGCGTTAACTCCAGGCCAAGATAGTCGTCGGCTTTAATAATGTACAGGTTCTCGCGCTCGTCAGCATTGTCCGTAAAGCGCAGTTCCATGCCCAGTGTCCAGCTTTCGCTCAAGCGGCGCGAGGCTTCAATATTGCCGAATACCGATTGCGTATCGGTATCATAAAGTATGCCCGCCAGCACCATGGTGCTGGGAAGGTCATTGGCCGTGAGCCGCAGTCCCAGATAGATATCGCTTGCCAGGCCGTTAGTGGCTTCGTCGCCCCGTTCATCGTAGTGATACTCGGCAAGCAATCCCACGTCAGCGGGCGTATCAGCTACCCCGAAGCTGGTGCGCTCGAAGCCACCAACGTAGGCGTAGTAGTCTTCCAGGTTATTCTGATTGTAAATGGCCTCGAGCTTCCACAACCAGGCGCCTTTGGTGGCCTGTGCGTCCAGGCTGGTCTGGTCTATCTGTTGATACAGCGGGATTAAGCGCAATGAACCACTGTTGTAGTCCGGCATGAGGTAGGGCTCGCGGCTGGTGCCCGAGAACTGGGCCAGGCCGAAGTCCCAGTCGCCGATATTGTGGCTCCAGCGCAGTGCGAAATCCTGGTGTTTTTCTTCAGCACCGGACTCGTATTCTGGGTCACTCGTGTCTACTGCAGGTTCGGTCCGCAGCCGACCGTGTTTTCCCGGGAAGGTCCGTTCTCTGAAATACGGCAGGTAGTAAAACTGCCAATTGCCCCAGTCGCTCAGGTAGTCGAGGTTTACCATCGGCTGGCCGAGCTTTTCCTCGCCGTCGATGTTCTCCACCAGATCTGTCTGGTTAATGATGTCGACCAGGTGCTGCGACTCCGCAACACCCCAGAACACCACATCCACGCCCACTTTGGCGACAAAACGCTCCTGCTCCAGTCGCCAGTACAATTCCCTGATGTCGGCGTGCGTTCTCTCATCATCAACGGTGTCATAACGAAAAAACGGGCTGAAGCCGAACTGCTGCTCGCCATTGGCCCAGTCGACATAGTATTCGGGCTGAAAAGCCGCGGAAAAATTCTGATCTTTCTGTTCGGGATACTCCGGCGACTGGAAGAAATAGCGCGTATCCACGCTTACGTAACCCGACCACTCCCCAGAATACTCTCGTGGTTCGGTGGGTGCCGAAGAAGCCGTCGCGGCCGGGGGTCTTGCCCGATTGCCTTGTTCACGCGGTTGGGTGCTCGCGGAGGACTGGGCGAGTGCCACAGAGTGATTGCGCGTCGCGTCTTGCGTATGTTGCAGATCCACAACCAGTCGATCACCGTGGGTAGCAAAGGGTTTGAGTAGGAATGCCCGCGCATCCGTGCCGGGTGCAACAGCAATGACATAACGCAGTGATCCCTTTGCCTGGTCCTCGCGGCTGATGCCCTGAATGAGAGTCCCGGGTAGCGAGTTAAGTGTTTGGTCTACGTTGGCCTGGCTTCCCGGCAGCTCAATGACCACTCGGGCAGGATTGTCCAGAGTAGACAATGAGTAAGCGACGGGCCCCGACAAATCAAAAACCAGTCGCGTTATTGCAGCGTTTAGACCGACTCGAATATCCTTGATCTGAACATCTGACGTTGGGGTTGTGTTGCCCGAGGTGCGCCCGGCATGAGCGAGTATTGACAGCAGTATGGCGCTCGCCAGCGCAGACCGTTTCACTGATGGTACTCGATACGATGCAGCATGCTAGCGGATCCGTGAGATAGCGCTAGGACTGAAATCCGTGTCCTGCAACCCCGTCCGAAATTGGTAATTCTTGAAGCGCAACGTCGTACTCTTGCCCGTCTGGTGATTGGTCATGACCGTTTCCTGCGGCCGCCAGTAGTGATCAAGGTATTGTTGATAATCTTTTGCAACCATGGTCTTCAAAAGCACGTTTTTGTGGTCGTAATAGTCTACACGTTGTACGCGGTACTGGGCCTGATCGACCCAGCTTTCCTGTCGCGTATAACCGGAATTCTTATCGGTCGGGATACGTTCCACCACGTAACACAATTGACCATCGACGGTTTCGTCACGCAGGTATCGATAATTGTACTTTTGGATTTCCTGTGAGGATAAGTCTTCATAGGCGAATTCACTGCCCATGAAAGGACCTGATTTGTCGGCAGCGGAGATGCGCTTTACGCGCTTCAGCGCGGGCAGGTAAAGCCACTGTTCATCGGCCGCAGTTTTGTGGGTATAGGTTAGAATTGCGGTCCCTTTGAGGTCCTTGGGCCGATCGAACACGATGATACTTTTGTCGCCATCGTCCGCCACTTCCAGGCTCATTTGACGCATCTCACGCGTGATAATCTCATTGGAAGAGGAGGCAATAAACATGGTCAGGTCAACCGTGTTGTCCTGGAAACCGGCGTCACGATGATCGGCTTCGGTGGCAATCGCAATGCCTTTTTCAACCTCTGATTCAGCCAGCACGATGGGGCAGGAAACACTGCAAAGACTCAGCACCAGGGCACAGAGTAATGTGCTTTTCCCGGCGGATATGCCATGCAGCTTAATTCTGAGCCAATCACCTTTCATGTTTCATCTGCCTCAAGCTGCATTCTGTAGGTGTGTTCTAAACAGCCATCGAGACGCGCTGACGGGTTAATGCCCTGATGATAGCGCATCGCCTGCAGAGACTGAGGTTATAATTTGATATTCCAGAGCCCAAATTGGGCACTGCAGGAGTGCCCCTACGCCTACCGGTGCACCCAGGGTTTAAGCCTAAACCCTGGACAGCTACACGTGTAATGATGATTTTGTCGAACTCGTATTGTCACATTTTTGCGACAAAATAAGACGCTGATTTATAGAGATATTGTCTTCTCGCCCAAAAAGCTGTCGCAGTCTGGCCACAGCTTTAGGAAGAAAAGGCGGTAATTTTCCTCATTATCTCTTGGCCCGTTTAACATGGTATTGTAAGGCATTGTTTTTTATCTATATTTATTAACATGGTTCATAAGTTGCTAAGTTTGCGGTAGTGCCCCACATGGGGCACTATAACCAATATAGAGGGGAAGCGTTTTGTCTATTGAATTCAAAGTCACCAGTGATTCACGGTTATTGGGGCAGTACTACGCACTGCGCGAGCGCTGCTTTCGTCAGGAGCTGGGACTGGTAGGATTTGATGGGTCTGAAGACGAGCAGGATAGGCAGGGTCTGATTTTGCTTGCCCTACAGGATGGTCATTGCGTGGGTGGAGCCCGTATTTCAACGCACATTACCCTCACTAGCCAATTGGAGTTGTTGGACCTCGATCAAAATACTTGCTGTATGTGGGAACGCTTTGCCATCGACCCAAAAGTGCGCACGGTGTATCTGGTTCGTGAATTTGTTACCCACTTGATCCAAGCCTCCCTCGACCGTGGTTTTCTAAACGCCATGGTTCTGAGTTCTTTACGCAATGCACGATTTTACCGACGGTGTCATGCTGCCCTTGGCGTGGGGTTCCAGATTCATCGGCCCGTACCGCACTGCGCGCAGGGCGCCTTCGCCGGGTTGGAACACTATCTCTCGGTAGCACATCTCGAGCAGTGGCAGCCAATGCGTGTAGCCGTCTGATTTGCCCTCTGCTGTTTCTGGTTTGACACAGACAGATAGCGCCATCGTCATTCCCCGCAGTGCTTGATACGTTATAATAGGTTTTTTGGCGACATGATTCGCTCGTTAAGCGAAGAGACTTGAAATAATGAACGCCTTAGTACGTAGCCTATCGGTTCTCCTATTCAGTGCCATGCTGCTGGCGTGTGGTGACGAGCTTACGAGTGAGGACCACCTTAAAAGTGCCACGGCATTCTTGGAAAAGTCGGATGCTGTATCGGCCACAATCGAGCTTAAGAACGCGTTAAAAAAGGATGTGAATAACGCCCGTGCCCGCGCATTGCTTGGCAAGCTGTATTTTGAGGATGGAGCATACGAAGATGCGGAAAAGGAGTTGTCGCGGGCACTGTCCTTGGGAGTGGACGTAGCGATAGTTTCCCCCGTTCTCTCTCAGGTACTTCTAGGATTGGGTGAGTACAAGCGACTTGATACCCTGAGCTTGGATGGCCTCGACCCACAAAACCGCTCTACTGTGCAGGCCGCAAAAGGCTTGTCCATGATTTACCGTCGCGATTTGGTGGCGGCGGCGGAAATCATTGAAGCGGCCATGCAGAACGAACCGACATCGCCCTACGCTCAGGTGGCTGCAGCGCGACTGGCCATGGAAAAAGAAGAGTATGACGACGCTCGACGACAGCTGAAAGACATTTTTGCCAAAGATCCGACGTATGCGCCTGCATGGAGTCTGCTTGGAGACCTTGAGAGTGCACAAAGGCAGCCACAACAAGCTGAAATTGCCTATACCAAGGTCATTGAATACGCCACCAACAGTTTCGAAGCTCGAGCGAATCGGGCAATGATGCGTATCTATCAGAACAACTTTGTTGGCGCGTACCAGGATCTGGTAGCGGTGGGACAGTCTCACGGTGCGGTGTCGAGCTCGCATCCTGGTGTACAGTTTGCCTGGGGATTGTATTATCTGCAGAATAAACAACTAGACCCTGCCGCACGAGCCTTTGAGCAGGCTTCCCAGTTCTCCGATGCATACCCTCAATCATTGTACTATCTAGCGGCAATTAATTTGGAACAGGGTCTGCTTGAGCTGGCCAAGACCAATGCCTATGAATTTCTCGGTCTGGTGCCTGGTAGCGTGGTAGGTACAAAACTTGTTGCGAAACTTGAGCTGGGCAAAAAAAATTACGCCAAAGCTGAGAAGCTGCTTCTTCCGCTCATCGCAGAACGGCCTGATGATGCAGAAGCAATGAATCTTCTGGCGAGCGCGCTTCTGGCGCAAGGTAAAAGCGGAGAGGGGGTCGAGCTTCTGGCCAAGGTCGCAGAACTGCATCCCGATTCTGCCGAGGCTAAGGCGCGACTGGGTGCCGGCTTTCTGTCGGTGGGGTCAGAAGAGTTGGGGATTAAAACGCTGCAATCAATTCTGGCAAAAGACCCCAGTTACGAACAGGCCGACATTCTCATTGTGCTGAATTATCTGCGTCACGATAAGGTGGCAGAGGCCGTCCGCGCCGCGCAGGAGTATCAATCGCGCAATCCCGATAGTGCTACTTCCTATGATTTGTTAGGACGAGCCTACCTTGCGAATAATGAAAAGGAACCAGCCAGAGCTGCGTTCACCAAGGCGATGGAACTACGACCGGGAGATCCAGGCGCTGGCGATGGTCTGGCGGATTTCGCTGTTGCGGACAAGGATTATGAAACTGCGCGCATGTACTATCAGCAGGTCCTGCAGCACAACCCGGATCATATTCAGACCCACATGAAGATTGCGGCTTCCTATGCCGTCGAGGGCAAAGAGCAGGCAATGTTGGATAGCTTGGAGGCTACCCTGGTGGCTTATCCGCGGTCGATGGAACCGCGGCTGGTTAAAGCGCGATACTTTATCGCGAAAGGGCAGCTGGAAAAGGTAACACCTTTATTTGAAGAGCTCACCGATGAGCAAAAGAAACACCCGGATGCTTTAGTAACGCTGGCGGGGTTCGAGCTGGCAGGAGGTCGATATAACCAAGCGCTGGGCACTCTCGAAAAGCTGATTGATGACTATCCAAATGTAAGCCAGTACCACTATATGAGGTCCAAAGCCTATGCGGGCTTGGGTGACATCGAAAAATTTTCAGCTGAGTTGCAGCGCACAGTAGAACTAGACCCCAACCACTTCTATGCCAAGATAGCGCAGGCGCGGTTGGCAATGCTATCGAACAATATGGATTTGTTCGAAGAGAGATTAGCTGAGTTAAGCGCAACAGCCCCGGATAATCCTGATGTTGTGAAGCTTAAAGTCGCCGCTGCACAAAAAAAGGGTGATACCAAGACGGCCATACAGCTGCTGGAGTCACTTTACAAACGTGAGCCAACGACCGGTAACGTGCTCGCACTTGCGGCACATCGTCAGTCGGGTGGTGATATCAGTGGTGCTATTGAGCAGCTGCAACACTGGGTTGCAGATCATTCTGACGATGTAATTGTGCGGGAGAAGTTGGCGGAAGTGTACGCCAGCAATAATCAAATAGGAGGTGCCGTCTATCAGTATCGGGAGATACTGAAGATCGACCCGAACCATGCCATTGCCCTAAACAATCTTGCTTGGTATCTGCTTCACGAGGACCCCAAGCAGGCGCTTGCGTACGCAGAGACAGCGCTGGAATTGTCCCCCGACTCAAGTTCCATACTTGATACGTTGGCAGTGGTTCAGTTGAAGAACAACAGTGTGCTCGAGGCCAGGAGAACGATTGATCGCGCTGTTGCGCTGGCGCCCAATAGTCCCGAAATGCGGTTTCACGAAGCTCAAGTCAGGGCTGCTGAGGGTGATAAGCAGGGTGCAGTTAAAGCGCTTAACACGCTCTTGGGGAAACATGCAGAATTCTCGGAGCGGTCTGCAGCTGAGCAATTTCTCAAACAGCTGACTGTACCATAGGGGCTCCTGTGGATATCCGGCTAACGATCCTGGCTTTGTAGCATATAATCAGACTTTCAGACCCAATCGTTCCAGCAGGCTGTACAAAGTCGGGCGTGTGATACCCAGCGCGTTCGCAGCGTCAGATATATTTTGATTGCTATGATTCATGGCACGAACAATTGCCTTGCGTTCCGCTTCCTCACGGACTTCTTTCAGGTTTAATGGCCTTGGCTCCCCAATGGTATCTCCCAACTCAAGATCCTCGGGACTTATCTGATTGCCCTCCGCCATGATGATTCCACGTTTTATCCGGCTCTCCAGTTCGCGTACGTTACCGGGCCAGTCATAGGCTTCCATTGCCGCTATGGCTTCAGGCGAAAAATCCATGGCCGAGCTATTGTATTCGTGGCACCAAAGATTCAGAAACGATTTGGCCAGAACTAGAATGTCGCCCTCGCGATCCTTAAGCGGTGGTATCTCAATCACAATCTCACTAATGCGGTAGTACAAGTCCTCGCGGAATAAGCCCTTTGAGATCAAAGCGCGCAGGTTTTGGTGGGTCGCGCAAAGTATGCGCACATCTACAGGTATCTCTCTGCGACCCCCAATACGCTCAACGACACGTTCTTGAAGGAAGCGCAAGAGCTTGGCCTGCAGTTCCAAAGGGAGATCCCCTATTTCATCGAGAAAAAGGGTTCCCTGGTCGGCGTACTCAATTTTCCCGGGTGTCTGTTTGGCAGCACCGGTAAACGCTCCCTTTTCGTACCCGAACAGTTCACTTTCCAGCAGGTTTTCGGGAATTGCGGCGCAATTTATCGCGATCAAAGGCTTATGGGCTCGCGGGCTCAATTCGTGGAGTGCCTGCGCACAGCGCTCCTTACCGGTGCCGCTTGCCCCCAGCAATAGGGTGGTAATGTTTGAAGGGGCGATTTTTTCAATGGTGCGACAGACCTTAAGCATCTGTGGGCTTGCCGTGATAATGCCCCGCAGAGGCATGTTCAGATCATGTGTCTGAAGTCTGCGATTCTCAAGCTCCAGTTCATAGACGTGGTATGCGCGATCCACAAGTAGAGCCAGTAGTTCCGGATCAGCGGGTTTCTGGTGAAAATCATAAGCGCCAAGAGCAATTGCTTTGACTGCATTGGCGCGATCGTTATCACCCGTAACAATAATGACTTTGGTTGCTGGCGTTAGCGCAAGGATCTCACTCAATGTGGCTAGCCCTTCGGTGACCCCGCCCGGGTCTGGTGGCAGTCCCAAGTCTAGTAACACAACGCCGGGCTGGATTCGGCGTAACTGGTTAATGGCTTCAGTGCGATCACCGCTGACCGTCACCTCGAAGCCGTCAAATGCCCAACGCAGTTGGCTCTGTAGTCCCTTGTCGTCTTCTACTACCAACAGGTGTCGCTTGTCGCTTTTCACAGAATGTTTGCCTTGTGCGGTGTGTAAACGTACTCATTTGCGGTCTCCACCGCGCAAGGTATGTGTACGCGAAAAACTGAGCCTAGTCCCGGTGTGCTCTGCACGCTTATGTCGCCCCCCAGGCTACGAATGAAGTCGCGGCTCTCGAACGCACCAATACCCATGCCAGTGAGCCCCTTGGTCGAATCGAAGGGTTTGAAAAGACGGTGCCGGATAAAGTCCTCCGCCATGCCAATGCCGGTGTCTTCGATTTCCACCACAGCAGCACCATGGCTGCGTAGCAAGCGGACAATTATGTGCCCGTTATTGTCGGTCGCCTCCTGCGCATTTTGTACTAAGTGCCCGAACACCGTGTGCAGTCGCTCCCGGTCACAGGTTAGTGTAAACCTGCCTTCCACCACGGCGAATTCAGGCGTCGGGGCACGAAGTTGGCTCTCAGTCACTACCTTTTCGAGCAGTTCTGCCAGTTCGAAATTCTGCTGTTCTGTTTGTCCGGTATCACTGCGCAATTGCGCCATTAGTTTACTCATGCGATTCACAGTGTTGCTGACGGTATTCACCATATCGTCGATAAACTCAGGATTATGTTTGTGTTTTTGCGCATTGGCGACCATAAGCGAGAGCTGCGCCAAAATATTCTTGAGATCGTGGATTACATAGGCGGAAAGACGGTTAAAAGCCTCGAACTGTCGCGACTCGACCAGCGCCCGGTCTGCCTGAAACTGTGCGAGGTGGCTGGCCGCCTGTCTGCCTGCCAATTTGAGAAGGTCGCGGTCTTCCCAGTTCAGGTCCCGCAGCAGATCCGATTCGCGTAGTAGTAAAATACCCTGCAGCCGATCACCAAATAGTAGGGGAATGATCAGCCAGGCGCGAGGGATACCAGTTAGCACTTTGGGCAACTCAAGATTTCGATAAACATCTGGAGCCTTTCGCCATTCTCGCAAATCAACTATCCATCCGTGTATTTGAAGCCACTGAGACAGTTCGCGTAAGTCGATATCTGTGTCGGGCAGTGGCATCTCCCAGTTTGCAACAATATTGAATCTGCCGTCTTCGGATCTGCTCCAAAGAATTCCGGCCGGGCTTTTGGCAAGATTGGCCACAGCGCGGGTGATGTTTTCAGGAATATCTCTATTGCCACTTGCCAGGATTTCCGTGAATTGCAACCACTCCAGGCGGTAATCATATTTGTAGCTGAAGAAGTTCTTACTCAGCCACACACGGGCGCTGGCTCGAATGTGCCCGGAGAACAGCAATACTATCAAGGTCAGACCGGAGGCGCACAGAAACGAGATTTGCAATACGCCACCCCAGGTTCCGCCGAGGTAGCGAATGAAATAAGCTGCCAGGGCCATTATGATCAGATATACGCCAGAGGCCATCAATGTGAGTGAATGAAAGGCAACGTGTCGAGAAAGGTGAACCCCTTGCGAATTTTCCTGTGCTTGACCACGATCAGTGCGACTGATGCTAACCGCCATCAGCACCGCTGCCATGGTTGTGATGATGCCCCGAGCCTGCCACACGTTGCGATCCAGCTGACGAAACAGGAGCCCCTCGGCATACATAAAAAAGTCGAAAGTGAACAAAATGCCCAAACCAAGGCAGAGGTGTTTGGTTCCCCAGAGTTCGCCTTCATTGCTATTGCGGAAAAATTGCTCCAGGAGCAGCAGGCCGACAATGGACATCGCAATCCAGGCACTAAAGCTGGCATACAAGGACAGATCGTAAAGCGGGGTCAGTTGCCGCATTAGTGGCTCTGCAGCAAGCAGTGCGAGGAGAATCAAAGAAACGGCAAAGGCAAACCAGGGTATCCAGCGATTGGAGGCTAGTATCTGATTGGTGCCCTGTAGTCGCAGGCCGATGAGTTTTAACAGCACGAATATCCATGCGGCATTGCGAGCGACTTCGGCCAGCTGTATGAGAACAATCCGGGGCTCGATCAGCACAGTAGAGACTGTGACCACGGCAGCCCACAGTGCGGTGAGGCTAGTCGCCGCTAGCAATGCGCTGCCCAGTGGATGGTTCCGCCTGGCAATAAATACCAGGACAATCAACATAATATAGGCGAGCAGGGCTGCACCGTAGCTGTACAAGCCGATATTGCTGAGCATGCCCGTCTGTGCTTCCAGTTCTAAACTCACTAAATCGAGGACCAAGTCACGTTCCGCGATAGCGGTACCTTATGAGAAACACTATACTCCTGCTCCATTAGTGTAAATGCCATCAGGGAATAAGTGAGATGCGCCGCACACAATAATTGGCGCGCTTATTTGAGAGTTGGAAGGGACCGTTCATTGTCTATGTCTGCCTATGAAGCACTCGAGATGCAGCTTGTGCAGCGACCATCACAGTGGCTTGTCACTGGTGCAGCGGGATTCATTGGGTCCCATTTGGTGGAGAGACTGCTCAAGCTGGGACAGCATGTCGTCGGATTGGACAACTTTGCGACGGGATTTCAGGCAAATTTGGACGATGTTCGCGCTAGAGTGGGCGAGCACAGCTGGAGTCGATTTTCCTTTTTGGAGGCAGATATTTGTGACCTTGGTGTCTGTAAGGCGGCCACAGAGGGTGCGGACTATGTCTTACACCAAGCGGCATTGGGTAGCGTACCGCGCTCCATCGCCGATCCCCTCCTCAGTAACCGTGCTAACGTCGAAGGTTTTTTGAATGTGCTGGTGGCGGCCAGGGATGCCAAGGTGAAACGCTTCGTCTATGCCGCATCGTCCTCCACCTACGGAGATCACCCGGGGCTGCCCAAGGTAGAAGATATTATTGGCAATCCTCTGTCTCCATATGCCGTCACCAAGTACGTGAACGAACTCTATGCGAATGTCTTCAGCCGTACCTATGGACTGGACAGTATTGGGCTGCGCTATTTTAACGTTTTCGGCCCGCGACAGGATCCGCAAGGTGCCTATGCGGCCGTGATTCCGCGGTGGTTCGAATTACTGTGTCAGGGCCGTGCACCACAGATAAACGGGGATGGCGAGACCTCTCGAGATTTCTGCTTTATAGATAATACCGTGCAGGCGAATTTGCTGGCGGCCACAAGTGAAAATGCTGCCGCTTGCAATCGAATTTACAACGTTGCTGTAGGTGGTCGTACGACACTGAATGAATTGTTCTACTCGATTCGCGCTCTCCTGTCTGGCGTCACGGCGGGCGTCGATAAAATTGAGCCTTTGTACGCAGCATTTCGGGAGGGGGATGTGCGGCATTCCCAGGCTGATATCAGCAGGGCTCGAGACCTGCTAGGTTTTGAACCTACACACACGGTTAATGAGGGGCTGGCGGTTACCAGTGAATGGTTTTTGGGGAATCAGAGATAAGGGTTTATAGGGAATGGACACAGTAGATACGATAGCAGTTGTGGGACTCGGGTATGTAGGGTTGCCGCTGGCGGTGGCATTTGGTCGCCAGCGCCGGACCATTGGTCTTGACCTGAATGAGGAAAAGCTCGCCCACTATCGAGCGGGGCGCGATCCCAGCGGCGAAGTTGAGCCCCAGCAACTGGCGCAGGCAAGTATGCTCGAGTTCACGAGTGATGCCAGCAAGCTGTCGCAAGCTCAGATTATCATCGTGGTCGTTCCCACTCCAATCGATCAGGCACGACGCCCTGATCTCTCGCCGCTGGAGGGAGCCTGTCGCGCGGTGGGGGCGCATCTGCAGCCTGGGGCAATCGTCATATTTGAATCAACCGTTTATCCCGGCTGCACTGAAGAAGTCTGTGTGCCACTACTGGAGAAGGCGTCTGGATTGTCCTGGGCTGGCAGAAATACCAATATGGCTGCGGGTGGATTTTACGTAGGGTACTCTCCTGAACGCATCAATCCCGGCGACAAGGAGCATCGACTGGAAACGATCACCAAAGTCGTCTCGGGCGATACGCCGGAAACGCTTGACAAGATTGCCCAACTTTATGATTCAGTGGTGATGGCCGGTACTCACCGCGCAGCCAGTATTAAAGTTGCCGAAGCGGCCAAGGTCATTGAAAACACCCAGCGCGATCTCAACATTGCGCTCATGAACGAATTGGCACTGATATTCAACCGCCTCGGGATTGATACCCTCGATGTGCTAGAAGCTGCGGGAACCAAATGGAACTTTCTACCATTCAGGCCAGGCCTGGTGGGCGGTCACTGTATTGGGGTCGACCCCTATTACCTGACGTACAAGGCAGAGGCGGTGGGGCACCATCCGCAGGTTATTCTTGCGGGGCGCAAGACGAACGACAACATGGGCAAATTCATTGCGGAGCAAACGGTCAAGCGACTGGTGCAGCATGGTCACCGTGTGAGTGGCGCCAAAGTAGCTGTGCTAGGCTTGACCTTCAAGGAAAACTGCCCCGATCTGCGCAATTCCAAAGTGGTAGACATCATCGAAGAGCTGCGGGAATACTGCTGTAATGTCGTGGTTCACGATCCCTTGGCACATCCGGCGGAGGCGCAGGCAGAGTACGGTATAGAACTGTGCTCGCTGCAGGAATTGAGGAATTGCCAGGCTGTGATTCTGGCGGTCCCACATGCGCAGTATCTGAAATTGAGCGTCGCAGAGTACGGGGCGATGATGGATGAAGGCGCCACTTTGATAGACATCAAGTCAGTGTTAGACAGGGCTGAGTTGGAAAAAGCTCAATTGAATGTGTGGCGCTTGTGACGTCGGGACGTTCCAAGGGCTAAGTCCTACACTGTCTCCGATTCGTGTTATGCGGACAAGATATCGTCATCACCGAATCGCCGCATCCAGGCCTTCCTGACCAGATGTGGCAATAGCAAGTAGAGTGGCATACGCAGATAGTGCGATCGTACGTACAACACGTACAGTGCAAAATCAGTAAATGGCAGTTTGCACTGTGGATGATCGGGTCGAAAAGCTCGCAGAAACAGGAAATCCATGACCGGTTTACGCAGTAACTTCGACCGATTGCCCGCATCTTCAATGATGCCCGAAGGGAGAGGTGTGCCAAAGACCTGTTGTGTATAGTTCAGGCAATGAAAAAGCGAGTTCAGTAAATCCAGCGCTCGCGCTCTTGCTATCAATCCATCCCAGAAGTGTGTGTCCCGAGTGGGAAAATCCCGCAACATTCGATCCAGATCCCACAGGTCGCGCAGTCCATGATGGAATTCACCCTCATGAAAGAGATGGGCTGCGCTATGGATTACCATATCCTGCCAGGACAGCGTGAAAATCCCTGGCTTGATTTCGATGAGGTTGTCGAAAAGCAGACCTGCATTGACTTTTGATTTGGCAGTGGGAGGCAGGATATTGTGATGCACATCCAGCGTCGTACCGCGTTTTGCATTGGTGAGCGGCGGAATCTCATGCCCCCAATTTCGATAATAGTGATCATCGTATGAGTTCACATAGCCGCTTTCCCAACCAAATTTGATTAAGGCCTTTTCTGCTTCGTCGATCTTTTGGTGGGGAACGATGATATCGATGTCAGTGATCAATCGACCACGCCCGACTGGAAGTTCAGCCAACAAGTAGGCCGCGCCCTTTAGCAGCACCAGTTTTTCGCCGATGGAATCCAGTGCCATTGCAATTTTCTCGCAATCGTAAGCAAGATCTCTTTTTTGCTTTTCATGAATAAGTAGTGCCGATTGAAAATGTCGGCTGATAGCAGGAGGAAGGTTGTTGTCGACTCCAGCGACTTTCAGATCGAGGGCAAGGGAAGCCAGTAACCTGGAGCTGCGTGCCTGGGATAGCAACTGAGCTATTTTGTCATTGTCGAGGTTCAAGATGCGGCGAGGTTCGAGCAATACCTGCTTGAGCAGAAAATCCATCAAGCGGCCTGCACGCCAGGTAAATCGTTAATTGCCTCAACGGCCCACTCCAGGTCGTGATAGATCAGGTCGTAGCAGTCGACATTATCGATCAGCGACTTCATGGTTTCGAAACCTGCCTCACAAAGCAAACTATAGTTAAACGAATGATAGGCAGCCAGGACAAAGCTATCAGTACGTTGTCGGGGGCTAAGTTGTTGTGGTTCTTCCCTGGAGTATTTTGGGAATACCATAGCGCGGGCCCGCACACTTTTCATATCATGGCTGTCTTCATGCATATCTGCCTTCATATGCACTACGATACCTTTGTGCGTCTTTTTACTTACGGGCCCAAATCGCGCATTTGACGAGAAAGACTTGATTGCCGCAATACTTTCATTTTTCAAACTCACGGGGCGACACAGTGGCACTACCTCCGCAGAATTAGGCAGAATCATGGCGTGTTCATCGGACAAAATTCGCCAGCCGCTCAATCCAAGTGCGGCGCAGAGGGTGCTTTTTCCAGCGCCCGGGACACCCGGCATGATGATGGCAGTGTTGCCCCGGGAGATAGCAGCGGCATGTAACTTCAAGTACTCGTTAGTCTGCAGGGACACACACCAGTTCATGCCCCACTCCAGAAAAGCGTAGGCCTGCCCCGCGGGTATAGTGTCAAACGGACTCTTGCCATCAAACAGAAACTGCGCTTCGCCTCGAAGCCACTGGCCTAGACCGCTGCGTAAGATCGCAATGTTGTAATCTACAAATTCTCCGGGCGCTGCGAGTCTGAAATTGGCATACAGCGTTTCAATTCCCGCTGCCACAGCAGGCAGGTTGCTTTGAATTTGGTAGATATAGGGGCCAACGTGCAGCGCTAGCTCCCCACGTACTAGTCGCTGGTTGAAGTCATGCGCTGATAGGTGATCGAGGAGCTGCATCTACTCTCGTTGCAGAATATCAAGGGCGACCAATTCCTCTAGTATGTCTGGGATAGCATCCTTCAAGTCCGAGATATCTGCGGATTCAAGGCTGGGTGACATTTGATTCACCAAATCCTCAATAGTCAGCAATTGATCACCGAATTGTCGCATCACGTGGGCGGCAAAGTCGCTAAGAAGATGGGTGTCTCCACTGCGCGAATCGAAATAGACAACCGTGCTCTCATTGCTGTCATAATATCGGCCAACAGAGTTATTGCGCCATCTCATAGAATCAGGAGTGTCCCTCTAAAGGCGGTAATTGTTGCAAAAGGCTGACTCCATGACCAGCGCCATTTGCGCCTGATGGGGGGGCAGCAACATAGGGACAACGGGAGAAATTCAGAACGAGCGCTTATTGGTACCTGGCTCGCTATGGGAGAGGGCATTTACCCTTAACGAGGATAATACTATCTAAGGTGGTGGGGTCTTTGCATGTTGAGTAGGTTCCATCAGTCCCCACATAGGTGGGTGGCGCTGAAACGCGGTGAATTTCCTTTGCCAGATTTACGTTGTGTGCAGGTTTAGCAGTTTGTGCTTTGCCCAGCTTCCCAGTGGGTGCCGAAATGAACAGGCCTGTGGCTGGGTTGAAGGAGTTCAGTGTTGCCAACGACATCACGCCCATAATTTGAGTTTGGCCGCCCCAGGCAGCCCGATTTCCTAGCGATAGCAACACTGCGCTACCGGTCAGTGCGGTGCGGGAGAAACGGCGTCGATTTGGGTCCGCCAGCGCGTCCTTTGGTGCCAATGATGAGTCACCTGCGGCGTCATTATCGTGGTTTTTGTCGGTTAAACGGTCCACTCCAACCCCCAAATAGCCTTGCCTTGACGAGAACTAGCTGCCGCTTCAAGCACAAGTTGACTGGCTTTAATGATAGCAGTACAGCTGACTTTACCACCATGCTGGCATCACACACACTACCTTGGCCAGTGTCTGTGAGCGGCTTCACACAGTCCGTTCTCAGTTCTGTGGACAAGCCGATGCAAAATATATACCGTATAGTAAAAATATCAATAAATACAATAAGTTACAAATTTTTGTGAAAACGGACTTGGATGCCCCTTTGGCTTTTCGCCGTAATGTGTAAAAAAATCTGACATTAGCGGCGACCAGCCCTTGACCGAGGCATGTCAGGTACCGGAAAAGGACCCCTTGGGCGCGCCTAAGCGGGGTGAGGGTAAATGCTATCTGCGCTTCACTTTTGGGTGCACTTGACGCGGCTGCTCGGATAGTGTCCCTACTGGCCAGAGCCGCTCGGCAAAGATTCGAGCTTGACCAGGCAGGCGAAGACCATCATCCCGACACCTATGTTAAACACCGTCATGGATTGGTATCCCGAAATATAGTAATAGCCCGCAATACGGGCTAGTACTGCAATGAAGCAGATCAACGCGCCCAGAATTCCTGAGATCGAACCTGCCAAGGTAAGATGTTTGTACATTGTATACTCCAAGTAGTTTGCTCCGCAGAACGAGGTTCTCGCACACGCGGGGCGCAGCCTGTTGCTGGCCCAACAGTTTAGGGCAAAATACCCATGTGAGGTAACGGTAATGTGCCTTGCAATGACTATTGAACTCTGTGAAGCTTTCGTCTGACGCCCACATTAAGCGAATTCGGGATGTATGAAGTTTTTTACAACCTAAAGGCCGAGCCATTCCGACTCAGTCCTGATCACAGGTTCTGCTTTGAGCACAAGAGCTACGCCAAAGCACGCGCTTATATGGCCTATGCCTTCAAGCGGGCAGAAGGGTTTGTGATGATTACGGGGAGGCCTGGAACCGGC
Source organism: Haliea sp. (assembly GCA_031414375.1). Taxonomy (GTDB): domain Bacteria; phylum Pseudomonadota; class Gammaproteobacteria; order Pseudomonadales; family Halieaceae; genus Marimicrobium. Next base: position 55,693 of record JANNVJ010000028.1, read on the forward strand.
AAGACAACATTGATCGGCGAATTGGTGGAGAGCCTGTCCAGGGACAAGGTGTTTACTGCAAACTTGGTGTGCACCCAGCTGAGCGCTGACGATCTTCTAAAATCCGTGGCCTATAGTTTTGGAATAGGCTCAGCAAAACTGGACAAAGCTGAACTTTTGCAGCGCCTGACCATTCTGTTTCATCGTTGGCACAGGGAAGGCCGACGGGCTCTGCTCATTGTCGATGAGGCGCAGGACCTTTCGTCCTCCGCGATGGAAGAATTGCGACTTCTTACCAATATCCAGATTGGCGGCCAACCCCTGCTGCAAATATTTTTGTTGGGACAGCCTGAGCTGCGAGATTTGATTCTCTCTACCGCAATGGAGCAGGTACACCAGCGAATAGTCGCGGCAAGTCATATTGATGGACTGGAGGCCGAAGAGACCGAGGCCTATGTCATACATCGGCTGCTAGCGGTTGGATGGAACGGTGACCCGGCGATCGACCGAGCCATCTTTCCATTAATTCACAAGTTTAGCGAAGGCGTTCCCCGCCGGATCAATCTCATTTGTAGCCGCCTGTTCCTGCTGGGAAGTGTGGAACAACGTCACTCCATTGAGTTAGACGATGTGCACGTTGTCATTAGCGAGCTTCAGGCAGAAAATCTCGCGGCAGGTACTGGAATTTCTCGGCATGATTTTCAGGCGAGCGGCTCACCCGAATGGGTGCCGGTGCCTTTGGCGGCGTCATATGTGCGGCCAGAACTCCAGCAGCAGGCGGCGAACAGCGGGCCATTCAACACCGCCGCAGAAGAAGCCCAGCCCGGGGGTGCAGTTGGGGCAAAAAAAAAAGACATTCCTGGAGTAGCCGAGGTTTCACATCCGGCCCCGGCTAGCGATTCAATCGCCCCCTATGCTGCCACTAGCCACTATGGAGTTGAACCCCAAGACGATCCAGGTATAGAGGATTTTTATCAAAGTGGGGAGTTGGTTACCGATCCCCTGTGGGCAGAGCCGCGTTTTGGCTGGAGGCGGCGTATTGCACTGTTTGCGCTGGTGATTGTAGTGGTAGCCGTCACCCTTTCTCTGGCGGCCTATGTTTCAGATCAGCAGAGCGAGACGAGCTCGGAATACGAATCTGAACCGCATGCATCTTCGAGACACAACAGTCGGCTCACTGCATTGCCAGTCACCACACCTGATGCTGATGCTCCGGTATCTGCTCCGTTGAGTGAGGCAGTGGATGCAGCGCCACCGATTCCGGTAACCTCTGTTCCCAATGATGCTCTGCGCCCCGTGTCAATCGAGGCTGAATCCTTCGATCGGCAGACGTTGCAGATTACCGCCGAGGAGCCAAAAACGTTGAGTCAGGTACCTCCTGATTCCGCGACAAGAAATTTGAATGAGCTTGCTCCAGCTAATCTTTCTTCAGAAGAAAAGGACATGCTGGCGGCAGATGGAACTACCGTGCAGGAACAAGCTGAGACCACATTTCTAGTAAGTTTTGCATTTGACAGCGATGACCCGCTGCCCGATTCCCACCAAGCTCTCGACAGTGCCTTGGAAAAATTGCGCGATCAGCCCGATAGCTTTGCGTCGATCACGGGGTTCACCGATAGCCAGGGAAATGAATATTACAATCTTGCGTTGTCGCGCAAGCGTGCAGACGCTGTCGAGCAGTATCTGGTCGATGCTGGTGTCGCGCGCCAGAGGCTGCAAGTTGAAGGGCGTGGTGTGCTCACCACACCGGTTGATGACCAATCCCCGGGCGTGGCGTTTGATATGGAGCCGCATCGAATTGTACAGATAAAACTTGGCAGTGATCCCTCACAATGAGCTTACGCCGTGTGCTCTCCCGTGGTATACAGAAGGTATCTAACGCAAGTAGTACTGTTACAGTGGGTAGAGTGGTTCTGGTGGTAGTGGCTCGAGAGAATCAAAGTATCTGTGTGACGTTGTTCACAATGTGGGTCGGGTAACTGAATTCTGCCGTTAGCTGCGTGATAAAGTTTGAAAATAGCAATGGGCTCTTGTTTGCCCCAAGGAGAAAAAGATGATTGATAATAACGTTACACTTTTAAGTTCGTTCTCACCACTTCAAAGATTGACTACTTGCGTCGCGGTCCTTCTTCTCATGCTATGCACCGGCTGCAACTCGAATCCATTCGATTCCAATCCCTATCCGACGATACCCGAGGCGCAACGAGATGTGGAAGTTGATTTCGACTATATTTTGGGGCCAGGCGACACAGTGGACATATTTGTCTGGGGTAACGAGGAGCTTAGTACCAAGGGAGTTGTGCGCCCAGACGGAAAAATTACCACACATCTGGTGGAGGATATTCAGGCCAGCGGCAAGACATCAACACAGCTGGCGCGCGATATCGAGATAGCCTACTCAGACTATGTACGTCAACCGGTGGTGAGCGTGATCTCCGGCGGTTTTGTCGGTGTACCCTGGCAAACGATCAGAGTAGTAGGTGAGGCCACGAATCCAAAACGTGTACCTTTTAAGAAGCACATGACACTCCTCGATCTTATGATTGCGACTGGTGGTCTCACGCCTTATGCCGATGGCAATGGTTCTGTGTTGGTGCGAATGGTCGATGGGCAACAGGTTACATACAGCCTGCGCTTGGATGATCTGGTCAGGGACGGGGATATTTCAGCCGACATGTCGATGATGCCGGGTGACATAATAATTATTACTGAATCCTGGTTCTAGATTGACAGTGTTAGCGGGGTAAGGGGAAGCAGGGGATGCAGGAAATTCTTGCACAGGTATTTTCTTATGTCTGGGGTGTTTGGCGCCATCGCTGGATCGCTCTTGCTATAGCCTGGGTGGTTGCCATCTCTGGCTGGATATGGGTGTGGCAGTTACCAGAAGCTTACGTGGCTAGCGCCAGGGTGTATGTAGATACCAATAGTCTACTGCGGCCGCTGCTGGCAGGTTTAACGATACAACCTGACAGTCAGGATCGCATCGGCCTGCTGAGTCGCACTCTGTTGAGTCGTCCAAACCTGGAAAAGCTGATGCGTATGACAGACCTGGATCTCCAGGTAACGACTGCGAAGGAAAAGGATAAACTACTTTCGGAGTTGTCGAAATCAATCACTTTGATGGGAGGGCAGCAAGACAAGTCTCTGTATTCTCTTACCGTGCAAGATCCCGATCGAGATACGGCAAAGCGCATCGCGCAGGCGCTGATCACTGTATTTATTGAAAGTTCACTGAGTGGTAAGCGCGAGGATGCTTCAGGATCTCTGGGCTTTCTGGATGATCAGATAAAGGCGTACGAGGAGAGATTGGTCGCAGCGGAGACTAGTGTCGCGAATTTCAGGCAGAAAAATGTTGATATTTTGGGCGGCCAGGGCGGCGGATATTACGCGAATCTGAACAGCGAGAGGGCGAAGCTGGGTCAGGCGCGCCTGATGCTAAAGGAGGAGGAGAATAGAGAAATCGAGCTACAGCGACAAATTGAGGGTGAAGATCCATTGTATGACCCATTGTTCATCCCCGAAGCTCCGACAATGATTCCGAACAAGACAGCGGCTGGTGTGCCCATAATGACACCGCTGGATTCCAAGATGCTTGCCGTCCAGGACGAGATTAACCAACTTACTGTTAAGTATACCGATCGGCATCCCCAGGTACGATTGCTGCAATCGACGATGGATGGCTTGATCGTTGAAAAAACCACAGAAGAGGCAGAGAGAGTCGCGCAGTACAAGGCGCGGAAAAGAGAGCCCAAAGCGCAGGGAAGCAGCAAACCGGTCAAGATCCCGTACTCCGGATTAACCAGTAGCCCTGTCTATCTCTCAATGCGTGAGTCTCTGTCTGAAACCAGCGGTAAGATTGAAGCACTAAAGGTGCGTGTCAAGGAATATGAAGAGCGTGTGGTACAACTGGAGGAGCAGGTAAGCACCATTCCTGAAGTGGAGGGGCAGCTGAAACAGTTGACGCGCAGTTACGATATTATCAATAGCCAACATTCGGCGCTAATGCAGAAACGTGAGTTGGCCCGGCTAGGACAGGATGTGGAGGAAAAAGCGGGTGATGTGACGTTCCGTGTGATTGATCCTCCTTATGTGCCCTTGAAGCCCAGCGAACCGGATAAACTCATATTGAACGCGATCGTTTTAGGGGCGAGTATCGCTGCTGGGGTGGGTGTTGGTTTGTTGATATCCCTGGTGTATCCCGTCATCTTTGATATACGAACACTCATGAAGTTATCCGGTTTGCCAGTATTGGGATCGGTTAGTATCAATCTACAAAGTGAGCAGAAGCGGAGGGAACGCAACGGGATTTTGGCATTCACTTCTCTGAGTGTGTGTCTGCTTCTTGTGTTTGCGGGTGTCGCCCTGGGGCAAAGCGGTTTACTATCGAGCTAGGGCTTTGCCGCGGTTGAAGAAAACACAACCTGAATGGTAATTGGCGGGATCAGTAATGAGTATCATTGAAAAGGCGATCAACGCGCTTGGCAAGGCAAAGACTGAGCGCCCAGATTCTGGCGCAGCCCTCATGGACAGCAGTTCACAGGAAGCCACGACTGTAAATACAGTGCAGCGCGCCGAGGGTGGCGCAATCCCTCATGATGAGCAGCACTCTGCTGACTTTCCTGACCACCAATCAAGTTCGAAGGTTAGTGATTCCATTTCCGTGAGTGGCGGGGAAATGGTCAAAATTCCGTTTAAGGAGTTACGGGAATTGGGTATATTGACTCCGGCGATTCCACGTAGCGCCATTGCAGAAGAATACAGAACTATAAAACGGCCATTGTTGCTCAATATAGCCGGAGATTCTGTGACGCCTGCAATACCCCACGGCAACCTGATAATGGTTACCAGCGCGCTCGAGGGGGACGGCAAGACATTTAGTTCCATCTGTTTGGCGTTGAGCATAGCTATGGAGCGGGACAAACATGTGTTGTTTGTTGATGCAGATACTGCAAAAGCCGAGGCCGGGCGGATGCTGGGTGTGCCCTCAACGGCTCGCGGTTTGATTGATGTGCTGGAGAATAAAGGCGCCAAGGTGAGCGATTTCATTTTGCCCACCAACGTCGAAAAACTTCGGATTCTTCCTGCCGGAGGTGTGCATGCTCATGCTAATGAATTGTTGGCCAGTGAAAGAATGCGACAGTTGATGTTGGAGTTGTCTGATGAGGACCCGACCCGCGTGATCGTGTTTGACTCGCCTCCGCTATTGCTCACCACTGAAGCGGCTGTGTTGGCCAGCTTTATGGGGCAAATCGTCTTTGTGGTCAGTGCCGACATGACCCCCCAGTACGCCGTGACGCAGGCTATTGAGCACATTGGCGAAGAGAAGATGGTCGGTATGGTACTCAATAGAGCCCGCAGGCGAATCAATCCTTACTATTACTCGTATGGATATGGTGGGGGACCTTACGGATACGGGCACCGTGCCAGGGAAGCTGTTGCAGAGCCGGGACAATAGCAATGAAATCAGGCACCATTACCTCCTTGCTAAGAGCGCTGGCCTCGGTCGCATTGGGCTGCGCGTTGGCGCAGAACACCCTCGCTGCTGCCGATTGGAATGCCAGTGCTTCAATTGCCCCGAGTATCCTCTATACCGACAACGTATGCCTGGATAACACCGACCAGAAGGAGAGTTTGCAATGGTCGGGAATCGGCTTGTTGACACCTTCCGGGTCGGTTTCGTCAGAAGGCAGTAGGGCGAGCTTCTCCTTGAATGGCTCCGTGGCACTCAATACGCTCAGTAACAGTCAGCTAAAGGAAGATGACTGTGCCGGTGGATTCGATAGCAATCGCGAGCAGTTTGCCCCGAATATAAACGCTGTTGGCTCAGCTAAACTGATTGAGGACTGGGTGACGGTCAGTGCAAATGCGACAGCCAATCAGAATGAAGTCAGTCCATTTGTAGCGGGAGGGGTTGACGAACTGAATCGCAATGGCAATACCAATACGTTCTATCGCTATTCCGTTAGCCCGGTTGTTTCCCGCCGGCTCAAGGGTGCGGCCAAGTACAACGTTCGGTATACGTATGATGAAGTGATCAATACTCAAGATGTCGTCAGTGATAGTACCAGCAATGCGGTGTCGGCGAATTTGGCTAATGATAAATCCTCGCAAGTCTCCTGGAACTGGCTGGGGAATTACCGAAAGGTTGAGTTCAGCGATAGTGATCTGATCAATGTCAACACAGGTTTTGTGGTTCCCCGCCAAGATACCGAATTGAAGTCAGCTGGATTGCAACTTGGCTACCAAATAGACCGACGGTGGCAGCTCAATGCCGGTACCGGCTGGGAATGGAATGACTACCAGACGTATAATGATGACGATACAGGTGGCAGCATTTGGGATTTTGGGGTGCGTTGGACGCCTTCGTCACGCACCACTGTGGCCTTAGGGTTAGACAGCCGCTATTTTGGTACCGCGCCGCGTCTGAATATCTCCCACACGCGACGTCGAAGTGTCTTTACGGCATCGTATAACAAGTCGATTACCTTCGGCCGCGACATTCTAACCCAGCAAAATGACCTCAATCCTGGCTTAATTAACAATTCTGCCTTGAATAGCCAGAGCCCGATTATCGATGAGCGGCTTACCCTTGGGTACAGCTATGCGGGACGCCGAGCGGGTCTCACTGTGACAGGGAGCAATTCCGAGCAAACTCAGGAGGATAATGGCGAGCAGTCTAGATTCCAGGGCCTGGCTGTTTCTGTCTCCCCCAAGTTGTCGGGAACGTACACGCTATCCGGCACCATGGCGTGGAATAATAGTGAACCGACTACGCAGTTGGGTGGAAATCCCAATACACGGTTTTCCAATAGTTCACAGTCATGGACGACCAGGGTGGCGCTTGGCAGACCGATCAATACTCGAACCAATCTCTCGGTCTATTACCAGTATACGGATCAACAATCAGACGACTCGTTCTCGGAGTACCAGGAAAATAGAGTCATGGCATCTCTCAGTATTCGTCTCTAGGAAACCACCATGGGCGCAGTATTGGGGTCCCGTCAGATTCTATGCATCGTGGGGGCCCGCCCTAATTTTATGAAGATTGCCCCTATTATGCGGGCTTTCGCACAGGCTGATTCAGCGCTGTCCGCCAGGCTGTTGCACACGGGGCAACACTACGACGCGACGATGAAACACGCGTTTTTTGACCAATTGCGTATTCCCGAGCCGGATGTCGATCTAGGGGTCGGCTCGGGAACTCATGCACAGCAGACGGCTGATATCATGAAACGCTTCGAGCCCGTGCTGGATGAAGCACCACCCCTGGCGGTGTTGGTGGTCGGCGATGTGAATTCTACGATTGCCTGTGCACTTGTTGCCGTGAAGAAAGGGATTCCGGTTATTCATGTGGAGTCTGGCTTGCGCAGCGGCGACCGGAGCATGCCCGAAGAAATCAATCGCATTCTTACTGACCAACTATCCGAATTGCTGTTCATCACCGAGGTGAGCGCGCTGGACAATCTAAGGCGTGAAGGCATTGCATCGGAAAAAGTTCATTTTGTTGGCAATGTTATGATTGATACCTTGCTCTACAATCTCGAAGACGCCGTGCCTTCACAGTCCACACTGGGCAAAGTCGATTGCACAAAGACTGGGGCCTCGACAGACGGATATGGTTTGGTGACCTTGCACCGCCCCTCCAATGTAGATGACCCGGACGTGCTCGCGAGATTACTGAAGGTTCTAGTGTGCATCAGTCGGCGCACACCGCTAGTGTTTCCCATCCACCCGCGCACAGAATCGCGTATAGCGGCGGCCGGATTGGAAGGATTGTTGGCAGACTCTGCCATTACCACCATCCCACCCCAGGGTTATCTAGAGATGCTTGGGTTGATGAAGGACGCACGTGTGGTGTTAACGGACTCTGGCGGAGTTCAGGAAGAAACCACGGCTCTGGGTGTCCCGTGCATTACCTTGCGTGAGAATACCGAACGACCCATAACCGTTAGTCAGGGAACCAATACCGTTGTCGGTACCGATGCGGACAGGATAATGGTCTGCTATGAGGACGTCATGAGTACGGGCGGCAAGGTTGGTCGGGTGCCTGAGTTGTGGGATGGCAAGACTGCCTCGCGCATCGTTCAGCTCATCAATCAGTGGGCTGCGACGCTCCGATGATGCATACCCCAAATCTCGAGCGGGCCACTGCTAGCGTCACGAATGCCATGACCGTTGATGTCGAGGACTACTTCCAGGTATCCGCTTTTGAAACGTATGTTGACAAAGCCCTGTGGCAATCCTGGCCTGGACGGGTAGAAGACAATACGCTGCGTATCCTCGATTTGTTTGCAGCGCACCATGTGCGCGGAACGTTCTTTACACTAGGTTGGGTGGCTGAGCGCCATCCAGATCTGGTTAGAAAAATTGTTAGCGGCGGACACGAAATCGCAAGTCATGGCTGGGACCACGTGCGAGTCAATACACAGACGCCATCGGAGTTTCGCAATGACGTCGAACGCACACGCAAGCTTTTACAGGATATCAGCGGTGAACCGGTGCTGGGATACCGTGCCGCCAGTTACTCTATTGGTGCGAGCGAATCATGGGCATGGGAACAGCTTGCAGAAGCCGGGCATCGCTACAGCTCTAGTATCGTTCCTATACGGCATGATCTGTATGGTATTCCAGGCGCGCCTCGATTTGCTTTTGAGGCAGTCGGTGGGCGCCTCCTGGAAATACCCATTACCACCATTACGCTGGCTGGACGTAACATCAATTGTGGTGGGGGAGGATGGTTTCGATTGTTCCCCTATCACTTTTCCCGTTGGGCGCTAGCGCGCGTCAACGAGGTCGACGGCCAGGCCGGGATTTTCTATTTTCATCCCTGGGAAATCGATCCCGCCCAGCCACGTCCCCAGGGTCTTGGGATGAAAACCCGGTTTAGACATTACCTCAACCTAAATCGTACCTATGCCCGATTGGAACAGTTACTCAAAGATTTCAATTGGGGACGTATAGACGAAATCTTTTTGTCCGGAGCGATACGGGAGTGACTTTGACCGTTGAGACGCTTGACGCGCATTCGATGGAGCGCTGGGATGATTACGTACAGCGAGCAACAGCAGCCACTTTTTTCCATCGGGCAGGCTGGAAAGCGGTATTGGAACGCGCTTTCGGTCACCGTACGTATTTTCTCTATGCTCAGGATAATGACGCAATTGTTGGCATTTTACCCTTGGCGCAGGTAAAAAGTGCGCTGTTTGGCACTACCCTTTCGGCGCTACCTTTTTGTGTTTACGGCGGCATTGTTGCTGATACTGAGCAGGCCACCACAGCGCTCCGGGAGGCAGCTTGCCGCCTCGCCGAATCCCTCAAGGTGGGAGCACTGGAATTGCGCAATCGCGAGCCCGCCAATTCGAATTGGCCGGTGAAGGAATTGTATTACACCTTCAGGAAAGCCATTGAGCCCGATGATGAAGCTAACCTTAAGGCTATCCCCAATCGCCAGCGTGCGATGGTGCGCAAGGGAATTGAGGAGGGACTACGCAGTGAGTGGGATGAACGGACTGAACGATTGTATCGGGTGTACTCAGAGAGCGTTCGCAATCTGGGCACCCCGGTATTTTCGGCGCGGTATCTACGCATCCTGCGAGAGGTTTTTCGGGGCGATTGTAGTGTGCTGATGATCACGCATAACGAGCGAGATGTTGCTGGGGTGATGAGCTTCTATTTCAGGGACGAGGTCATACCCTACTACGGTGGTAGCACCACAGCAGCGCGTACGATCAAGGGAGTCAATCACGTTATGTATTGGGAATTGATGCGCCGTTCATGTGCACAGGGATATCGCCTGTTTGATTTTGGACGCAGTAAATCTGGTACGGGTCCCTTTAGCTTCAAAAAAAATTACGGATTCAAGCCGCAGGCATTACCTTATGAATACTTTCTGGTGCAATCAGATGCAATGCCGGATCTAAATCCTCTAAATCCAAAGTATCGCTTTTTGATCAACGTGTGGAGTAAATTGCCGTTACCAGTGGCTAATATGGTCGGGCCGTTTTTAGCCCGGTCATTGGGCTAGACCCGGTGGAATCAAATCCAGCATTGGGCCGGATCTCTGTGCGCAGCAGCTTGTGGGCGGCGGGCTTGTTTTGTCTGGCTCTGCTGCTGATCTACCACGATACGCTCTGGTCAATGGTGTATATTTGGTCCAGGTCCGAGACCTTTGCTCACGGCTTTCTGATACTGCCGATCTCGCTGTGGCTAATCTGGACGCAACGCGATCTGCTCGGCCCCGTACAACCGCAGCCCGCATTGTGGGTTGCGCTGTTGCTGATACCCCTGGGGCTGGGCTGGCTGATTGCGGGTTTGGTCGATGTTGCCGTCGTTGCGCAGTTAGCGCTCGTTGCGATGATCGTAGCGGGTGCCTGGGCGATAGTGGGACATCAGCTGGGCAGAGTGTTGTGTTTTCCACTGCTTTTTCTCTTTTTCGCTGTACCCATGGGTGAGGGTTTGATTTCCCCCATGATGGAGTTTACCGCGACATCTACCGTGTGGATGATCGAGATGACGGGTATACCTGTCTACAGGGAGGGGCTTTTTTTCTCATTGCCCTCAGGTAGCTGGTCTGTGGTTGAGGCTTGCAGTGGGGTGCGCTATATCATTGCTTCGGTAACGGTCGGCACTCTGTTTGCGTACTTGACGTATCGCAGTTGGACACGGCGACTACTCTTTGTGCTTGTTTCGGCCATCGTTCCGATATTTGCCAACACACTGCGCGCCTACATAATCGTTATGCTCGGCCACATGAGTGACATGACCATTGCCACGGGTGCTGATCATCTTGTCTACGGGTGGGTCTTTTTCGGGCTCGTGATCTTTATTCTATTCTGGTTGGGGGCTTTGTTCCGCGAGGATCATCTGCCTCAGGCTACAACGGATCCAGGGTTGATAGCGCGGACTAACAACGTTACGGTTTCGAATGGAATGTTGGTGGTTACCCTGCTCAGCACACTTTTATGCGCTTCGATGGCACCCCTTTTCGGCTCTATCATGGATACGAAGTCTGCGACGGAAGCACGAGTAGCGATACAATTGCCACCCACCGCGGAAGGCTGGCTCAATGCCGCGATATCGGAATGGCGATGGAGTCCACCTGCACGGGTATCGGGCCAGCAATCGGCGTACTTTAAGAAGGATGCAGACACCCTTGGCTTGGTAGTGCAGTACGCTGAGCGTAGTATTGACGGCACCGACATCGTTGGCAGCAGTGCTATGTTCGCTCTGCAGGACAGCGGTTGGCGTGTCGTAAGGGATGGCAAGGTACTCGTGCAGGGGTCTGATGGTGACTTCATTGTGGATGAAGCGCAGGTACGTGGAAGTGACGTCGAGCTGTTGGTATGGTCCTGGTATCGCATGGGTACTATCAATACATCTAACAATTACAGCGCGAAACTGCAGCAGATACTGGCTCAATTTGGCCTGCGCGAGAGTGGCGCGTACCGCATAACGGTGTCCACACCTGTGACGTCATCTCTTACAGAAACACGATCCAGGCTACAGGATTTTCTCGACCAATATTCCCCCCTGTTGTACGAGGAACTGCGCCAAGCGGCTGTGATGGCGCCCTGATGGATGGTCGTCCACTCGTAGCCCACATTATTTACGCGCTCTCCACCGGCGGCTTGGAGAATGGCCTGGTGAACATTATCAATCGGTCGTCACCATTGCGCTATCGACACCTTATCATTTGCCTAACAGCCGCCGATCAGTTTATACATCGAATCACTGCCGAAGGTGTGCAGGTCATTGAGCTGCACAAACGCGAAGGACATGATCTTCGCTGCTACTGGCGCTTGCGGCGTCTACTACAGGAACGTCGTCCCGCTATCATCCACAGCCGCAATATGGCCGCCCTGGAATCCCAGCTGTGTAGCCTTGGCTTGGATAGCGTGAAGCGGGTTCACGGCGAGCATGGACGAGAGGTGAATGACCTGGATGGCCGCAACTGGAAGTATCTGATCCTGCGTAAAGTAATGCGGCTTTTTGTGCACCGCTATATTGCTGTCAGCAAAGATCTGGAGAAATGGCTCACGTCAGTGGTGGGTGTAGAGCCGAGTAAGGTTCGACAGATATACAACGGCGTAGACTACAGCCGTTTCAGTCCCGAAACTGTGAAGCCATTGGCATTATTGCCGGCGCGATGGCGCGAGCTTGATGGTATCTTGGTGGTGGGGACAGTAGGCCGTCTCACACCGGTAAAGGACCAGCAACTATTGCTGCGGGCGTTAGCGCATGTGCGCCAGCGTCATCCTGAATTGGTTAGTCTACTGCGTTTGCTCATCGTGGGAGATGGGCCTCTCTACACGATGCTGACACAGATGATTGAGCAATTAGCGCTGCAGGATGTCGTGTGGCTGGCGGGTGAGCGAGACGATGTGCCAAGCCTGTTGCAGGTGATGGATGTATTTGTGCTTCCTTCGCTCGGTGAGGGCATATCCAATACAGTGCTCGAAGCCATGGCCAGCGGCCTGCCGGTCATCGCCACCGCTGTTGGTGGCAATCTTGAATTGGTCGAGGAAGGCTTCAACGGCGCTCTGATTGCGGTGGGCGACTATGTGGCCTTATCGGACGCCCTGTTTGCTCTGCTTAGTAACCCTGGGGAGCGTGCCAGGCAGGGCGCCAATGCGCGACAGCGCGTGTGTCAACACTTTGACTGGGGTCGTACAGTGGAGGGTTACCTGGGCGTTTATGACGAGCTATTGGGGCAATCCGCCTGCACGCTTCTGGGGAAAACAGGATAGGGTATGTGTGGTATTGCCGGGCTTTTCGATTTTGTCGGTCACAGCGAGTTTGACCGCAATCTGTTGGAGGCCATGAACCAGAGCCAGTTTCATCGTGGTCCTGATGAGGGAGGCCAGTTCCTGGAAGCCGGTGTGGCGTTGGCGCATCGGCGTCTTTCGATTATCGACCTGTCCTCTGGGCAGCAGCCCATGCACAGTGCTGACGGTAGGGTTTGCGTCGTATACAACGGTGAAATCTACAATTTTGGCGAGCTGGCTCGAGAACTAAAGCAATGTGGTTACCAGTTTCGCACCCGCTGCGATACGGAGGTGATCCTCTACGCTTGGCAGGAATGGGGCGAGGCCTGTGTGCAGCGTTTCCGAGGCATGTTTGCGTTCGCGCTTTATGACAAGACTCGCCAGTGCCTCTTTCTGGCGCGGGATCGTTTGGGTGTCAAACCCCTGTTTTTTTCCGTGCTGGACGGGCGCACACTGGCTTTCGGGTCTGAACTGAAAGTACTTAAAGCTCATCCCCGACTGTCCCGCACACTCGATCCACAGGCGGTCGAAGACTACTTCGCATTGGGTTATATCCCGGAACCCAAAACGATCTACCGCGATGTCTTCAAACTCCGGCCGGGACATACATTACTGATTCAGCGTGGTAAACCGGTACCAGCCCAGCACGAATACTGGGATGTGCCCTTTGCGCCCGTCGCCGTTGGCTCGCAGGAGGACCTGTGCGTAGAGCTGTTCGCCCGGCTGCGCGAAGCAGTTGATATTCGCCTGGTGGCGGAGGTGCCTCTGGGTGCATTTCTGTCGGGCGGTGTTGATTCCAGTGCGGTGGTGGCAGCCATGGCGCAGCTACAGGATGCTCCGGTAAACACCTGCGCCATCGGCTTTGACGTGCCCCAGTTCAACGAGACTGACTTTGCCAGGCAGGTGGCACAGCGGTATGGTACCAATCATCTCGAGCGCATCGTTGCCAGTGATGACTTTGATCTGCTGGATACACTGGCGGGTCTTTACGATGAGCCCTATGCAGACAGCTCCGCAATTCCGACTTATCGTGTGTGCCAGTTGGCACGCGAACGGGTGACCGTGGCGTTGTCGGGTGACGGGGGTGACGAAAATTTTGCCGGTTACCGGCGCTACCGCTGGCACATGCATGAAGAACGTCTCAGGCGCGTCCTGCCGTTGGGTATACGCAAGCCGGTGTTTGCCGCGCTGGGGCGCCTGTACCCCAAGTTGGACTGGGCGCCACGTGTCTTCCGTGCCAAGACAACGTTTGAGGCGTTGGCCCGCAATTCCGTGGAGGCCTACCTGCATTCTGTCTCGCTGACCTCCGAGGAGCAACGCAACGCCATGTTTAGCCCCGCACTGCAGCGCGAGTTGCAGGGCTATCGCGCGGTGGAAACCTTTGCCTACCACGCGCAGCGCAGCCCCACCGATGATCCGCTGTCGTTGATTCAGTACCTGGATATGAAAACCTATCTGGTGGGAGATATATTGACCAAAGTTGACCGCGCCAGTATGGCCCATGCCTTGGAAGTGCGGGTGCCGCTGTTGGATCACAAGTTCGTGGAGTGGGTGTCAGGCCTGCCCGTCAACTACAAACTTCGCGGTCAGGAAGGCAAGTATATTCTTAAAAAGGCCTTGGAACCGCATCTGCCACGGGATGTCCTGTACCGGCCCAAGATGGGGTTTGGCGTGCCTTTAGGCAAATGGTTCAGGGGCCCGCTCAGGCAGCGTCTACGGGAGTCCCTCCTGGAGGGCGGCCTAGCCCAAACCGGTTTGTTCAACCAGCGCTATCTGGAGAAACTGGTGGACGATCACCAGTCGGGTTTGCGCGAGTACAGCGCACCCCTTTGGGCTCTGATGATGTTCCAGGCAGCAATTGCCAATGACAACTTTACAGTGAGGTGAGGGACATGCGTTTGGGGCTGGTAGGGCCGCTGCCCCCACCCAATGGCGGGATGGCGATGCAAACACTGCAATTGGCGCGCTTGTTGACTGTCGAGGGGCTTGCGGTTGAACTAGTGCAGACCAATCCGCCTTATCGGCCGAGAATGGCGGCAAAGATTAAGGGTTTGCGAGCGTTGTTTCGTCTCTTTCCGTATCTTTGGCATGTATGGCGGCTGGCCGGCAGAAGCGATGTCATTCATCTTATGGCCAACTCGGGCTGGTCCTGGCAGTTGTTTGCGGCGCCCGTCATCTGGATGGGCTGGGCGCGCAGGACACCGGTGATTGTCAATTACCGTGGGGGCGAGGCGCGCGAGTACCTGGCCGCGTCTGCTCAATGGGTGAAACCCTCAATGCGCAGGGCGACGCGACTGGTGGTGCCCTCAGGTTTTCTGCAGCAGGTGTTCCGTGAAGTTGGCCTGCCCTCCACGGTCATTCCCAATATTATCGATCTCGGCACGTTTTACCCGGCTTCCCAGCCGCCTGCTGATGCAACGTTCACCCTGGTTATTACCCGCAATCTGGAGCCGATCTACGGCTTGGATACGGCGATCAAGGCGTTCGCTATCGCCCGCGGGACTGTCCCCAATATGAGATTGAAAATTGCCGGCAGTGGCCCGCAGGGCGCTGAGCTGCAACATCTGGTGGAGCATTTGGGATTGGGCAGCTCCGTCGTCTTTCTAGGGCGCCTGGAGCGCCCCCAGATCGTTGCGCTTTATCACAGCGCACACGCCATGTTGAATCCCTCCCGGGTTGATAACATGCCTAATTCAGTGCTGGAGGCGCTGGCCTGTGGACTACCGGTGATATCCACCAATGTGGGTGGAGTCCCCTATATCGTGCAGGATGGACAAACCGCGATCTTAGTGGCCCCGGACAACGAGCAGGAAATGGCAGAAGCGATCGTCAAATTGTGCAACGACGCCAATCTATGCAGTGCTTTGCGTCGCCGTGGCTGTCAGGCTGTGGCGCAGTACGCCTGGGATAAAGTGCGGCCGCAATGGCTAACACTCTATAACGACTGTGGTTCTGCAGCATGAGCCTGTATACGAAACTGGTCTCCAGCGCTTTGTTCCCGCTGCATGAGCGCCTGAAAAGACACAGTACGCTGGTAGCCTTGCGTGCTATGGAGCGATCACAGTGGCTTGCGCCACAGGACATTGAACGCCTGCAGATCCGGCAACTGCGCGACTTTCTGGTTCGAATTGGCAGGGATGTGCCGTATTACCGTGAACTCTTCCAGACAATGGATTACCAACCGGCAGCGATCAATTCGTTACAGGATTTGCAGCGACTGCCGCTGACCTGCAAGGCGGATATTCGGGCCAATATGGGGCGCCTGACAGCGGTGACCGCTGGCAAGCTGGAGCGCTTCAGTACCGGTGGCTCCAGTGGCGAGCCGCTGATTTTTTTCCGTGGCAAGGAGCGAGTCAGTCACGATGTTGCGGCCAAGTGGCGGGCCACTCGTTGGTGGGGTGTAGACATTGGTGATCCCGAAATCGTGGTGTGGGGTTCGCCCATCGAGCTTGGTTCCCAGGACAGGGTGAGGCTGATCCGGGACAAGCTCCTGCGCACGAAACTGCTGTCTGCATTTGAGATGTCAGACGCTAATTTGTTCCAGTTCATACAGCGTCTCCAATCATTCAGGCCGCGCACGTTATTCGGTTATCCATCCTCTCTGGCATTGATGGCCGAATATGCCATTAGTAACGGCCATAAAGTGGATAATCTCGGGATCAGGGTGGTGTTTGTAACGTCTGAGTGTCTCTATGATCATCAGCGCAAGTCAATTGAGTCTGCGTTCGGTGCGCCAGTGGCGAACGGTTACGGAGGCCGGGATGCTGGTTTCATCGCGCACCAGTGCCCACACGGCGCAATGCATATTACGGCTGAGGATATCGTTGTTGAAATCGTGGATGAGAAGGGCGAGGTTGTGCCGGTGGGCGCGCAGGGCGAGATCGTCATTACCCATATGAGAACGGCAGATTTCCCCTTTGTCCGTTACCGAACCGGGGACGTAGGCAGCTTGTCTGATACTACTTGCCCCTGCGGTCGCGGGCTGCCGCTTCTTGCGGAAATTGAAGGGCGCTCAACTGACTTTGTAAGAGCTGCGGACGGTACAGTCTTGCATGGTTTGGCGCTAATTTATGTGCTGCGGGAAATCCCGGACGTGCAAGAATTTAAAATCATTCAGGAGTCCATCAACAACATTACGGTGCAGCTGGTAACCTCATCCTGCGATACACAAGCGTTGGAAAAATCGGTGACCGGCCAATTTCGGCGTCGCCTGGGCGAGTCTCTGGTACTCAACTTCGACTATGTAAGCAAGATTGAACGTGAAGCATCGGGTAAGTTTCGTTATGTCGTCAGTAAACTTACAAACTAGCAAGGATTGGAGGAGCGAATCTGATGCGTGACGTTATTATCACCCTGATGGTCTTCGCTACCTTGCCCTATATCTTTCGGTCTCCATGGTACGGTGTACTTGCCTGGTCCTGGTTGAGTTACATGAATCCCCACCGTCTGGCCTGGGGTTTTGCCTACGATATGCCGTTTGCGCAGATTGTGGCGATCGTCCTGCTAATTTCATTGCTTATCAGCCCCGAAAAGAAAGTGATGCCCTCAAATCGCCTGGTTTTTTGGTGGGCACTATTTTTGATCTGGCTTTCGATCTGCGCAGTGAACGGTTTCTATCCGGATTTGGCCTACAACACCTTGGAAAAAATACTCAAAATACAGCTTATTACTTTTGTAACCATTTTACTGATGCACGACTTACAAAGAATTAACCAGCTGATCTGGGTAATTGTATTTTCAATCGGTTTTTACAGCGTAAAGGGGGGCATTTTCACCTTTGTGACAGGTGGTGCTTTTCACGTTTTTGGGCCAGATGGCAGTGACATCCAGGAAAACAACGCGCTGGCTGTGGGAGTGTTGATGATCCTACCGCTAATGGTTTACATGAATAAATTTCCTCCCAAGCCTTGGGTAAAGAGAATTATGCCCGCCTGCATTTTTTTCAGCATGGCCTCGGTAATAGGTTCTCAGTCGCGAGGGGCTGTGTTGGCGATTCTTGCCGTTGGCATTTTTTACTGGTGGAAATCCAGGAACAAAGGAATCACGGCAGTCATATTTCTCTCACTGGCAATGCTGACGTTTATGTTCATGCCACAGGAGTGGCATGATCGTGTGAGTTCGATTGCCACATATCAGCAGGACTCGTCCTCTATGAGCCGGATTAGGGCTTGGGAGTACAGCCTGGCGGTAGCGAATGATCGGCTAACCGGCGGCGGATTCGAATCCTGGTCCCTGACAAATTACAACAGGTATGGAATTTGGGCGGAACAGGCGTTTGTAGCGCACAGTATCTACTTCAGCGTACTGAATGACGGTGGTTGGCCAGGCTTGTTCATGTTTTTAATGATACTACTACTCATGTGGCGTCAGCTTCGGCGGGTGATCGTGTTGACAGAGAACGACCATGAGCGCGCTGAGTACAATTATCTCGCACGAATGCTGCAAATATCTATCGTGGCCTTTATGGCTGGTGGAACTTTTCTCAGCTTGGCTTATTTCGATCTGGCGTGGCACCTCATGGCCATGACCATTGCATTGACGCAGATAACTCTAAGTATGTCTAAGAAAGAAGGCGTGGAAAAGAGTGTGAAAAAATTGCGAGTGCGAGCAGGTGCTTATCGTCCGAGAGGACATATACCGGGAAAATCTTGAAATCCCCTCCGGCGGTTGCAACGACAATGAGATCACAGCTGGATCAGATTCAGTTCCTGAGGGGAATTGCTGCGTTTTCGATTCTAATTGCGCATACTCCTTATATCCAAAGGGGCCATTTCGGAGTCGATCTTTTTTTCATAATCAGTGGATTTATAATGATGTACGTCACTGAGAAATCTTATGAGCGATTTCTTCAGAAGCGCGCGATACGAATAGTCCCGCTCTACTGGCTTGGCACAATAGGCTTATACGTGATTGCCGTTGTAAGTCCTGGAATATTGAATACTGCTACCGATAGCGTCTGGGACCTGCTGCGTTCCTTGTTCTTCATTCCATACTTCAATGGCCGTACGGTGGAGCCGCTGCTCAGGTTGGGTTGGACGTTAAATTACGAGGTATTTTTCTATCTCTTGTTCTTCTTAGCCTGCATGATCGACCATCGTCGCCGTGCACTTATTGCTTCTTCGATGATTTTGCTACTGATTTTTCTCGGTATTTTTCTTAATTCGAACAATATTCTAATTGTATTCTACACGGACCCCATACTACTGGAGTTCGTTTATGGCATGGTTGCTTTCTATATTTACACAGCGGCTAGCGAGCGGGTCGACAGGTTGAAATCAGTCTATATCGATATCGGATTCATTTTGGGTATCTTGGCCTACTTGTCGCTTTTTTTGTTTCAATCTATAGATGATCAGGCACATCGCCATTTGTCCTGGGGTCTACCTAGTCTTATTGCCTTTCTCTTGGTGGCTTTGGCAGGCAGAAGAGTAAGGATCTGGCTTGGTTTTATAATGCTGGGAAACATCAGCTATTCGCTGTACCTTTTCCATCCCTATGTTATTCACTTCATCGATCGGAAGTTATTCTCCATGAGTTCCGCCAGTGTGGCTGCATATCTGGTCACACTGGGAGCATATGCAGCCGCTATCGCAGTGGCTTACTGTAGCTGGCGATTTATCGAAAAGCCGTCGCAGAAGTTTCTATTGCCTGGAGCAGTGTAGCCAGTGATATTGCAGCTTCGCAGTTTTCAATGTCAGCTGGAGGGGCTGGAATCAGCCCAATCCTTGAATGACATTGGTATGAACGAGAGTAATACAATATTGTCTTTTGTCTCGGATCGTGTGTATAGCAAGAAAGGTGGAACGGGGGTAGCAAAATTGGCATCGGCAGAGGACTGTTGCAGCTATAGAGTATTACGAAAATGCTAAAGCAGGTTTCACTAGGTATTGCTTCGCGATTATTGCCGCCGCTGTTGGGTACCTACGGAAAACAGCGCCTTTCTATACTTATCTATCATCGTGTGCTGCCGCAGCCTGATTCAATGCGGCCGGATGAACCTACTATTGCGCAGTTTGATTGGCAGATGCGTTTGTTGCGCAATCACTTTAATCCGCTACCACTGCTGGATGCGCTGGGACAGCTTCAAGAAGGTAAGCTCCCCAGTCGGGCGATTTGTGTAACCTTTGATGATGGCTATTCAGACAACGAGCTGCACGCATTGCCGGTCTTGAAAAAATATGCCATTCCGGCAACGGTTTTTGTGAGTAGTGGGTTTCTCAATGGTGGTCGCATGTGGAACGACTCCGTTATTGAGGTGCTTAGAAATTTCAAGGGGGAGAAGCTCGATCTGAGCGGGCTGGATCTTGGCTCTTACAGCATGCAGTCAATCTCGCAGCGCTTGGCTGCAGTTGATAGCATCATCGCTAAAATCAAGCATCTTGACCCGGGTATCAGGGAGGCATTGGTGGCTGAAGTCAGCGGCCATAGCGCCAGCCTGCCCCGTGACCTGATGTTGACTGATGGCCAGATAAGGTCGCTGGCGCGTCAGGGTGTTACTATTGGTGCGCATACCGTAAATCACCCGATTCTGGGTAGTGTTTCCACCGAGATCGCGCGCCGCGAAATTCAGGACAATAAATTCTATTTGGAACAGGTGTTACAGCAGAAAATCGATGTATTTGCATACCCAAATGGCAAGCCAAATCTGGACTATCGGGTTGAGCACCGTGATATGGTGAAGGAACTCGGGTTTAAAGCGGCGGTTTCAACGCATTGGGGCGTGAGTACCAGCCAAAGTGACAAATTTCAATTGCCAAGGTTTACGCCATGGGACAGGGAGGAGCTGAAATTTGCGATCCGCCTGCTAGCCAGTTACCGAAAGATAGATCCACTTATCGCCGCGGGGGGTTGATTCGCAGCACGCAATTCAAATAACTACGGTGACGCGTTCTGGGGTGTAGCTGTATCTTTTCCAGAGAGTTCTGGTGAAGTGGTTTTTTCGGGAGAGGGCTCTGCCTTGGCGGTTTCGGTTTGCAGTGCTTCTTTAGGCTTGACTGGTTCCGCTGCCGTTTTCCAGTGCCCCGCCGCAATCAACTTCTTTTTCAAGCCAGGCAATGGGAAGCCGGCGGCATAAACCGTTTCGCCCACTGCTTGGGCCTCCTGAAATTTTTTCAACTCCACCAACGTCAGCCCCATATTGTATTGAGTGATTATGTCGTTGGGTAACAGTCGGATCGCTGTTTGATAGGCTTTCAACGCCGTGTCATACTGCCCGGCCTTATGCATTAACAAACCGTACATGATGTAAGGCTTGGGATCGTTGGGGCTGAAATTGATAGCTCTTTGCAGGTAACACTCAACTGGAGGCACTTTTGAATCCTCCGGCCAAGCCCCCAGGGACTGCAGTCGGTACCGTAGAGCACTGTTGAGTGCGCGGTGATGGTTTGGCCATGTCGACAGAGTGTAGTGAATATCGCCGATCGCCGTTGTCGTTTGTCCACCTTCCAGTCTTTCTATTTCCGCACTGAAATGATTTTCCTCAACAACCTGAAGTTCGCTCTTCAAACTATCGCGCTGCAGATAGTCGTAAGGGCCAAAGGACACCAGTATTCCCGCGCACTTCTTGCCTTCTAATGTGGTTCCTATCCAGGGTGATACTTCGTCGGCTTTGTATGCCGCAACCCCAGTACTGAGGCTCCCAAGTGCTAATATGGAAATAGAAACGGTAGTAGTGCGCAACAAGCGTAGTTTTTTGTACATTATTCCGACCACAAGTTTCCCTAAAGAGAGCCTGAATATACTATGAATATCTCTATTTGTGTTGGATTTATCAACAGCTCTACTGCAAAGCGCAAGTGTTTGGGGGGGCGGATCATCACGATATTCATTGGACAACACAGTTGGAAGCGCTTTTTCTAATCAAAGTTGTCCTGACTCTATCGTAAACAAACGCAGCTGTTTTGATTAGTTCGACCTCATGATTGAAGTTTGTATATCTAGAGTGGTCTTCGGTAATTCTACCGGTTCCAATTCTAGGGGAAGTGTCTCCATAACGTTCTCTGGAGGTATTTCTTTGCACCTCATAGATAGGCGACAACTCCTTTTTCAGGCCCAGCCAATCGCTGAGTTTACCCAGGCACTCATCGGATTCGTACTTTATCGAATTTGCATCAAGATAGAAAAACTCTTCCGCCATCGACATCGCAATGGTTTCAAGAGCGATCAATCGTTGTATGTAATAGTCAGTTGCAAATGATTCAGAGTTGAATGGGTGAGAAGGATCTATTCCTTGGTAGAGCCTTAGGATGCTGGGAATCACCTCCTGTGGCTGCCGCAAACAGAAAATCGTTTTGGTCCCTTGGCTATTGAGTATATCCAGTACCACGTTGTGCTCATTGTGTAACACTTTATCAAACATATAGACAAAATGAGGCTTGGGATCTTCTCGTCTGAAGTAAAGTAGTTTTTGCCTGATCAGGCTTTTCCAGCCGTAGTACCCGATGTGCATTTCATAGTAGCCACAAATTTCCGGGTTTGATCCGAGTATGTGACCGAAAAGACTGGTGTAGGCTCGCATATGGCTCAAAAGAAAAATATGTTGCTTCGGCAATACTATCGCCATGGCCCTTCTAGCATTAGTGCGCGCGTGCAACATGGACTACTCCAAAATGCGTCTTCACCGATCGCTGCTTCTGGATGGGTTATTGGGCCGGAACACAGCCTGGCAGATCAGCCACAAAGTGTAAGCCAGCCAGCGGAAATTGAATCCAATTAACAAGGCTTCCTTTGCATAATGGGCAGCGCTTCTGTATGCGCCACTATTGGCGAGAATGCGCGCGGCATGCTTCAGTTCGTATCCTTTTGCCCTACAACAAAAGCTTACTACAATGTCCTTTTTACTGAGTGAGATACCTTTATCATAGACACGTAGTTGATACATTTTTTTGTCGATATCAGTGCTTATGGTTGACATGTTGTTTTTTTGCTTGACGTCAGGGATGTTGTGCAGAGACATGAAATGGGTGCTGAATAGAATAACCCTGGCTGCATCTACCGAGCGGATGTAGACATCTCTGTCGTTTTCGTAGCGAATACTTTCATCCATCCCGCCCAGGGAAAGAAAGAATTCGCGTCTGAGCGCGCTGCAGTTCAGGTGGGCGAATCCTTCGCTGGAAAGTAGAAATGGCGCATCGACCAGATAACTATCCCCATGATTCCCCTTTTTCGGGTCCACCTTTGGTATGAGGTCCTGTATCCAGACATTCTCCTGCTGCGCTGTGCCGTCAGCGAAAATGGCCTTCTGGTTGCTATAGTGTACATCCACGGGTGTCTCACAGGCGTTTATACTGTCAAACAGCCGTTCAAGGTAGGTGTCATCGATCCAGTGATCATCGTCGTCAAGAAAACAGAGATACATTCCGGACGACCTGGCCACACCATAATTCATAGCATAACTTTGACCGTGGCCATTTGGCCTGTGTTCCAGTTCGCAAAAAACGATATTCTGATACTGCTTTTTTAGATCCCTGTATTGCGCCAGGTTTTCATCGCTGGATCCGTCAATAACGACAACAACTTCTTTATCAGAAAACGACTGATCGAGCACGGAGTGCAGGGCATTCTGGAAAACTGTAGGCCGGTTGCGGGTGGATATAATGATGGAGACAAAAGGAGCCTTTTCCAATGTTGCCATAGTTGACTCGACAAATATTTTTGGTGTGGAAGCGGGTTTCATGGCGGTTGGCCGCTACAGGTTGTACTGGGCTGCATACTGACTCAATCCGCTACAGGAACCATTGTAATAGCTTGTGATTGGAGATGCCCCAGGTATTTTGTGGCTTGGCGCGGTCACGTGGGAAGACGCTCACAAATTGAAGAGAAATGTGTGTAATATTGGTACAATCGCTGCCATAAAAGATTAATGAAGCAAAGCCTTGGGCCGCTCATGTAGAGGATCCTGATATGAGGGCTCAATTTTGCCCTACGTTGATTCTCAGCATTTGCCCACTACTCGAAATAAGTTGCTGAAGATGTCGTTAGAGGAAGTAGATCAGTCCAATTTGATAGACCGGGCAATATCGGCATTTCGCTGGGTGGCTGCCCTACGGTTTATGGGACAACTAATCAGTTGGCTTTCCACGATATTTGTGATTCGATTTCTCGCGCCTGAAGACTACGGTGTCCTCAGTCTTGCTGAAGTGTTTCGAACCTTTCTGGTCTTGTTTTCCACAGTTGGGCTTAGCCAGGGCTTAATGAAGGTAGAATCCTTGACGCGGCCGCTGATCCGCAAGACGTTGGGGCTGCTCGTTGTTGTTAATCTGATCCTTTTTGTCCTGCAGTTTGTATTGGCGCCCTATGCCGCTCGCTTTTATGGTAACAACGACTTAGAGATGGTCTTGAAGGTCCTGGCCTTTACCTATTTGCTTATCCCGTGGACCTCAGTACCATCCTCGTTGGTAGCGAGAAATCTCGATCACAAGAAAACATCCAAGATCACGTTTGTAACCGATGTGCTCGCGTCCTGCTTGAGTCTGACTTTGGCCTTTCTTGGCTATGGATACTGGGCGCTGGTAGCGGCAATTGTATTTACGGCCGTGTTCAATTGTTTCTGGTTTAATCGCATCATCGACTACCCCAAATGGCCATCGTTTATACCCAGTGGTACCGAAGAGTTGTTCAAATTTGGCGCTTTTGTTGCACTATCTGAAGTCATTTTTGTCGCCTATAACAGGGTGGATGTGGTCATAGCGGGCAAATATTTTGACATAGCACAGGTGGGTCTGTATGGGGTGGCCATTCAGTTGGCGACCATGCTAATGATAAAGAGCGTGCCCCTGTTCAATGTCGTGGCCTTTCCTGCTTTTGCTCGTATGAATGGTACGACCGGAAACAGAAACGACTATTTGCTAACGACCCTTGGATTCGCCAGTACTCTTATTTTTCCTGTATTCCTGGGTGTGGCGATGGTGGGTGAGGAAATCATTGGACTAGTGCTGGGCAGTGGTTGGCTACAGATATCTGGTTTGTTTGGCATTATTGTAGTCAGTGTACCCTTTAGAATTCTGGCCTATGTCATTACGCCGGCAATGCTGGCTGCCGGCGGCGCGCGCACTAATATGGTCAATGCGCTCATCACACTGGTTTTTCTGACGGCCGCCATTTTTGCGCTGCTCCCCATGGGGCTTTCAGGAATGGGGATTGCGTGGAGTTTGGCCTCTGTCTGTATATTTGTCTTGACCGTAGTCCGGGGAGGGCGCCTGCTGGCCTTGTCGCTAAGCGATATATTTGTATCCATCGGTCCGGCTTTGTTGGCCGCGCTGCTGATGTGCGCTGTCATATATGTTGTCGATTTACAGCTTCCAAATGTGTCAGGGTTGGTCGCCTTGTATAAGATACCGCTTGGAGGATTGGTATATGCCCTGATCTTTTGGTTCCTTTTTAGAGGCAGAAGTGAGGAATTGGTGCGGGTGCTTATGCGACTGATGGGGCGTCAATAGTGATTAATTTTAGTACAGCATCGCCGGTGCCACTGACAGGTGTTGAACTGCCACACATTGTAGGGAAACGCTAAAGCAAGTGTTGAAGCGTTTAATATGAAAGACAACCACAAGCGTCGAATTCTGGTGTTGGACGCTGATATGGTACCGGCCCTCACCATCTCCCGGTCCCTGTCGCGTCGACGCTGTGTGGTTGACGTCGCCAGTCACACTTCCCGACCGTTGAGTAGTTACTCAAATGCCGTCAGCTCCTGTTTTCAATACCCTGATCCGCTGTTGTCGCCAGACGCGTTTGTCGAGTGGCTGCTTGAGCACGTGGATGCCAGACACTACGATCTAGTCATTCCCGTTACAGAGAGGACGTTGGTTGCCCTGTCTACCCGTCGAGACCTATTGCGTGAATTGAAGATCGCTATGCCGGCAGCCCATAGTCTTGAGGTGGTGCTAGACAAGTCGCAGACCTTGGCACTGGCCGACGAGGTTGGGGTGCCCCGTCCGCGGGGCGTGTCTATATCCTCCGTGCTTGAACTTGTCGAACTGAAGGGCACTCTGAGATACCCTCTAGTATTAAAGCCGGCACGCTCTATAGGTTCCACCGAGGGAGGAGCCAGTCAGTTGCAGGTCAGCTATGCATTTAGTGCAGCAGAGCTGGAGGCCGGGTGTGTGCATGCATTGAGGTTCGGACCTGTTCTACTCCAGGAATTGTTCCCGGGAGCGGGTGTTGGTATCGAACTCATCGCGCGGCGTGGCAAAATAGCTTACGCCTTTCAGCATTTGCGACTGCATGAGGTTCCGTTGACCGGAGGCGGCAGCAGTTTGCGCAAGAGCGAGCCCGTGCTGCCAGAGCTGCTGGCCGCCTCGGAGCGGCTCATAGCGGCACTGGAGTGGAACGGGGTTGCCATGGTGGAGTTTAAGCTTGACCCCGAAACTCGGGAATTCTGCCTTATGGAAATTAATGGCAGATTTTGGGGCTCGCTGCCGCTGGCGATCGCTGCGGGGGCAGATTTCCCGTCAATGCTACTGGACCTCGAGTTGGACGATGAGATTCGGCCTAGTCCTCCCTATCGAAACAATGTTTACTGCCGACTCCTATCTCGAGATCTTCAGTGGTATGAAGCGGTTTTGCGTGAGGACGCTGATACGCGCATCGCCAGAATTCCTGATGCTTGGGAGGTATTCAGGGGCTTGGCAGATTTCATTAACTTCAGGCACAGCTTTGACGTACAGAGTGTTAGTGACCCCTTGCCCGGTCTGGTCGATGTCAGGCGAATTTTTGACTCCTATGTCCAGCGCATTATTGCCCTGTCTCAGGAAAAGAAGTTTTACGCGCGACAGAAGCGCGCTTGGAAGGCAGGGGAGGTGGCAACGACTCTTGCGGGTGCCAGCTCGATACTCTTTTTGTGTTACGGCAACATTAACCGGAGCGCGCTCGCCGATGTGATGCTGAGGGCGTATGCGGAGGATTCAGGTATCTCAGTGGCATCGGGTGGTTTTCATCCAGCGGACGGTAGGCAGGCAGACCCTGTTATGGTGGACGTTGCTCGGCAATTCGGTACAGAGATGAGTCACGTCAGATCTGCGAGCGTGACGCAAGAAATGCTTGGTCAGAGCGATATCATTTTCGTGATGGAGAAAAGCCACTATGACAGGGTAGTAGCCATGGATGGCAGTGCCGCCAGCAAGATGTATCTGTTAGGCGCGCATTTAGGTGGTGCTGGTAGGGCGGTCGAGATTGCGGATCCCTACGGTCGGGCCAGAGAGAACTATGTGGCCTGCCATGAACGCATTGTAGAAGCGGTTGACACTATAAAAGCAGTTATTGCAGTGAATAATAGTGACTAGGGTGAATCCGGTGATGAAGCCAGTATACTGTCATGAATGAGGTACTCGATCGCGCCAGGATCGTAATTGGGCTTGGATCAGGTAGATCCGGTACGGCTTCCCTTACCTCTCTTTTGCACCGACAATCCGGCGGCATCTGTTTTCATGAGATGAATCCTTCCTGCGCTGTGTTCAGTGGCAACCCCCAAAGCCATGTCAACACTGTTCATGAATTTCAGAAACTGCTGCGCGGTGACGATCGTGCCTGGTTGTCAATTGATTATTCACGCCCATCCTCCGTAAAAACGTATGAAAAACTCCAGGGGATGGAAGAGCTTACGTTGATTGGTGATATTGCTTTCTACTACCTCAATTATGTCGACGAACTGCTCCTCTTTGCTCCTGAGTGCGTATTTATCTGTATCAGGCGAGATCGTGAGGAAACGGTATCCAGTTGGTTAAAAAAATCATCAATCAAGCGTTGGCGGTCGTTATGGATCGCGGACAAGCTGAAATCTTGGCTGACGCGAACCCCCTTTTATACAGAGTACAACTACTGGCAGGAGCACGATGGTAGCCAATGGAAAAAGGATCCTGTCTGGGACAGCTGCTTTCCAAAATTTGAGGCGTCTTCGAAGAAAGAAGCTATAGGCATGTACTGGGACTATTACTATCTGGAAGCGGAGCGACTGCAGGAAAAGTACCCGGATCGATTCAAAGTGTTTGATGTCCGGGATCTTAGTGACATTGACGGGCAAAAGCGCATCTTGTCATTTATTGGGATCAAGCCAAGCAACATGGTCTGTGGCCAGAGCGTACACCTGCATCAGTCGGATTGAGCAACTTTTGCGATATTGTGTACGATATGCGCGGTCAATCACAGAACTTTGCGGACTAACACCCTTGCGGCTACTGCTACCGCCCATTAAGATAAACTATTGAAATAACATGCCTGTAGTGTTGGCGTGCTTGCACATGCCATACAGCAGTTGTGTTGGCAGCGGTTCAATCTATATCAAGGACTGTATGAAGTGAAAAACATCGCTGAAATGCTTCGTATTCGAGCGCTTTCGACACCTGAAAAAATTGGAGTGAGTTACCTCACAAATGACTCATCGTGGAAGGACCTTTACAATCAGGCATATCGTCTGAGTGAGCGCCTCGAAAAAGCCGGAGTTGGTAAAGGCGATGTGGTCGCTGTTTATATCACGCACAGTCTGGGGCAGGTTGTTGCGCTATTTGCGGTGGCATTGCGAGACGCCGTCTTTACCATTGTAAACCCACACTTGGTGGCCGATCAGGTAAAGCATCAAATTCAGGACGCGTCTGCAAAAGCGGTTGTTGGCTCCAGCGATTTGCTTGTACCAATGTCGGAGTTCTTTGCCAATCGGCAGATGCATACAGAGATAATTGAACCAACTGGGCATTCTGGGACAGATTCTATAGTAGATGCGGATTTGAGTAAGTGCATCACCACTGGGATTCCTGCTGACGTCTCTAATTACATTTACACTTCCGGGTCTACGGGTTTAGCAAAAGGTGTCGTTGTTCCACAGCGTACACTGCTGGATGGTGCAAGAATTGTGAGTCAGTACCTTCGAATCGGTCAGGATGACAATATACTGAGCATTTTGCCCTTCAGTTTTGATTACGGTTTGAATCAGTTAATGGCCTGTGTGTATACAGGCGCCAAAATTACTTTGCATCAATTTATTTTTGCGAAGGATTTGGTGGATATTTTGATAAGCGAGAAGATTACGGGCATGGCGGTCGTTCCTTCTGTATGGCCAAAGCTATTGAAGCCAGGACTCAAGAAGGAAAACGATTTTGAGCATCTACGATACGTAACTACCGCTGGTGGATTTCATGCGCCTGCTTTGCTTCAAAGTGTAAGTGAGTTTTTTCCGCGCACTGAAATTATTGTAATGTATGGCCTTACTGAATCATTCAGGTCCGCCTACTTGCCTTTTTCGGAAATGTTCAATCGTCCGGGTTCGATCGGAAAGGCTGTGCCGGAAGTTGAGCTTTTGGTTCTCAACGCTGATGGAGAGCGATGTAAAGCTGGCGAGAAGGGAGAGCTGGTCCACCGCGGTGCATTCGTAACCTACGGGTACCTCAATAATCCGGAACTTAATGAGAAAAAGTTTATTCGACTCAATATGTCCACTAAATCGTGTCTCCCCGAGGTAGCGGTGCGCTCCGGGGATTTGGTGTCTACCGACGACGATGGGTACATCTATTTCCACGGTCGTATGGACATGCAGATCAAGAGTAGCGGCTATCGGATCAGCCCCGATGAGGTGGCACAAGCTGTACTTGCAACGCCCGGAATATCACAGGCGGTCGTTTTTGGTCTGCCGGATGATGCTCTGGGAGAGGCAATTCATTTGGCGTATGAAACCTACGACGGCAAGAAGATTGAACCAATAGAGATAAAGCGTCATGCAAAGGCATCAATAGCCGGTTATGCCATCCCACATCACTATCACTTTTACGAGAAGATCAAGCTTAATGCCAATGGAAAGATCGATTTCGCAGCTCTAAAGCGAGACGCCTCGGCACCTGAATCCCCGCCTGTTTCGGTGGCCGATCGGCGAAGTACAAGCGAATGAGTGCGAATCAAAAGCTCACAATATTGCTTGGCGGTATTGGCGGCGACTCACATTCGGTTGGCTTAAGTATTCTTCGCCAAGCGTTGTCTGATCGGTATCAGGTGTTCTATCTAGGCACCCAGAACCCACTTGAGAGTTTTTTTGAATATGCGCCATTATGCAACGCTGTAATGGTGTCTTGCATGGACGGTCACGCACAGCGCTACCTAACAAAGTTTCCAGAGATGCTCAGAATTCGGCCCAATATGCAGAACAATTGGTATCTGGGTGGAAATCTCACAATCGGCGAAGGTATGGGTTGCGAAGAAATGTTCGTTCGCATGGGATTTCATGGTGTTTTCCCCAAGTTTGTCGACTTACAGGTGGTGCTTGACCTTTTGGAGAGAGACCTCCACGGTGCAAAACCGGTGCTGAATAACACTGAAATGTGGCGTCGAGCCCGAGATGTTCACGTCACTGCATTTATCGATCAATCCGAAGCCAAAATATCAGAAGAAGTGTTTGAAAAAATGCGAAAAGACGTGCTTCCGACCTGGAAGACCGGTCAAGCCGCCAGTGATTTACTGGAAAATGCCACTTTTCTAAAGGACCAACCCTCATTCAGCGCTCTACAGCGCCAGGTACTGGATGGCAGTAGGGCCATGCTCGTTCAACCTCGTTGTGGCGTAGCGTTAGTTGATCAGCAAATTGAGCTATTCAAGTCTTTCAAGGCAGTGGGAGCGACAGTTCTTTCTTATCAAGTGGACTCCTACACGAGAAACAACAACTATACTGCCGCAGAAGAGGAAATCCGTCACAGCAGTCTGTTTGAGTGCTCCATCAATGGCTTTCCGGTGATCAATCATGGTGTGCCTGCATTACGAAGAGTCGTCTCTGAGTTAAAGATTCCGTTACAAACGCGGCACAGCACCAGGGAGCCGCGATTGCTAGCGGAAATTTCCTACGCCGGTGGTGTTACAGCTTTCGAAGGTGGGGCTATTTGCTACAACATTCCATACTACAATGACTATCAGCTCACAGAATCAATTCCAGTGTGGCAGTACGTAGATCGCCTAACGGGTTTGTACTATGAGCGTTTCGGTATTGTGCTGGACCGAGAGTTTTTTGGAGTGCTCACTGCCACGTTGATTCCGCCCAGCTTGGCGATAGCGACTGGTATTCTTGAATCACTGTTAGCCGTGCAACAAGGGGTGCGTTGTGTCAGTATCGGCTATGCGGAGCAGGGCAATCGCAACCAAGATGTAGCCGCTATCAGGACAATAAACAAAGTAGCGCCAGACATCATAGCGAATGCAGGATTTGACGGCATCCAGGTGAATTCCATTTTTCACCAGTATATGGCTGCATTTCCGCCTTTGCCGCATATGGCAGAGGAGATGATTCGAGAGTCGGCGGTTACGGCTGCTTTGTCTGGTGCCACTCGAATGCTCACCAAGACGCCTGTAGAAGCCTATAAAATTCCGACGATGCGGGATAACATCGAAGGCCTGCTACTTAATTTTGCGGGAATTCGAGCCGCACAGGGTCAATTGGTTGATGAGTTAAAGGTGGCGGAGGAATGTGCAATCATCGAGAGGGAAGTCTGGGCTATCATTGACGGAGTGATCCAATGTGGTAAGGGCAATGTAGCCTCTGGAATCGTCAAGGCTTTCCAGGAAGGCGTATTGGATATTCCTTTTGCGCCTAGTGTACACAATCGTGGTACCGTTATGACGGCACGTGATTGTGAGGGCGCTGTGCGTTATCTTCGACTTGGCAACCTTCCTTTTGATAAGGACTTGAAATCCTTTCACCGCGACAAAATGAATGATCGGCGGCGACAGGAAGGTCTTCTGGTTGAAGGCAAGACGGACAACGTGTTGGTGGAGAGAGATGTGCTAAGTATAGCGCGCGGGCAATATGCAGGCTGGCCGCTTTGCAAGTAATGGACGCTAATCAGGAGTTATAGAATGTCACTAGCCAACGATATCAAGAGAGTTCTTCGAGACACACTGGTCCTCGGCGACGAGGTGGATACTCTTGAGGCGAAATCACCCTTACTGGGTGCTATCCCTGAGCTCGATTCGGTAGGAGTGGTGTCAGTTTTAACGGCTCTTGAAGACGAATTCGATATTGTCGTGGAGGACGATGAGATTTCAGCAGCTGTGTTCAAAACTCTGGGCACACTCACAGAGTTTCTTCAAGAAAAATTAAAATCTTGATGTTTTGGTATTGAATCGATTCTCTGACTCCCCGGTAACATCGCTACACCAGAATTTGACCTGGAGGCGGATGACCAAGAAAAGCAATGGGGCTGGTGGTGTAACCGTAAGCACCCGATTGATACACTCCGATCAAATCGCCAGGCTGGGCCACAGCTATTTCCATATGTGCGGCTAGGACGTCCAGCGGTGTGCACAGTGGTCCAACGACATTGGCTGTCTCGCGCGCTGTCCCGACCACTCGGTTGGCGACAACAACCGGAAAGTTCTTGCGGAGTACTTGGCCAAAATTGCCGCTTGCAGCCAGATGTTGGTGAAGGCCGCCGTTGGTGATGATAAAGACTTCTCCACGAGAAATTTTGCGATCCACAACTTCGCAAACGTACAGGCCCGCTTCGCCCACAAGATATCGACCTAGTTCGATAGCGACACGCGTTGTTGGCAATCTATCAGCCACCTCCCTCATCCGTAGTTCAAGGTTATCGGCAATCGGACTAAGATCCAGGTAGTTATCCCCGGGAAACAGCGGAATCCCAAATCCACCGCCTATATTGAGAATACTGACGGCTTTTGGAGCGAATTCAGCAAGGCGAAAACCTAGATCTATAGTCTTATTCTGTGCTTCTATAATACTGTCTGAGCTTAAGTTTTGTGAGCCACAGTAAATATGGAACCCGCGAAAATCCAGATCCAGCTCTCCAAGCCTGAGTAGCATATCCGGTACGCGTTCCGAATCGATGCCAAAGGCTTTCGGGCCGCCGCCCATTTTTACGCCTGAAGACTTTAGCTCAAATTCGGGATTTACACGTACGGCCACATGAGGCTGAATGCCTATTTTTTGACCAATTTTTGCTGCACGTTCCATCTCATTTTCAGATTCCAGGTTAATCGTCGCACCGGTCGAAATTGCCTGCGTGAGCTCCCAATCCATTTTTCCAGGACCGGCAAAACTTACATCAATGGGATCAATGCCGGTATCGAGCGCTACACGCAGCTCTCCGGCGGAAGCAACGTCTAGTCCATCGACAAGAGCTGCCATATGGTGGACGACGGCGGGCATCGGGTTTGCCTTTATGGCGTACTTGATGATCAGGCCATCAGGTAAGGTGTTGCGGAGTTCTGTCATCCGCCGAGTCATTAGTTGCCGGTCATAAACATAGAACGGCGCACCTCCAACCTGAATTGCTATCTCCGTGACAGGACGGCCTCCAACGTGAAGGCAGTCATCGACCACTGGAAACTGGTTCATGGGTGCATGCTGGGGATTCTTCATAATAGTGGCGGGCAGCTGTAGGATTCTGAAAGGAGTATCCGTGAGTATGCCAGAAAAGAAACCCAGCCGCTAAGCACTATATCGGGCACGTGAATCGGTTCACATAAGGCTCTTAACCACTTTGGCTAAGAGGCCGATTTGATTCAGGTAGTTACAAATTGAGCTTGCTAGCAACGACAGGAACTGTGAGAATATTTTTAGTCATCCCCAAAGTGATCTCCTGAACGCATGACGGTTTCAGTCAATCCAATGTTTATAGAGGCAGAAAGAGGCCGTATTTTTGCGCTGCACTTCTGTTCAAAAGCACGCCCTAAGGCGCATCTAATTTTTTTGCCCCCCTTCTGTGAAGAAATGAACCGTTGTCGGCATCTGGTTGCTGATCAGGCAAAACGATTCGCGGAAATTGGATACTCAATTCTGATTCTTGATCCTTATGGTACGGGAGACAGCGAGGGCGAGTTAGCCGACGTCAGTTGGGAGGGGTGGCGCGCAGATGCTATGACAGGCGTACGCTGGTGCCAGCAGAAATGTTCAATCCCAGTCATACTTTGGGGCCTGCGTCTGGGTGCATTACTGGCACTGGATTTGGCGATGAGCTACACCGGGCAGTTCACGAAGCTGTTGCTGTGGCAGCCGGTGACGAATGGCAAGACCTATCTAACACAAATATTGCGAGCCCGTATTGCTTATCTCTCCGGGAATGCACTTCCGCCAGAAACCACGGAAGGAATGCGCTTGAGATTGCAGCAGGGAGAGACCATTGAGGTTGCGGGGTATGTACTTGGAGGCAAACTCGCCCAAGACATTGATAACCTCAATGTCACATCGCTGTCTTCGCTTTCAGGCGTAGAGATACACTGGCTCCAGCAGTCTTCTCGTAGTGGCGAGCCACCCGCAGCCGGCGTGCAGAAGGTGATTGATCAGCTCATTTCTCAGGGCAATTTCCTTGAGGTGACCTCGTTTCAATCACCTCAAATCTGGCAATTGAGCGAGCGTGCGGATTGCCGTCACCTACTAGAACAAACAAGTGCACTGCAGCTGCTGTAGATTATGAAAGTGATCGAGACACCCGTCGTTTTTGAGTGTGAAGGTGTGCAGCTCATAGGCATTTTACATATCCCTGAGCGGCCGTTGGCGACGGGTGTCTTGGCCGTTGCAGCCGGTGGGATACAGTACCGAGCAGGCTGTGGGCGCCAACTGCTTTCTCTCGCCCGCAGCATGGCTGCTCAGGGTACTCCGGTAATGCGCTTCGATCACCGGGGTATGGGCGATAGCGTTGGAGAGTTGCTTGGATTTCAGCACATGCGTGCAGACCTGAAAAAGGCGATTGATGTCTTTAAGGAAGGTGTACCGGAGCTAAAGCATGTTGTACTTTTTGGTGGCTGTGAGGCAGCTTCCGGCATCATGATTAGCGCGTGTCAATTGGATAGCGTAAGCAGTTTGATTTTGGCAAACCCTTGGGTCAGTGATTCTATGCGAGCGGTAGTATCCCGTAGGCACTATTACCGACGGCTGAGAGATCCCAGGTTTTGGAAGAAGCTCTTGTCTTTTCAGTACAATCTTATGGAATATGCGTCTAGTTTTTTTTCCTACGCAAAGGAAAGAATCCTGGGCCTGATACCACAGGAAAAGGACTACAGTGACTCGTTGGCGGCACCTGTGGTTCCGTTTCAAGAACGTATGTTGTCTGGTTTTGTGAAGTTTAACGGCCCTGTTCTGTTTCTGAAGAGCGGGCTAAGTCTCATTAGTGAAGAATTTGATGATCTGGTTGGCAGCTCAAAGGCCTGGAATAAGGCATACAGTAGAACAGTTATCAGACGGGTGGAATTGCCTTCTGCGGATCAAACGTTTTCAACTGCTGCAGCCAGGAGTGAAATGTGCGAAGCCGTGGCAAATTGGATGAAGGAAATGAATTGACTTCACGTCACCGGTGAGTCGCTGATGATTTCCTGATTTTTTTGGCTAGATTTTTAAGGATGTGGCCGAGAAGCATTCCGCTCCCGCTCAAGGATCGGGGATTGTAAGCAGCGATGCCGTGGCGCTCCTTTCGTACTGACATCCAGTTTTTCTTGTAGTCATCATCTCCTGTCAGATAGTCAATTCTGGACACGCGGTCTTTATCAATGACATGTTCCATCATATGGGCCGTTAGGACCGTTCCAGGAGAAAGCTGCTTGAAATTCTCATGATATGCGAGTTTGAAAATGTAAGCCGTACCCTCCGACACCAGCCAGATCTGGCTGGCCACAGGTTGGCTGTCGTAGCTGGCGATGCCTAGGCGTAGCCACCCGCGAGCAGCGGACAGCCGCAGCAGCTTCGGTACAAAGTCAGGGTAGGGTTCTGCTTGCTTCCAACTGCTGTTATAGACACTGACGAATTGACGTATACCTTCTGCTAGCTGTTCCCCTTCCTCAATAATATGGAGCTGCCCCCGATTGGCATCGAGAAATTGTCGTGTCTTGCGTGAAATGGTGTTGGTCACTCGGGAAGGCCGTGACGCCAGATAGGATTGATAGGAAGCATCACCCAGCTCGTGTATCCAGTTCCCAAAGCAAAAATAGCTGTGGATACCGTTCCAGCCGGCTCGCCTTAGCGCAATACAAATTGTGCCAAAAAGTGGAGAATCACTATCCATCGGCGAGAGGTTGAGCATCGATATCCGTTCGACCTTGATCAGGTGTTCGAAAAGTGCAACAAATAGGTATTCGGGTGTATCGGAGCAAACCACAGGTGAATAGGTGGAAGTATAAAAGGAGCTGAGGGAATGGGCTTGGCGAGTGAGCGTGTTCAATTTCAAAGGGCAGGCGACGAAACTACTTGCGGACAAACGTGCCGTAAAAATAACCGCTTTCTCGTGTTCATCCAGCGCATGGGAAGCAAGGTTGGCCAACCAGGCCACACCGAATTGCAGATTCTTCGCTTCATATTCACAGAAGGCTTTACGCAGGTCTCCATCGAGGCCATTCTGCAGCAGTGGCAATTTCTCTATGGTTACGTGATTTCTGTGGTCAGCCAACCAGGGAGCACCGTTATTGTGTCTATAAAGCACTATCGGGGAAAGTTCAGAGAATGGCAATACCTGAATTGTTTTGCTGGCTGCGTCACATTTCCGCCTTGAGAAGATGGAGTTGCGAGGTTAGCATGGCCAAAGTAGAGTAAGCTTTGCACAACTTTTCTCATTTCAGACACCGCACAGTTAACGATAATAGAGTGATTTATGGATATTCAGTCAGAGGTCATCGCGATCCTGCAGTCAACTCTGGGTGTCCCCGTAGGTGCGATTAGGCCCCACCCGGACACTCCCGTCCTGGGCGCGATTCCGGCAATGGACTCTATGTCTGTCGCCGGTATTCTGGCCAGCCTCGAAGAGCAATATGGAATTCTGGTCGACGATGATGAGATTGATGCCGAGGTCTTTGCCACTGTGGGTAGCCTCACCGCATTTGTAGAGTCCAAGCTCGGTTAGCCAATGAATTCAGCACAATGCAGTATCAAGGCTGATTTTATTGAGCACCAGGGGCGGAAGGTGTTTTATCTTTTGCTCCAACCTGCGCAAGCCGCAGCCCAGGGATCAGTATTGTTTCTCCCCCCATTCGCAGAGGAGATGCACAAGTCTCGTCGCATGGTCGCCACGCAGGCCCGAGAATTGGCCTGTGCAGGCTATAGGGTAATGTTGCTTGATCTAACTGGTTGCGGTGATTCTGGCGGAGATTTTTGTGACGCGAGTTGGCAAATATGGCAACAGGATGCCGCGTGTGCGGCCGAAACTCTGGTTAGTCTGGGTAATGGTCCTCTAATGCTCTGGGGCTTACGCCTGGGGGCATTACTGGCCTGTGAGTTATCGCAAAACCGGTCAGACATAGAAAAGATTGTATTTTGGCAGCCGGTGCTCAATGGTGAGCAACAGATAGACCAGTTTCTGCGCTTGCGATCGGTCGCTGCTGTAGTTGGTAGTCCCTTCACTTTTGATCGCAAGAGCTTGTGGAATGAATTGCGTGCCGGGCGATCGCTGGATATTGCTGGGTATACGCTATCGTCATCGCTGGCGCTGGAAATGGCGAGAGCAAGACTAAATGATTCTAAACCCGGCTGCCCGGTGCACTGGGTCGAGATAGGTGTCTCACCTAATCGTAGTCTCTCTGTAGCCAGCGAGAGTGTAATTGCGCACTGGCGGGCACAGGAGCAGAGAGTAGACACTGCCTTTGTGCTCGGGGAGCCGTTTTGGCGCACCGTCGACGCTGAGAATAATCAGACGCTGCTGCGTAACACTCTGGAATATTTCGCCCAGCAATGAGTAGATATCAAGAGCAGGGCGTTGTTTTCAACTGCGGGGACAATCGCCTGATCGGTGTTGCCACAATTCCGCAAGTTGTACCAGAGGTCGGTGTGCTAATTCTGGTTGGCGGACCGCAGTATCGGGTGGGAAGTCATCGTCAATTTACTTTGCTGGCTAGAAGCATGGCGGAGGCGGGTATCCCATCTCTACGTTTCGATTACACAGGTATGGGGGACAGTGAGGGAGACAAGTGCGAGTTTGACAAAACCCAGGCAGACATTGCTGCAGCAATTGAGGCATTGCTAGCGACTGTTCCGGGCGTACGACGGGTTATTTTGTGGGGGCTGTGCGACGCAGCATCAAGCGCTATGATGTTTGCCTACCGCCACGCACAGGTGACAGGTATGATACTTCTAAATCCTTGGGTTCATACTGGCGAGTATTCTCCCGAGGTTAAACTGGCACATTACTATCGCCCTTCACTCTCGAAAATGGATCAGTGGCGTCGCTTGTTGTTTGGTGATATCAAGCTTATTCCCGCATTCAAGGAACTGTCCAGAAACACGCTTGCGTTGCTTGGAGGGCGCTCGCTGGGCGGGACGGGGCAGGCAATGCGACGCTCGTTTGTGCGAGATATGCTCGAAGGCCTACAGCGCTTCCCGTATGAAGTTTTGATTGTGCTTAGTCAGGCTGATCTTACTGCAAGGGAATTTTCAACGCTGATTGCAAATCAGTCAGAATGGAAGGCAACGACTTTAAAGCCTACGATTACCATCAATAGCGTGCAT
Organism: Haliea sp.; assembly: GCA_031414375.1. GTDB lineage: Bacteria > Pseudomonadota > Gammaproteobacteria > Pseudomonadales > Halieaceae > Marimicrobium. The sequence continues at coordinate 93,844 of JANNVJ010000028.1, forward strand.
GAGGCAGACCATACTTTTTCACAAAAGCCTTGGCAGGAAGCTGTGTCACAGTTGACTATTGATTGGGTAAAGCGGTAGTCCCTGTATTGCCTCCCCAATATATCTGCTGGGTGCTTGCTGCCCAGAGCTAATGCGAATTAGAACAATATTGTAAAACCATGCCTCAACTATCCTCAGCGTTTTTCATATACTCCGAGAAGACAATACTCTGGATATCGGAGTCCGATTTTTTTCAGCCATTTATGAATGAAAAGTTCCATAGTTGCTAGCGACCTGAATCCGCTAAATGTCCTGCAATCGTCGAGGCACAAAAATAAACGCTCCTCAAAACCGCTTTCGGAAAACAGATTGTTGAGAGTTTTCCTGGTATTCATTTTGAAACAAGTCGGGAACGTATCAGCAGGCTCTGTTCCCCACAAAATCTTCTTGACTGGATTGTGTAATTTGAACGGGACCAAATTTGTAATGAAAGGCACGGGGGAATATTTGTAGACCGTGTACACCAGAATCAGGCTGTTGGATGCGGTGACTCTTCTGAGCGACTCCAAGAGCTGTTCTGGTTCGCTAACATGTTCCGCCACCATACGCATGGTGATTAAATTGAATTTTCGTGTATCCTGAAAGTCCTCCATTGTGCCCAGAAATTTCTCATGAACATATGAATTGTCATTGAGAGTTTCATCAGGGTCTACCCCCACTAATAGTTCAACTCTGTCAGCGAGAATTCTTGAAAGTTTTTGGTTGGATGGAAAGATGTTTCGGCCACAGCCGATATCTAACCAAGTGGTTTTTTCTGTGACGATTTTATCCATCAGTGCCTCATAAACATCATCCGGATTGAAATAGTCGAACTTCCATCGCAGAGCAGGAGACCAGTTGAGATTGGCTATTTCCCCGTATTTCTGTACAAAAGTCGCCGCAAGCTCTTGCTGAGTTGGGGGTGTTAGATGACGCATAGGTGAAACCTCATTTTATTCTAGATATTCGAATTTGAGTGCCCTTCCATCCACAATTCAAGCACCATGAAAATCCAAACCAGTTCCCCATAGTAGGCGGCGTGCTCGCTCTGGTGCATTTCTATTGCTTTATCAATAAACTCCGGGCGAATGAAGCCCCTGCTTTTCAGTTTCAGCAGGCTGTCGTAGGCCAGTTCTCGCAGGGGCTTGTAGGTCTGCATCCACACCCCGAAAGGAAGGCCAAAGCCCTGTTTGGTTTTACTAATCGTTTCCTGCGGTAACCAGCCCTTTAGTGCCTGTTTATAGAAATGGCGTAGATTACCTCCTTTAATTTTCCAGGTACTGGGCACCTGGCAGGAAAACTCGACCAGCGCATCATCCAGCATGGGATAGGCGACTTTGATGCCGGCGAGGGCGCACATATGGCTCACCTTGCGCAGATCGTTATCTGCCAGTGTAATCTGCCAGTCAAGGTATAGCATTCGATTCAGGTCAGACGCCTCCTGTGGTCGGCGATAAATGGAACGCAACAGTTCCAGTGGTAGAGCCACATCAATATCTCGCATCATATCTTGAGAAAATATTTCTGAGGCAGCGTGGCGGTGCAGAAAGTTGTAGCTTTGCAGTCGGTCCGGGAGTGGCATATTCGCCTGGGTGATATAGCTATTTGCCTTCGATATCATAGGTAGGCCAGTGGGCATGGCTTTTAGCAGAGGTTCTATCAAGCCGGTGCGCATTGTGGCTGGTATTTTGGCGTAGTACTCAAAGACACGCTGCTTGATGTAACGTTCATTGCCGCCGAAGATCTCGTCGCCACCGTCCCCCGCAAGCAAGGTGGTCACGCCGTGTTCGGCGGCCATTTTGGCACAGAAGTACGCCGGTAACGCTGAGGAATTGCCAAACGGTTCATCGTAGCTGGTGGCGATCATAGGGAGGGCATCAACGACGTCCTGGGGAGTGACGTAGTACTCATTCAGTTCCACGCCAAAATGGCGCGCGGTAATGCGGGCATACGCCATTTCGTCGTACCCATCAGCTGAAAATCCGATGGAATATGCCGTCGCCGAATGCTCGCTCAGTTCAGCGAGCACGCCCGTAACGGTGGAGCTGTCCAAGCCGCCGCTAAGAAATGAGCCTACATTCCCTGCGTCAACAAGGCACCTTTCGGTTGCCGTGCGCAATACGCCTTTTAGTTGGCCTGACAGCTCCTCAAAAGAACGATTGTTGGTCGATTCCGAGAATACCGGTAGCCAGTAGTTCACTAAACGACATTGGTCGTTGTAGTAATCCACATAGTGGGCAGCGGGTACTTTTTTGAGTCCGCTATGTACCGCGTCCGGACAAGGCACCATGTGAAAATACAGATAATTGTAAATGCCCTGTTTCAGGATAACGGACTCAGCGTCGTCACCGGCCAAGGCCATGCCGGCGGAGCTGCCAAATCGCAATTCCTTGTCAGTTGCACGGTAGTAAAGGGATTCCTGACCAAGTCGGTCTATTCCCATTAAGACCCGATTAGCCAGGGTGTCGATGATAATGCAACAAAAGGAACCGAAAAGTAGTTTAAAAACATCCTGGGAGACTTCTGCGTAGCCACGTGCAACGGCCGCAGCAAACCCCTGTTGCTGCGCGAGCACGCTGAGGTCTTGTCGACAAAAATAGGGGTGCCCTGCAATGACAACGAGGCCACCGTAAGGTAGCAGTTCAAAACGGTCGGTGGTAGCAATGGCAAAAGTCGATTCGCTATGGCTACTGACCGGCAATTGGGTCTGTAGGGCATTGCGCATCGAATCAATACCGATTCCGTCCGGTAAGGGGCTATTGTGCGGCGAGTAGCAGCCAATTGTTCCATCGCGCCCGAATCCATTCCTGGAGCTATTGCCTTCGCTGGTACTGTACTTCATTGAAGTGAACCCATTCACCTACTTCGCTGGCGTTAATGCTATCACCTGATCCGGGTGAGCGTAAGTTAACCGGTTCAAATCCCCGTCAATTCGCTCCAAATCATGAGTTCTCGGAAGTTGTCAAAGTCACGACATGAGTGTTCTATTGTTTTGTCGCACTTGCTATGCTTCTGGATCAAACCTGGTAAAGAACTGCACATGGTTTTGTCGGCCTATGGAGAGTGACCTCGTGATCGAGCCTGTGATTCACCTAATTCGCCACCGGCGAGCGCTTATTGTGGGAATATTTTTAACGCTGCCACTAACCCTCTATGCGGACAGTGTATTTCAGATCGATCCTGCACGAGTTTCAATGCCACCCGGATACTCGGTGGCGGACGCAGGTTCATGGGAGGAGTTTAAAAGAATTAGAACGGGGGGCGATGGAGCCGAAGCGGGTGTCCATGATAAAAGCGCGACTGACTCGACGAAGGAGGGTGTTGCCGCTACACGTAAGGCCTCGCCTCCCGCCCCCGTAGTCAAAAGTGAGCCGCAGGCACCTCCCGCACTGCAGCCGACCATGCCCCTACTTCAGGTCACACCTGTCGCCCAGATAAATGCCGTTATTCACAAAACAGTTGTTGGCAAACCTGCACCGGAGCAGATAACAGCTCCGGTGGAACCAACCGAGAGGGGATCATGGTGGGTGTTCTATCTGGGAGCAATGGCCATACACGACAATCCGTACTACGACCCCCACGGCATCGATTTTAGGTGGGCTTATGCACGCAAAGATCCGCTTCCCCAAGATCCGAGAATCGTAGTTCTCATGCATGGGTCCGGCGGGGGCGAAGGGGCAGTACAGGTCTTCGGACCTGCGCCAGAGGGCGATATAGAAGTCAGAGCGCAGGATGCAGAAACCTATAATCAGGACTGGCGCGAATGGTGGACTTTCGGTCGGGATGGGACACCGTATCCCGGGCGAAAAATCGCTGCGGTGCTCGATTTTCTTGCCGATCGTTACGGCATTGATACGAGCCGCAAGGGCATCATTCTGGAGGGACCATCTATGGGTGGGGCCGGCGCCGTAATACAGACAATGATTTTGCCTGAGCCGTGGCGCAGCCGCATCGCCTATTCAGCAGCGCGAGTCGGTGTCATTATGCCCAGGCAGATCGCGCAAAGAGCGCCTGCCCAATATGTGACATTTCCACCCGATAACGAAAGCAACAGGGGCCTGTGGGACAAAATAGATTTCGCTATTCAGGCGGCCGTCGATCCGGTAGTGCGCGGCATTCATTATCGACATTCATTCAGTAGTGACGACCAGTTTAGTCGCGGAATGGAGGGAAGCACCCAATTGGAATTTGTTAATCTCGTTGAAAAATACAAAATCAGTGGCGCCTTTGTTTGGGTGCAAGCTGACCATGGGACGTATGAGCCAGGCGTGAATCTACCGGATGTATTCAATTTTGAGAGCGAAGAACAAGATGTGACCCTGGATAGGGCACATCCAGCCATCACCAAATCCACAGGTAATTATCCGCTGCTAGCTGTTGATAGGATCAATGAAGCTGGGTATCCCCGTGGGCACTACAACCTGGGTATTACCTGGAACCACGCAAATATTGTTGATGATCAGACACAGATTGTCTTTCCGCTCAAGTACAATCGCAGGACGGCTATTGGGAAAGATATTCCGGATCAGCCCTTAACCATCACTGTGAGTGTGACCCCGCGTCGCCCCAAAAACTTTATGATCGCCAACGGTGACACGCTCAAGTGGTCCTGGGATAACGGTGCCCTGACAGGCGTGACCATGGTAATGGGCGATACGGTTACTATAGAGGGTATACCGTTACGTTCCGGCGATGACTACAAGAACCTCAGGGTTTTCCGCTAGTCGGTGCGGGTTCTTCGCAAGATACGTGATCTGGTTAATAAACCACACCCTTTTTGGTAGTGTCGACTGGCGAAATCTGCGAGAGTGAGCCAATCGAAAAAATCCTTTTGATTTGAGCTGATTTGCCTTGCTGTTTAATTCATATGAGTTCATCTTTCTGTTCTTCCCGCTGTCTGTTGTCGGCTATTTTTTCTGCGCCAAATATTTCTCAATCGAGATTGCTCTTGGGTTTTTGGTACTGGTATCACTGTATTTCTATGCATATTGGAATCCGATTTACCTGATTCTTCTGCTGTTTTCGATAGCGTTCAATTTCAGTATCGGCCGCATGCTTTCCAATGACGGTCGTTGGAAAGCGCGGAGCGTTTTTATTTTTGGTGTAGGCGTTAATCTAGCCTTGCTCGCGTATTACAAATACACGAATTTCTTCATCGACAATGTGAATTCAGTCTTAGGCATGAGCTGGAACGTTAGCAACATTATTCTTCCTTTAGCCATTTCATTTTATACGTTTACACAGATAGCCTATTTGGTAGACGCCTGGCGAGGTAATGCCAAGGAATACAATTTCCTGCACTACTGTTTATTTGTATCGTTTTTCCCGCATTTGATAGCGGGCCCCATATTGCACCACAGACAGATCATTCCCCAGTTTATCAACGTGGAAAATCTGACTCCCAAGTGGTCCAATTTTGCAGTGGGGATTTCCATTTTCGCGCTAGGACTATTTAAGAAGACAGTGATTGCAGACAATCTCTCAGAATACGTTGGCCCGGTTTATGACCCTGCAGCGCTGGGCAGCAACATCGATTTTTTTCGGGCATGGGGCAGTTCGCTAGCCTACACGTTCCAACTATACTTTGATTTTTCTGGCTATTCTGACATGGCCATCGGTGCGTCTAGAGTATTTGGCATTCTATTGCCTATAAACTTCTTCTCTCCCTACAAAGCAACCAGCATCATTGATTTCTGGCGAAGATGGCATATGACATTGTCGCAATTTTTGCGGGATTATCTTTATATTGCGCTCGGTGGAAATAGAAAGGGCAAGTACAGACGATATGTCAACTTGTTCCTGACGATGCTGTTGGGAGGATTATGGCACGGCGCGGGATGGCCTTTTGTGATTTGGGGAGCATTGCATGGTAGCTATTTGATTGTTAACCATGGCTGGCGAAACTTGCTGAAACTATTGGGTTGGGATCTTTCGCAGTTTCCCCTTTACAGGTTTTTTTGCTGGTTGATTACGTTCATTGCTGTGGTTTTCTCCTGGGTTTACTTTCGCGCCCCTACCCTTGAGCAAGGAAACCAGATCGCTTTGGCTATGTTGGGCGTTTCCGGTTTTGAGGTGCCCCTCGGAATAGTCGCGCGTCTGGGTGAGTTTGGAAATCACTTGGTCGCACTAGGATTTGTGCCCGTTATGGGTGGAGGTTCGGTGATCGTCACTAATTATGTATGGATCATAGGATCGGCTGTCGTCGCCCTTACTCTACCCAACGTAGCGCAGATATTTCACAACCATGAACCTGGTCTGTACGAAAATGCAGACGCCTTCCGAAGTCTCCGCAAAGGGTGGTTACTGAGTTGGGACTACAATAATCGCTGGGCGGTCGCAGTTGCGCTCGCAAGCGTGGCGGGAATTCTGACCCTGCAGCAAATCTCGGAATTTTTGTACTTCCAGTTCTAATATGAGCGCGAAATCCTACCTTCTGCGTGCCGTATTTTTCTCCCTGATTGTCAGTTCGCTTGTCTTGGGCCTAAACTTTTTCGTGGATCCTTATGCCGTTACCGGTGCACCTAGAATTTCTAACTTCAACGAGTACAAGGTTGATATCAACGAGCACACCAGGCTGATGAAGAAATACCAGCCATTGAAGACCAAGCACAACGCGTTGGTAGTCGGAAACTCTCGCGTCGAATTGGGTATCAGTCCTTCACACCGCTGCTTTATCGAGAAGGGAATCGACGTCTACAATCTCGGTATTCCCGGTGCTGATGTACGCACGCAGCTCGCGTATGCTCTGAATCTGGTGTATGAACAGCCGATTCAAGTTGTTTTCCTGAGTCTTGATTTTACCGACTTTATTTCTCCTAATCCCCAGCGCTATCAGGGTAAGCCTGCGATGCTCAATCAGGGGGGGGGCGATTTTCGACTGACTGCAGCCGGTGCGCCGAATGAGGAATACCGACGACTCTATTTTCTTGATCACCTCAGATCCGTGTTTTCCCTGGATGCATTGGTAGCCTCGGTTAGAACGATCGCGCTGCAAAGTGGTGTCGCGGCGGATCGCGATGAAGCGGGTTTCAACCCTGCACGGGATTTTGATGAGGCCGTACGAATTGAGGGGCCGCGCGCGCTATTTGACCAGAAAATGTCTGATTTGCAGAAAAAGTATGCGACACCATGGCACCTGCGTGATGCGTATGGACGACTCGGCCCGGCATTTGATGATATAGACACGTTTCTGGATATCGCTGCAACACGAGGTATAGATGTCTATTTGTTTACCAATCCATTCCATGAAAGATTTTGGGATATGTTACGAACGCAGGGGTACATGCCATTGTATGACGATTGGAGGCAGTCGATTGAAGCGCTGGCGCGCAAGCACAAGGGTAGCTCTGTTGTATTCTGGGATTTTTCGCAAGACTCCGCTTATATACACGAGGCAGTCCCCGCTGCGGGTGTCAAGTCCGAGCCACTGCAGTGGTTCTGGGAGCCGGCGCATTATCGACAAGAGTTAGGTGCACTGATGGTCGATGCAATGTTGTCTGAAAGTTGCGCTAGCGATGTAGTCTTCGGGCATCGCGTGCTGTAGTTCGGATCTAATAGTTCTTGATTCCCACGCTCCTTGCCCGATCTCTGGCTTGAGGTACGAGGCCTATTTGGTATCCTTAAAACTCTCCGGGTTGATATGGTGCCGTTTCAGCAATTTGTAAAAATCAGTGCGATTTCGTTGCGCTAATACAGCCGCTTCAGCTACTGAGCCGTTGGTGAGGCGCAATACTTTCGCCAGATAGTCGTGTTCAAATTGTTGCCGGGCCTGACTTAGAGACGGCAGGTACTGATCCTGAACCGTCAGTGCCTCACGTACCAGGGCCTCGGTGATGACTGGGGTGGTGGACAGGACTGCTGTGCGCTGCACTACATTCTCCAACTGCCGAACATTGCCCGGCCATGGTGCACTGAGCATGACTTCAATCGCGGCCGGCGCAAAACTGGTGACGTGGCCCATCTGATGGGCTTTGGTGGCACGCAAAAAATGGTTGGCCAGCAGTGGAATATCCTCTACACGCTCCGTGAGGGACGGGAGATGGAAATTGACGACATTGAGGCGATAAAACAGGTCCTCACGAAACAATCCGTCGCTCATGTCCCGTTCCAGGTCACGATTGGTAGCAGAGATTATGCGGACATCGACTGCCTCACTGGTCGTGCTGCCAATGGCCCTGATACGCCGCTCCTGCAGCGCGCGCAGTAGCTTAACCTGCAGAGGTAAGGGGATATCCCCGATCTCGTCCAAAAAAAGCGTGCCGCCATTGGCAGCCCGAAACAGGCCGACATGCTCGCTGATAGCACCGGTAAAGGCGCCCTTCACATGTCCGAACAGTTCCGATTCGAGCAACTGTTCCGGCAGTGCACCACAGTTCACCGCTACTAGCGGGCCGGTACGCAGCGTGTCCGCTTCATGGACAGCACGAGCCAGCAACTCCTTGCCACTCCCGGTGCTGCCTGTGATGAGTACGCTGACGTCGGAACTGGCGATCTGTCGAACCTGATTGAGAATACGTTCGATCAGAGGGCTGCGCGATACGATATGTTCGCGCCACTTCTGTGAAACGGATGCCTGTGTGCTACCGGCGGAGCGCTGCACAGCTGCGCGAATTGCAGCCAACAACACGGTTTTATCGACTGGTTTGGTAAGAAACTCAAAGACGCCCATTTGTGTAGCGGACACGGCTTCCGGAATAGTACCTTGCGCCGACATAATTATGACGGGCAGGCCGGGATAAAAATGCCGAATCTGCTCAAACAACTCCAGGCCACTGGCACCTTCCATGCGTAAATCGGTGATCACCAGTTCCACTGGATTGTTGCGCAGGGCCTGCAGGGCCAGCTCCGCAGATTCGACGGTCAACACATCAAAGCCTTCCGCTTCAAGACGTATAGCCAGCAGTTTCAGCAGGCTGGCATCGTCGTCTACCAACAACAGGCGATCGGCCACGGGCTCACTCCTCCCGGCGGGTGCTGATCGCCGCTTCCAGCTCCGTTAGTGCCTGGATTTTCTTCGCCAATTGTTGTTTTTCGCCTTCGCTATCGCTTAGATTCTGCTGCAGTTTCGCACTTTCATTGAGTAAAACTCGTTGTCTGGCGTAACTGTTTATGCGGTTCTGATTATACTGCCGCAAAATTCCTGCGAGCTGCCGTTGCTGTTTGGTTAGCGCTTGATCCGCCTGCAGCATTCGAAAAGTATCTCGCGCCACAGTCCAAGCGCCATACGTTTTTAACTGCTGGTTCAAAACGCCGTAGTAGTAGAGCTGGCCGGTACTGGCGGATTTGTCGACCGTGGCCAATCGGCTCGCTACGTCTGCCGCGCCCAGTTCCCCCACTTCCTGTTGCAGATCGAGCCATTCTTCGACGGTCGCATACATGACGCTATCGGCAGGGTGGTCTCCTGCCGCCTGATCGGGCGGTTGCACGGCACAGCCTGCCAGCACGGCCAGCATAAAAAGCAGCGAAATTAATGTGCGGGACATATCAGGCGAAAACATACGGGCAGTCTAGCATGGGGTGTGATCGACAGGCTTCCTCCCTGAGCTTCGATGCACTCCCGTGCCACGCTCAAGCCGATACCCGAGCCCTTGATAGGACCGGATCTCCTGGACAGACTTTGGAAAAAAGGCTCGAATACGCGCTCCGTATCTTTGACGGGTATCGGCTCGCCAGAGTTAGCCACGTCGATCACTAGAAGTTGCCCACTGGAGCGCCAGGTAACATCAATGCTACCGCCCTCCGGAGTGTAGTTGATGGCATTGGATAACAAATTATCCAAGCAGGTCTTCAACTTGTATCGATCAGCGACCCATGTAGCCTCGCTGCCACACTGCTGCAGTTGCAGGGCCTTTTTATTCAAGCTGATACTGTAGTTGCCCAGCACTTCATGCCACAAAGTGTGTAACTCGATTTCCTCAAAGAGCAATTCCTGGTGAGGTAGGCGGTTATAGTCGATCAGGTTTTCGATCAACTGCTGCAGTGCAATGCTGTTCTGCCGCACGATCTCAACGATTTCCAGCTGCTGCTGTGACAGGTGGCCAGTGACTTGCTCGGCCAACAAATCCGCGCCTTCGCGCAGGCTGGCCAGCGGTGTCTTCAATTCATGCGAAATATGCCGCAGGAAAAGTTGCTTTTGTTGGTCTGCCTCATGCAGTCTGCGGCGCAACCATTCGAGTTCACTACCCAGAGCCTGCATCTCCAGCGGGCCGGATATTTCGATCGGATGACTGAGGCCTGAGGTGCCCAGATTGTGTATTTCCTGGGTCAGATCTTTCACCGGTTTGTTAATCCAGCGGGCTAAAAGCAGCAGTAAACCCAAGGTGGCGGCAGCCAGCAAAGCCAATTGCACGACCAGCGAATTGATATGCGCGTTAGCTTGCTCTACGTTTCTTTGCAGCAGCTGGTCAACTGACGCTTGCAGCCATTTTCCCACCGCCCTGCTTTGATCGTTGATCACCGTGAAGTCGTGATCGAGGTAGTCCTGAGAAGGGGCGGGAGCAGCTATGGGGGAAAGCACTCCCGTTGTAGCAGGCGCCAGCTCCAGGCGGTTCAAGGAATCCAGCAGGTCATTGATTGCCGGGCTATCTGATGGCATCCGTCGCTGCAGGATGTGAAGCTTGCCAGCCAACCTGGCTCGCTCCCGCGCGAACAGTTCGGCCAAGTCGGGATTGGCCAGCGCCATATGCTGGCGAGCGCGACGCTCGATTTCCAGCACGTCCTGCTGTATGTCCTGGCCCAGGCGGGTCACATCCACCACGACTTGGGTGATTTCGCGATTCTTGTCCGCCATCGTGGCCAGCGCCTGCACGCTGAACAGGATGGCGATGGCAAGCGGTGCCAGCGCGGCGAAGAAACTGACCAAGACGAGTTGTGCAAGCGATCTGGGCCGCCAGAACGACTTCATTCGGCATACCGAAGGAACAGAGAGTGCAGATTGTAGCCGGAGTAGGAGTCAGTGCAACAGAATCGTTGGCAGGCGGTAGTAATGTCAGAAATGAGAGAGCATGGTAAAACGCAAAAAGAACCCCCTCAGGAGCAGGCTCTCTTCGCAGTGCTACAAGGGTAGGTTCAGGCCGGAGATTGGCGCCTACGTGACCACCCGAGACCTAGCATGCCCAAGCCGATCAGGAGCAGTGTGCCAGGTACCGGCACTGGATCGGGATCTGGGTCGGGATCGGGATCTTCACTGGGATTACCCGATGACTTGTCGCTACCGCCGCAGTTCGTTGAGTTGGGCAGTGTAGAACCTTCGGGACATAACTGCTGAGCGCGAACGCCGATTAAGCCCCAGTTGCTTTCTTCCAGGCCCAGGTCGTTGATGCTAAAGCTGAAAGTCTGAATGCCGTTATAGCCCTGTGAGCCGAGCCTGAACACCAATTCCCACTCCCCGTCCGGCGAGGGTATGGTGGGGTTAAAACCATTCAGGTTGCAGCCCGCCCCACAGCCGTCCGACGTGGTGTCGGTGTTGAAAAGCTCGACCTCCCCGGCAGGAAAGATATTGGTCAAACCCACCGCAGCAGTGGCTGTAGCATCGGTACCTGTACCTGCAATATTAAAATCGCCCAGATCGATAAACAGTCCCAAGCCCTCCGCATTCCAAGGATTCACCGTGAAATTGATGTCGAACCGACTGTTAACAACATCTTTATCCACAGTAATAATGTAATTGCCGCCACCGCCCACACCATTGACGCTGCTCCAGTCGCTGTAAACGACTGTGGCGTTGGACGCCAAAGGCGACGTGAGCAACACTCCGCCGAGTAAAGAGTAAAATCCAAGCCTGATTTTCATGAGCGCCCCATCTCTGTGTACCAATTAACGACTTAGTGCATAGTTTGAAGCAAATATTGGGCCTAAATCCCTAACTATCTGAAATTAATAGATAATACGGGTTTCCCTAGGTGTAGCGGGGGCTCTTCGGAGGGGGGGCGTGTAAAAATTGTTGACATCCAAAAGCTCTGGCGTCGTGCCCAGGCAGGTTATTGTCGGTTCCTATATTTTTACGATAGAAGAGAAGGTTTTTGTTGAACCCCTCACCCCGTCTAGTGGGTGGGGGGAGTGGACATTATTGAAGTTGTGCCCTATTCAGTCCTGATTGCCAGGTAATCCACGTGCACCTTATCCTTGACGGTGACACCCGCTACCCGTTTATTGTCCCTGACGCTGATAAAGAACCAGCCAGACGGGCTGTTGGCCGGGAGGGTAAACTGCCTGATCCCCGGATTTGAGCCGGAAACCGTAAACATGTCGACCCAGCCTGTCGGGTTGGCGGCGAGCCCGGCATAAAACGTGGAGTAGGCAAAGGTAAATGACTGTGTGGCAGCGCTGGCTGACACATTAGCATACAGGGTGACGGTCTTCCCCGGTTTCACCTGTATTGCCCAATAGTGTTCCAGATAGCTGAAGCGCTTGCTTTTTGTGCCTGCGGAGAGAATCTCAGTTATAGACTCGCGTGTTCCATCCGTAATCCACGTATTGGGGAAGGTGCCGGTGAGGGTGCCCGCTGTGACGGACTCACTCCCTGCAACCTGCTCAATATAGCTGGGGGCTAATCCTGTCGCTGTAGTAGCTACAGTGGTGTTACCGGAGCTGCCGCTGCCGTTCCACGCTTTGGCGCGATAATAATATAGGGTGTCAGCGGTCAAACTACTGTCACTGTACTGGGTACTGTTTGCAGCCAGCGAAGCAATCTGGGCGAAAACGAGACCGTCTAAGGAGCGTTCCAGGATAAACCCTGATTCATTGTTGGACGTGTCTGTCCAGTTCAGGTCTATCCGGGTGGGGCTCATCGCCACGGCATTGAAACCAGAAGGTGCGGCCGGTGGGGTCAGTGTTGTGCTCGACCGGAAAGCGGCAACGGTTGCAGCTGTATTGTCTATCGTGTCAGCATTCTCAGCACTGCCGACAACACCGGTAGGTACGCCGTTGTAGAGGATTTCAGCATTGGAAAAATGACTGACACGGGTGCAACCGCCAACGCAGTCATAAGCCATAACGGTTCTGAATGTCCTGTTTGGGTCCTGGTAGCCATAGGCATAGGGGAAAATTGCGCCGGTGGCATTTCCTGCGTCATGGTGAGCGCCCTGATTGTGGCCGATTTCGTGGGCAAAGGAGTAGTAGCCGGTGGCGCAGCCGTGGTGTACGACACTGAAGGCGCTGGAAGCGAAGCTGGCTGACAAGGTCGCCATACGATACGCCAGACCGCAATACTGTGGGGCATTTGCCAGAAGGCTCACTACGTCTGCACCGTAGGTGTTGCGCAGCGTGTGAATCTCATCCATGTACCCATCACTGGTAGTGCGCAGCCTGCTCAGGTCGGTGTTCATATCGCCGGACTCAACGTAGCTGGTCTGCACAGTGCGGACCAGGTTGAGTCGTGTTTTCATGCCGCTGTTGGAGTAGGCTTGGTTGGCTTCTGCCACCGCCTGCAGAGACAGCGCATCGGCACCTGGTGTGCCGTACCACGACTGGACGGCCGGTGTATAGGCCACCATCACGTCAATGACGGAGCCAGATATATCCGCAGAAACAAGCGCTCCTGCTGTTGGTGTGGTCGCGATCGAGGTCGTGTCGGCAACGGGAACCGGGTCGAGTTCGGGTGCCGGATCAGAGGAATTCACTTCACTTAGAACGTGGCTGCCGTTGGCCCGTGGTTCCAGTTTGAACATTTTACCGTGGTAGTTAAATACCCCTGCCACTGCATCGCCGCTGATGCCCAGGACAATCGTATTTTCTGCATCGTCGTCGGCGTGACCGGTCCAGGATGAGCGCCCCTTGCCGTGGTCCTGATGCGACTCGCGGACTGCCTCATAGGATACGCCGCCGGGCAGACTGACGAAAAAACGCCCTTTACCCAGTTTATCCTTGTTGATCTTTACAGAGCGCGTTTTCCCCGCCTTGGCTTGCTTGGATGGCACGACCTTGGTGCTAGAAGGTTGTTCGGAAAATAGTCCAGGAGGTTCCGGGGTCTTGGCGTGCGCGTGCAGGTTCGTCAACGAGATGATTGTGGCCATTGCAGCAACAAGTGAAGCCCGCGCCGGGAGTGTTAAGTTTCTCATGTTCAGTGCCCTCGGGGTTCTGGTCCCCACTGCCTGTTAAATTCGTAGTCGCTGCGTCGCTGACGGTGTGAGCCAGTGGACGTTATGGAAATGCTAACGGAAAGTTTCTGTGACGCGGTAGAAAAAACTGGAGAAAACTATAGAAAAATCAGTCACTTCCAGTTATACCGTGAAAGGCTTTGGCGTTATATCACGTCCTCTAGGGGCGGGAAATCTAGTAGGAACACAGCTGCGCTCTGGCCCTGCAGAAGTCACTGCAAAGAGCCTCACTCAGTGTTCTGAAAGCAGGTGTTTGACCTCCTGCAGTACGGCGCAGGGCTGGACTTTTTTGCTACGTACCCCTATGGCCATGCCGGCTTCGACATCCTTGTCAGAATCTCCCACCATAAAGCTGCGGGACATGTCAGGATGCCACTGCTCGATCAGGCGAGTTAGCATGCCAGTACCGGGCTTGCGGCAGTCACAGGCAACAGCGAGATCGCGCACTGTACCTTCAGGGTGATGGGGGCAGTAGCGAAACTCATCGACGTGTGCTCCTAGGGTCGCCAGATCGCTCTGCATCCAGTCGTGCAGCGCCTCTACGGCCGCCGCGTCATAGTAGCCCCTGGCGATGCCTGCCTGATTAGTTACGACGAACACCAGAAAGCCTGCGTCGTTCAGGGCTCGGATGGCGTCTTTGGCGCCAGAGATCCAACGAAACTGGTCAATCTTGTGGGTATAGCCATCGTCGTGGTTTAGGGTGCCGTCTCTATCGAGGAAGGCTGCTGGCTTCCTCATACTGTCCAGAAGATGATCCCGGGCATGCTGCAAATCCTCTGGGATACCGATGTCAATAAAGAATCCGTTGTAAACACGACCGATCATGCGACCGGCGGCGATGAGTTTCGGAAATATTGCCTGTTCGAGGGAGCAAGGCATGTCCTCGATGTGTTCCAGCAATGCGGATTTCATCCAGTAGATCCCGCTGTTTACCAGGCCGGATTCTGGCGTTATGGGCTTTTCCCGAAACGCCGTAATCCGTGTTCCGTCGAGATCTACCAATCCATATCGGGTAGCGTCTGCCACGGGCAACAGAGCAACACGACACAGCCAGTTTGCGGTTTCGCCTTCGTAGGCACAGTTGCATAAGTCAAGATAGTTGAAATCAAAGATGGAATCGCCATTGAGCAGAAGAAACTCATCGAGCAGATGTTGCTTGGCATACTTCAGTGCGCCACCCGTGCCCATGGGCGATGGCTCGACGATGACTTTGATTGACGCGTTCAGTTCCTGTGCGAAATTCGAGCCCTCACCGTATTTCTCCTGGACGACAGCAGCCTGGTAACCCGCCAGCAGGATAAAGTCCTGGAAACCAAAACGGCGCAGATTGAGCATGACGTGTTCGACAAAGGGGCGCCCACACACTTCCAGCAAGGGTTTAGGTGTGCTGCGTACCGCGTCACCCAAACGGGTTCCTTTACCCCCAATTAGAATGGCGGCTTGTTTCACAGTTCTCATACAAATTTGCGTTCCGCCGGCGTGGAATAGCTTTATCTATGCGTGTTTGACCTTTAGTATCAGAGGGCCAATATAACTGTGCCCTTGTGGCGGGGCAAGGGCACACCTCGTCGCAGTCAATGTATAAAGAAGCAAAATGAAGAAACTGCTGTATTTGGTTCATCGATTGCCTTTTCCTCCCAACAAGGGCGATAAAATTTCCTCCAACAATATGCTCAACTACTTCTCCGCTCACTGGCGTGTGCACCTGGGCACGTTTATCGATGACCCGGAGGATTGGCAGTATGCTGATGTGGTACGGGAAAAGTGCGAAGACAGTTGCATCGTCAATTTGCCCAGAGTCAGCCGAATCACCGGGAGTTTGTATGGCCTGCTGTCGGGGCAGGCATTGAGCCTGAGTTATTACGGTAGTGCCGAGCTGCAACGCTGGGTCCGTTCGACTATAGAGCGTGAATGCCCTGACGCGGTACTGATATTCAGCGGTGTCATGGGGCGCTTTGTGCGAGGCCTGTTGCCTGCACATGTTCCCGTGATCTTCGATGCCGAAGATGTCGACAGCGAGAAATGGCGCAGTTACGCCACGTCGAAGCGCTGGCCGGTATCGTGGCTATACCAGCGAGAGGCAAGAAAATTGCTGACCTATGAGAGACAGATGGCGGCCTCCACCAACGTGAGTATTTTTGTATCAGCACAGGAGGCAGCACTGTTCAAGCAACTGGCGCCTGAAAGTGCAAATAAAATTCACTATAGAACACAAGGCGTCGACAGCGTGTACTTCGACCCACAGATACGCTTTGAAAATCCCTATCAAGCTGGGCAGAAGGTGTTGGTATTTGCCGGGGCGATGGACTACCGGCCCAACGTTGACGCGGTGAAGTGGTTTTGCGAGCACGTGTTGCCTGCGGTGCTGGAGCGGGAGTCGAGCTTTCTTTTTTGTATTGTTGGCATGAAGCCGACCGACGAGGTCTGGAAGCTTGGCACACTGCCTGGGGTGCGGGTGACCGGTGGGGTCCCGGATGTTCGCCCCTACCTCAGTCATGCGCTGGCCGCCTGCCTGCCACTGCAGATTGCGCGAGGTATTCAGAATAAGGCGCTAGAAGCCATGTCCATGACTTTGCCAGTGCTCGCGACTGAAGGCGCCCTGCTTGGAATTGTCGATCACCCGGGCGTTCTTGCCATTGTGGCAAATAGTGCTCAAGCGATGGCAGCAGCAGCACTGGAGGTACTGGCGTTACCGCGCCAAACCAATAGCGCCGGGAGAGCCTGCGTGTTGGAACACTACAACTGGGATACCAATTTGAAGCGAATGGAAGGTTTCCTGGTCAGTGATGGCGGGCTTGTGCAATGAAAGTGCTGCACGTTTTGGACCACTCCATCCCCCTACAGAGCGGCTATACATTTCGAACCAAGGCAATCCTCAGCGAACAACGTGCATTGGGTTGGCAGACTGCGCAGCTTACCGGGCCGAAGCACAATCAGGGCAAGCCAGTTTCCGCCATCGAGCAGGTTGATGGGCTGCAATTTTATCGCTGCCAAGACGCCAAGGGCGTTATTGCTAATTTGCCCGTAGTGGGACAGTGGTCAGTTATTCGCGTGCTAACAAAACGCCTGATTGAGGTAGCGCGCCAGGAGCGCCCCGATATACTCCATGCCCACTCACCGGCATTGAACGGTGTAGCCGCTATCCGCGCGGGCAGGGTGCTAGATATTCCGGTGGTGTATGAGGTTCGTGGATTTTGGGAGGATGCAGCGGTTAGCCATGGCACCAGTAGCGAGGGCGGCTTGCGATATCGACTGACCAGAGCGATGGAGACCTGGGTGCTCCGGCGCGCTGCTGCAGTGACGTGTATTTGTGAAGGCATTCGCAATGATCTGATCTTGCGTGGCATAGATCCCGAGAAGATCACCATAGTGCCCAATGCCGTGGATGCGGCTCGCTTCCAGCCGGTGGGGGCGCGCGATAGTGATATCGAGCGCAATCTAAACCTTGGGGGAAAAAAGGTCATTGCGTTCATCGGCTCATTCTACGCTTACGAAGGCCTGGATCTGCTCGTTGCTGCTATGCCGAAGCTATTGGCAGTGCGTTCAGATCTGAAATTACTGCTGGTGGGCGGAGGGCAAGTCGTAGAAGAGATCAAGCAGCAGATAGAGCAGTTGGATTTACAGGACGTTGTAATACTGACAGGGCGTGTTCCCAACAGCGAAGTTGAGGCCTATTACTCCGTTACCGATGTACTTGTGTACCCCAGAAAATCGATGCGTTTGACTGAGTTGGTTACTCCGTTGAAGCCGTTGGAGGCCATGGCGCAGAAAAGTCTGTTTCTCGCCTCGGATGTCGGTGGACATAAGGAACTGGTGCGTGATGGTGTAACAGGGACGTTGTTCAAGGCAGACGATATAGACGACCTGGTGCACCAGCTGCTGGCGTTGTTAGAGCAGGAACACAGATGGCCTGCTATCCGAGACGCAGGACGCGATTTCGTGGAAAATGAACGCAATTGGGTCAACAGTGTGGCAAATCTGAAACCAATTTATCAGCGTCTGGTGACAGGGGAGTAGCAACAATGCTAATCAGATCCAAAGCGCCGTTGCGGCTGGGCTTGGCTGGCGGAGGAAGTGACGTGGCGCCCTACTGCGATCTCTATGGAGGAGCAGTGCTCAACGCGTCAATCACTTTGAGCTCATTTTGTACTATCGAACCGCGCGATGATGGGATGGTCACTTTCGTGGCGAGTGATCGAGAAGAGGTGTTCACTGCGCCGTGTGCGCCGTCGTTTAGCTACGACGGCCTGCTGGACTTGCACAAGGGTGTGTACAATCGGGTCATTCGAGATTTTAACCACGGCGTGCCTCTCGCCCTGAAAATCAGTACCCATTCAGATGCCCCGGCAGGATCTGGCCTGGGTTCATCCTCCACCATGGTAGTAGCCATACTGACGGCCTTTGCCGAACTGTTGCATCTGCCACTGGGTGAATACGACGTAGCGCATCTGGCGTTTGAAATCGAACGTCAGGACATAGGCCTTAGAGGTGGCGCCCAGGACCAGTATGCGGCCACGTTCGGTGGCGTCAATTTTATGGAGTTTCATAAGCACAATCGTGTCATTGTCAATCCGCTGCGCATAAAGAAGTGGATTTTGAGTGAGCTGGAGGCATCAACGGTGCTGTACTACACCGGGGTCTCCCGCTCGTCCGATAAGATCATCGCGCAGCAGATTGAAAGCGTTAAGTCCGGTGGTGGTAAATCGGTGGAAGCAGTGCATCAGCTCAAGCTGGATGCAAGTGCAATGAAGGAAGCGTTGCTGCGTGGCAATATCCGGCGCTTCGGCGAGATTCTTGGGCAGAGCTGGCAGACCAAGCGGAAATTGGCCGACCAGATCAGCAACCCCGAGATTGAAGAGACCATGAGTGTGGCGCGTAAGGCCGGGGCGTGGGCCGGTAAAGTATCCGGCGCCGGCGGCGGCGGATTTATTGTATTTATTGTCGATCCGGTGGAGCGCCTCACCTTGATCAGGGCCTTGAATCAAATGGGCGGCGATGTCGTTTCCTTCCAATTCGAACCCCATGGAGCATCCGCATGGAACGTCCCGACCTGAGTTATGTCGTAGCGCAATTTCAAGCCTCATTGGCGGTCAAGCAGCGCATACTGGATGATTCCCGATTTATGCAGCAGGTGACCGATATGGGCTACCTGCTCATTGATTGCTATGAGGCGGGAAAAAAATTGCTGGTGGCGGGCAACGGCGGTAGCGCTGCCGATGCACAGCACATTGCGGCAGAGTTTGTCAGCCGGTTCAATTTTGATCGACCCGGTCTACCCGCCCTGGCGCTAACCACCGATACCTCCATACTCACGGCGGTCGGCAACGACTACGGCTACGACCAGTTGTTTCGTCGCCAGATAGAGGCCAACGGTGTGGGGGGTGATGTTTTCCTGGGTATTTCCACCTCCGGCAACAGCCCTAATATATTGCAGGCCCTGGAAGCGGCGCGACGCAAAGGTATTATGACATTTGGGCTGACGGGAAGGAGCGGGGGCAAGATGCGCGAGCTTTGTGACCACTGCCTGTGCGTGCCCAGCGATGAGACACCCAGGATTCAGGAGGCACATATTCTCATTGGCCATACGCTGTGCGCCATGGTGGAACTGGCAATGTTTGACGACCCTCGGGCCGGGCTGTAGCGCTTTCTTGCTCTTGGGCTGCGCCTTAGAGTAAGGTGTAGAAGCGCCGGACCAACCGGATACAGCCACTTGGCGGAGATAAGAATGCAGATTGCAATCCTCATGGCTGCAATGATTGTGGGGACGATTGTATTCTTCAGGTTACGGCCGGGCAGTACGGCATCCCGTAGTACTCGAAAACATGATCGACGAACTGGATTTGGCGTCGCCGATCCATTTCATGCCGTGTCGATAAACCCGACCAAGGAGAGCTGTCAGGCAGTGGAGTCGCTCAAGCTGCTGCGCTTCCTTAGTGAAGATGCTCCCGCCTTGCCGCTGGCAGACTGCACAGCGGCCGATTGTACGTGTAAGTACATTCATCATGCGGATAGGCGCAGCGGAGCCCGTGATCGTCGCTGCGGCGCGCTAGAGCAAACCGAAGAGTCAGAATTCTGGAGTTTGCGAAACCGTCGCGATGTTGTGGGGCGCCGCCAGGAAGACCGGCATGCGGCCTAGCCAAGTGTGGGCTATTTAATCAGAACCTGCCTAAGTCGGATTGATTCTAGTAGCGCCATATCACATCATTTAACCTATTGTGCAGCTTTCGGCCCACGGCGTACATTGACGGCATTGTGAGAGACGCTTGCTTGAGTTCCGAATTGATCCAGGAATGGTACTGGGTGGAAAAATCAGCGGCCACAAAATCCTCTGCATGTTGGTAAATAAACTCGCATAGGTTTTGCATACGCTGCTGGTTCACGCGGTTCCTGGTCAGCGTACTGTAACGGAAGTCAGATTTCTTGATGTATTCAAATGGGTGGGTGAGTATCACAATATTCTCAATACCCAGCTTCCTCGCTTTCCATAGTAGATGTTTCATTTCGGGCCACGAGCAGCTGGTAATCTGCAGAGATTTTCTGTGCGCCCGACCGCCGAAATGACTATCCTGATAGCTAAATACGGGAACCTCCATGACTCCGTGAATAAGGTGTCGACCTGAATCCCGGCGCAGCAGCGGCTCTTTAGGTTGGAACACTCCTAGTGCAATATTGGAGCTCATCAGGATGCCCAGCTCACGCAGCACTCGATAGACATTTTCATCGGCGCGTAAGCTGCCGGTGCGGATCGCCAGTGGATCGTGACCCACCCAACGTCTGAAAATCTCTATACAGGTGCTGAATGCCCTTTTCAGCTCCACGAAGGTCTGCCCCGAGCAATCGTCCTGGCGAGGAAATGTACCCAGCTGCGGATCCGTATTAAAGCTGAGCCATACCGGATGAACATGCAGCTGAATATCCTGCCGTGCTGCTTTTAGGCGGTCGACGACGCCTTGCATTGGCGCATCGCCGAAATAGAAGTAATTGGCGCACTCGACAAAAAAGGAGGCGGTGATACTGTAGCGATCAAAGGTTTCCAGCAGAAACCCCAAGGCTTCCTCCTTGCCATCGACACTACCGTACACCGCGGGGCCGGCAACAGGCTGGTGTTTTTCCGGTTGCTCGAAGTGTCCTGCAATACTGAATTCAGTATCGATAGAAATACATATTTCAGTTGGTTTTTTTGCCGTCACGTTGCTACTCGGTAGGTGGCCATCTTAGGGCTCGTACAGCGTGAAGCCGCGTTGCGCAGCACTAACGAGTGCGTCAGTGACTTCGTTAGCCCGCGCGGCAAACATTGGGCTGTTGTGAAAACGCCATTCTCGCAATTTCTCGCTCGGCATGATCTCGCGCAGTTTCCAGATATTAAAGTTCCATTGCTGCTGGGTTCCGCCAATCTCCATTTCAATTTCCCCCTGCTTGTCTATCAGGGTGACGCCGATATTGGGCAGCTGCTTGCATGGCGCGGGCCAGTCACTACCTAACAAGCTCTCAATATGATGAGCTTGCGTCATCACCTGAAAGGTTTTACCAATGCCAATGATACTCGCGTTATGTTGCGCCATATAGTCAAAAGGCGTGCCTTTACCCATGCCGCCGGGTGAACTTTCATGCCCCATAGTCAGATCACTCGCGTGAGGCCCAAGAGCCGCTACCCGATAAACCGGGTGTCGACTTTGCTGCACGCCTTTTGAGCGGCGGAAGAGTTCAGTCAGTAGTCCCATCTGCGAAGGAGCTCGTCGAAGGTCAAACCGGGGATTCTTCTTTAGCGTCCCGCGTGCGCCTTCACCGCCCTCGCCGAAATTGAAGGCAGGCATCACCAATGTTCGATTGGGGCCGCAGTAATCAATGAGTGCTTTGAGTAGTTCTAGTGCATTGCCTTGATACATGGGCAACAGGTTGTTGACAGAGCTGTGTACCATCAGGATTTGCCAGTCTTTGTCGAGTCGACTATCGATTTCTGCGACTAAATCACTAGTGGTAAAGGTGCCATGGATCAGGCAAAGAAGAGGGCCAATCTTTTTCTTTGTTTTAAAATAGACAGAACGCATCTTAAGAAAATGCGCGCGCGGTAGTAGCCTCAGTAGAGTAGATGACAAGCGCTCGATCAGATTCATTGGAGCAACATGCTAATCTGCCTTCTCCGCCGCCAGGTAACTCAAGATTGCTGGAACGTTATCCAGTTCTGCGAAATCGTCCACGTCCATGTATAGGTCAAAGGCTTGCTCGAGCGCAACCATGATGTGAACATGACCAAGTGAATCCCACTCCTCGATATCTTCCATCGTCGAGTTTTCCCTTATCATGCTCGCGGGAACCTCCAGCGCTGAGGCAATGATTTCCTGCAATTTTTCAAAAGTGCTCATTCAGATTACGGTCCTTCAATATCTATGGGGAAGCAATTTTTCAGCGTATCGACACTCACTAATAGGTTCCTCACATACCTGTCATCCTCAGTTTGACAGAACCCATTGTCCGGTAGAAATGTTTCCGCCAACCCATTCTTACGCGTGCGAATGTAATCTGCTGAAAGCGCTTTAACTCCTCGGGACTGAAGGTTGCGCGTGATGGTGTAGAGAAAAGCGTGCTCCGCCATGCGCCCTATCACCCGGCACGACATCAAAAAGGTATCGAGTCGGGCGGCAATGTCCGATTCTCTATCGACAATGGCCAAACCTACAACGCCGCTGTCCCCGAAGTTATCCGTTATGGAAAAGTGAAAAACCGAAGTGTCAGGATTACTTATCTTTTCAGCGATTTCTTTTTCATCATAGCGTCGAGTGGTCAGGTTGAACTGATTGGTCTTCTGGGTGAGTTGCGCGAGGCGCTGCACAATTGATATGTCGTCAAGCCCGATCGACATTTTCATGTTTAGTGACTCGAGATAGTCTTCTACGCTCCCGCCGGTTTCCGTCAGCGCCTTTCGTTGTGAATTTCGCAGCCGCTCCTGCACATACATGGCAGTCTTTTCGAAGTCTTCTTTGGTAAGTGAGGTAATCTCCAGTCGCACCAGAGTGTCAAGGCACGTGGGTATCTCTGCAGTTCGTGACGGAACCTGGACGACTTCCACTTCCGCTAAACCGTGTCTTACTGCAGCGCATTCATAATCGCTATCATCAACGAAAATAAAGGAGTCCAGCCCAAGATTCAGTTCCTGCGCCAAAGCTATCAGGTTATCCGGCTTCGGTAGCCAGTTGACTCTCTGCGCCGCAAAGTGTTCATGCTTCAACAGCTGGTGCGGATGAGCGCGCAATACTTCATCCACGTCCTCGGGGTTGTTTTTGCTGCATAGAGCCAGAATAAATCCACGCTGTTGCAGACTTAGTAGGCGTTTCTGGAAATCCACATACACTCTACCAGGGTAATCCGGGCCAAGTGCGATACCTTTCATCCCATCCTCACCTATAACACCTCCCCACAGCGTATTGTCGGCATCCAGCACGATAACTTTGGCCTTGGTGAGAAGCAGGCTGGCGGCAATACTAGTGACAGAATTCGAGACGGCCAGTGCGCCGTCTGGTGTAAAGGGATAGCTCGATGAGTACCACAGGCGCATGTCGAAGAAGTTGTCTTGTCCGACCTGCATGGCCAGTTGGTCCATGTCAAGGTAGCTAACGCCGTTGAAATTTTCTCGAACGTCACTGGCGAGGCTTGCTTTCAGCTCATTCCACCAGTGCGTCTCAGAATTGGCTGCCATGCTATCGAATAGACCGAGGCCAGGAGGCATAGGATTTGGCAGGACTGTAACAATGATATGGCCGGCAAGGTTGTCTCTGTATCGCCGCACCAGATTATTCAAGTCCTGTCTAAGCACGTCATTAATGCCCTGTTTCTCTGCTAAGGGGATGCAGGCAGAGGCCGTGCGGAGCGCTGGATGTAGATCCTCTCGGGTCAACAGCAGCAGCGTTACATCGGGATTGTGGGCAGCCAAGCCCGAATCTGCGGTGGCTTCCTGCAGTGTCACACCGTATGGCGCATGATAGAGCTCGACACTGATTTGATTCAATGCAGCGCAAAAATGCAGCCACGGCTCGATCAGCTCGCTGGTATAGGTATGTACGATGCCCAATCGAATAGTTCGATGCGCACCTTGAAGATCACTAAGGCGCTGTCGAAGTTTGTTCGCCTGCGCCAATGATGGCACCAATCTACGCTGCACCAACAGATTTTTTACTTCCTGGGGAGATTGTGCCGCCAGGAGCTTTTCGAGTTGGTCGTCTGATATTTTCATCTTGGGTCAGTGGCTAATCGTGAGGCGTCTTCCAAAACAGCTTACACCGTAGAATGATGTGCCTGATAGCTATCCCTTTCAGAGTGTGAAATGACCCGCAAAGTCTTGGCGCAAACTAGTGTGCGACTCAATTCTAGCATAGAATTTCACACTGGAATCCTTGTAGGCGCGCGTAATGTCACGGGCATTTTCTCTCTATCTCGATGCCGTGCGTTTTCTGGCTGCGCTACTCGTACTTTTTTACCATGCCAACTGGATTTACCGCCCCGGGATATTGTTTACCAGTCTGGGGCATGAGGCGGTAGTTATCTTCTTCGTGTTATCCGGGTTTGTCATCGCCTATGTGGCCGACACTCGCGAACAGGATTTTCGCGGCTTTATAGTGGCACGAGGGGCCCGTATTTACTCGGTAGCAATTCCGGCCATAGTCTTGACAATCGTTCTGGATGCTGCGGGATTTCACATCGACGAGTCCGTTTATCCGCAGGACTATCGCGCCTGGGATTTGCCACTTATTCGTGTAGTGACCAGCAGCCTTTTTCTGAATGAAATATGGACCTTGGGTATTCAGCTGTTTACCAATGTGCCCTATTGGTCGCTGAACTATGAAGTCTGGTATTACGTCCTCTTTGGGATACTTTTTTTCATAAAGGGCAGACGGCGTTGGCTGTTTTTCCTGCTATTGTGCCTGCTCTTGGGTCCCAAAATTCTGCTGCTGCTGCCGGTATGGTGGATGGGAGTATGGGTCTATCGGTCAGATTACCTGTCTCGTTTGCCGATTCCCTTGGCCTGGTTGAGCCTGGCACTCTCGCTGGTTGGCGGGTATTGGTATGTGCATACGAATATGGGCCAGCTGGGTTGGGATTTTCTTAAGACGCTGTTGGGCGAGGACATGCATCTGCAGCTCTCGTTCAGTCGCCAATTTATCAGTGACTACTACCTGGGTATCGTATTGTCATTACACTTTATAGGCTTGCGGGTTTTGCTGGCGAGGGTGAAGAATGTGCCCCGACGGTTAGAAAGCATTGTTCGCTATCTGGCAGGGGCAACCTTTTCCATTTATCTTTTTCATCAGCCGCTACTGTGGTTTTATAGTGCGGTTTTTTCCAAAGTCGAAGAAGGTATTCCGCGCTATGTGATTGTGGTGCCTTTGACACTGCTGTCGATTTACGTTCTATCGATTTTCACCGAGCAAAAAAAGAACGTGTGGAAGGGGTGGATCGAACAGCTTCTGGCAATGATCGAGAAAGTTGGATCAAGGTTTCGACAGGCTATGGCCCGTTAGTGGCTGGCGTGCCGGAATCGCTGAATGCCAAGCGCAGCTGCTTAATAATGACATCGAGTGTCTTATGTTCATCCGTATCTTTGAGGCTACTGGTCTGGTCTGTGTATAGTCTTGGTAATCGCGGAGTAACCACCCGCCAGTTTCGATGTGCTTTTTCGAAACATTGAACATAGGCCTCTGCCGCGGTTTTGGCGGCGATATATTCCTCAAACCCCTTTACACGCTCATCGAGAAAGACGCTCGATGGGATAAATAGCTGCAGCTCGCGGTTTTCCGGTCCATGTGCCCTGATGTGCTGTAGCAGGGTCGCCAGTCCGTCGATGTAGAAATCACAATAGCGGGAAAAGAGGGATTGGTCCCACTTGTTGCTATCGCCTTTGGTGATGGTGGGTGAAGCCAGATAGTAAATATGCGTCACGGAAGCGAAAAATTCTGCCATTTCAGTGCAGAGTGAGCCTTCGAGTACGTTATAAGCACAGACGCAGGGTGCCGTTCGTTCCTCCCCAATTTCCGCTGACACACGGACAGCGTCGTCCCTGCCCGCGGCGTAGGTCATCATGACATTGGCTCCGCCGGCGGTGAGCACTTTCGTGATGACTTCTCCCAATCCCCGGGATGCACCGATAACCAGCGCATGTTGCTTGCCGAACTCGTCGTTTGGTACGAGCGAGGCTATCTGCTTGAAACTCGCCTGGTGTGCGGGGGGAGGGCGGAAAAATGCTTCTATCGTGCCTTCTGCATACGCATTGTCTACGCCAAGCTCCACCCGATCAATGCGTTTGTCGATACCAAGAACCTTGAAGTTTAGCTGTGAACAGACATTTGCGTCTGCACTAACCGCGACCACGGGAAAGCGCATATCCAGTTGTGCGAATACCGAATGCAGGCCGGGACATTTCATGCCTACAATCTGTGTGCTGGCCATCAGTGTGGCGAGCTGTTGCCGGGGCAAATACCTGACTGCACTGGGAAATAAGTCGTGCATGATGTCATTTTTCCACAGCAGATCGACCGCGCCTGACAAGCCCGTACAGGCATCAATAGCCAGGTCCATGCAGGGGCCGACAGCGTCTGAGTCTGTGGTTAACTCATACTCCTCACCAGGTAAATCTTCCGAGATATCGACCAACTCCAGATCGATAATTTGGCAACGAATGCCCTCGGCGAGTAGTTCGAGTCGGGTTAAGGCGCCTGTCGTTTCGCCAAAAACTGTCAATTCCTGGTCCTGGCTTACAGGCTTGCTGTATCTCACCTTGATAGCAAGTAACGCGATGTTAGTGCTGCCCTGTTGCAGGAGCAGGTCGAGAGCTTTAATAGTGCCGCAAACACCGTGAATCAACGTTTGGCCAAACCGCGTGCGACGCGCGGCCACAGGATCAAGATGGAGGGGATTAAAGTCACCAGAGGTGCGGGCGAAGGCGCGAGAGTCGATTGGTGTTAGGGAGAAACTTCCCAGTCTCTTCATCACTATTCTTAATCCTACGCAAAGCACAATAAAAAGCCCGCGGGATTTCTCCCGCGGGCCTAGTCTAACAATACTACAGTGTTACTTGGAGCTGGATTCGCAGTCCGTGCGACGGAGCACGACGCGACGATTCTCGGCGCGACCTGCTTCAGTATCGTTACTCGCAATCGGTTTGGCTTCGCCGAATGCTTCGGTGGCGAAACGACTACCCAGACTCACGCCCTTGGACTGCATGTAGCTAGCCACCGACTCAGCGCGTCGCTTGGACAGGCCCATGTTGTACTCGGCACTACCGATGCTGTCGGTATGGCCCTCAATTACGCCGCCCATAAAGCCAGTTTTGGGGTTGTTCAGGAGGGGTACGAGCTCATCAAGCTGTGCCATGTCGCCAGCAGTGAGTTTGGCGGAGTCAAATGCGAATTGTAACTGCAGAGTGTAGTCGCAATCGCAACCAACAGGTCCAACTCGGGTGCCTGGAGCTGTGTCGGGACACTGATCTTCGGTGTCGCAGACGCCGTCACCGTCACCATCGGCACATTTCGCTGGTGCTGCAGCAACTGGTGCGGCGGCTACGGGTGCCATTTTGTCGCTGAAGAAGCGATAGGTTATACCAGCGGACAGGAAGTAAAAGTCATCGACTTCATTGTCATCGAAGCCTTCAGCTTCCACGCGCAGGCCCCAGTGCCCTTTACCGAAGTTGTAGGCAGCACCCACGCCGTAGGCTAATTGTGTGTCATTTTCGCTACCAGAATTCTGATAATTCGCGATGTTTGGCCCACCAGCATTCACTTTGCCATCAAGCGTCAAACCGATCCCACCAACCTTGGCGAACAGATCAACCGGCCCGACTGGCAATGTGCCAACCAGAAATCCGTCCCAGCCGGTGAGGTCTACATCGCTCCTCAGGCTGGAGCCGTTATTGCCGGAGTAGCTGTTTGAGATACCGCCGAAATCCTTGTAGCCCGCCTCAACACCGAGCCAGGGCAGGAATTGGTAGCCGACAAAGGCCTTCCAGCCGGTATCGTCACCATCAATCTTATAGTTTTGGTTAAAGCCGGGAACATTATCATCGAAGCCAAATGAGTCGGCGTCCCCATCTACTGTGGTTTGACCGCCGCTGGCGCCGAGATAGAAACCCGGCTCTGCAGCGTAGACTGATCCAACTGCCAGCGCAGGTGCGAGAAATGCCGCAAGCGCCAAATTTTTGTTAAAGACCATAGTATATCTCCTTGATGTGCTGTCTAGTTATTGCTCGGGCTGAATGCAGCGGTTGCTGCTACCACGCCACAGTAGTATCTGTGATATCAAGCCGCAGAACTATAAACCATAAAGTGATTTTTGGCGAAAAAATTACACTATTCCAGTAGTTTTTTTATTGCTAGCTAGTGAAACTTGGGCGAGAGGGATAGGGTTTGGGACGAACTTAACTAACCTATTGATATCTAAGGAAGTATGGTACCGGAGGCCGGACTCGAACCGGCACGCTTTTAAGGGCATCGGATTTTGAATCCGACGTGTCTACCAATTTCACCACACCGGCATGGAGGGATAAAGAGGTTGTCAGATTGTCACAAAGCGACCCCCTCTTGGCGCGCAGGATTATAGCAATCGACAAAGAAAGTACAATAAATTTCCTTAACGTACAGGGACTTTGTCTGTACACTTCACGCCGGTTCCTTGGTCCACCCAAATCGTGATACTCCCCCCTCATCTGAGTGATCACTGCAGTCATAGACAAATCGAGTAAGCCCATGAAATTAGTAAAGAAGACAAAGCAGTACAGCATCTACCAGCGTGGCGATAAGCGCTATGCGATCAAGGATGCCCGCAATAAGCCCGTTAATGGTGCGGAAAAAGCGAGCATCTTGTTGGCGGAAGAGTTGATCAAGGCAACCCTGCCTGCGAAACCTGCCGTTGCCGAAGCGTCTGTTGTGGAAGCTCCTGCAGAACAACCTGCTACCGAGGCAGCACCGGAATAAGACCAGCAAGCTTTCGAGCTTGCGTCGAAGCCGACCATGTGTCGGCTTTTTTGTCTATGAAACGTAGCGACTTCGATTACCGATTACCCCCGCAGCTGATCGCCCAGCATCCGCCAGCGGATCGCGGCGCCAGCAGGCTGCTGGCGTTGGATAGTGCCAGCGGAGTGCTCAGTCACCACGACTTTTGCGAATTGCCTGATTTCCTGCACTCCGGTGATTTGCTGGTGCTGAACGACACGCGCGTGATACCGGCCAGACTGTGGGGGCGTAAGGCGACGGGCGGCAAAGTGGAACTGCTTATTGAACGGGTCACCGGTTCCCATACGGCGCTTGCCCATATTCGATCCAGTAAATCTCCGGGCTCCGGATCGGTTATACGCCTTTGCGAAAGCGCAGCGGCTGAGCCCGGCCCTCACCAACTGGTCGTCACCGGGCGGGAGGATGACTTGTTCTGTGTGTCCTGTGTACCTGGCCCGGCGCTGACGGACATACTCCGGGATATTGGGCACATGCCCTTGCCGCCCTATATCGAGCGCCAAGATGTGAGCGCGGACGAGGAGCGCTACCAGACCGTCTATGCGCGGCGGGAGGGGGCCGTGGCCGCACCTACGGCAGGCCTGCATTTTACCGAGGCCCTACTGGCACAGCTCGCTGCTAGTGGCATCAGGCAAATTGCTATAACCCTGCATGTCGGCGCAGGTACGTTCCAGCCAGTACGAGAAGATGATCTTGAGCGTCACCGTATGCACACTGAATTTGTCGAGGTAAACGAGGCCGTTTGCGCTGCGGTGCGCGACACACGCGCACGCGGTGGTCGCGTCATTGCGGTGGGCACCACAGTGGTACGAGCCCTGGAGTCTGCCAGCCTGGACACTGGGGAATTAAGGCCATTGTGTGGCGATACCGATATCTTCATCTACCCTGGTTACCGCTTTCGCAACGTCGATGCGATGGTCACCAACTTTCATCTGCCTGAGTCGACGCTGTTGATGCTGGTGAGCGCGTTTGCCGGCAGGGAGCATACAATGGCCGCTTACGCGCAGGCGATTGAGGCGCGATACCGCTTCTTCAGTTACGGCGACGCTATGTTTATTACACTAAATTCTAAGGTGCCAGGCTGTCCATGAGTGACTCGTGTGACATGCGCTTTGAGTGCTTGGGCAGGGACGATGTAGCAAGGCGTGGACGCCTGCTGTTCTCCCGTGGCACCGTGGAAACGCCTGCGTTCATGCCAGTGGGCACTTACGGGACCGTAAAGGGCATGTCGCCGCGCGACGTTCGCGCCAGTGGTGCTGAGATTCTTTTGGGAAATACCTTTCATCTGTGGCTGCGCCCCGGCACTGAAATTATTGAGCAGCACGGGGATCTGCATGATTTTATGGGGTGGGACGGTCCGATCCTGACAGATTCCGGCGGGTTCCAGGTCTTCAGCTTGGGTGAAATGCGCAAAATCTCCGAAGCAGGCGTCGCGTTCCAATCACCTGTTGATGGTGCCAAAGTCTTTCTCGACCCGGAGACATCCATGCGCATCCAGCGCAGTCTGGGCGCAGACATTGTGATGATCTTCGATGAATGTACGCCCTACCCGACAACGGAAACCGAGGCGCGCCAGTCCATGGAGCTGTCGCTGCGCTGGGCACTAAGAAGCAAACTAGCGCATGGGACCAGCTGTGCTGCGCTATTTGGCATCGTGCAGGGCGGCATGTATCCGCAGCTGCGGCGAGAGTCGCTCGCGGCCCTTGTCGATATCGGTTTTGACGGCTATGCCATTGGTGGACTCTCCGTGGGAGAACCCAAGGACGAGATGCTCAGTGTGCTCGATGCACTGGGGCCGCTCCTGCCTGCGGATAAACCCCGCTATCTCATGGGTGTTGGCACGCCGGCGGACTTGTTGGAAGGTGTGCGCCGCGGGATTGATCTTTTCGATTGTGTGATGCCGACGCGCAACGCCCGCAATGGCACTCTATTTACGTCACGCGGCATACTCAAGCTGCGCAATAACCGGCATAAGACAAGTACATTGCCTCTCGATGAGGAATGTAATTGCTACACCTGCCAGAATTTCAGTCGCGCCTATTTGCATCACCTGGACAAGTGCAATGAGATTCTGGGTTCCCAGCTCAATACGATGCATAATCTGTATTTCTATCAGCAGCATATGGCGGCGATCCGCAGCGCTATCGAAGGGGCACGGTTAGAGCAGTTTTCCGAGGAATTCTACGCGCGCCAAGCGAGGGGAGTGTAATGTATAAGCTCTGCTTCTATGTGCCTGAGTCCCATGTGGAGCCGGTCAAGGCGGCGGTATTTAGCACGGGTGCTGGACGGATAGGAGACTACGACAGCTGTTGTTGGCAGGTACTAGGCCAGGGCCAATTTCGGCCGTTGCTGGGTAGCCAGCCCTTTCTTGGCCGACAGGATGTCGTTGAAGTGGTGACAGAATATCGGGTCGAAATGGTGTGTCAGGCGCAATTCGTCCAGGCTGCAGTTGCTGCTCTGCTGGAGGCCCATCCTTACGAAGAAGCTGCCTGGGATGTGGTGGCCCTGGTCACAGAGTTGCCTGACCGATGAACGCTTCCCCCGACGTTCTACAGCGTATTGCATCGAGCCTGCCCCGGGGCGGGCGTCAGTGGCAGTATCCCGTGGGTGCGGGGCAGTGGCCGCAGGCCTCTGTCCTGGTGGCACTTACAGCAGAAACTGCACCCCGTGTATTGTTGGGTCGCAGGGCCATGCATCTGCCATTGCATCCGGGTGAGATCGCATTTGCCGGAGGTAAGCGCGAGATTGCTGACCTCTCACCCTGGGAGACAGCAACGCGTGAGGCGATGGAGGAAGTGGGGTTGTCTGCTGCACTGATTGCGCCGTTGGGTGAGCTGGAACCCTTGATCACGCGGACTGGTTTTCAGGTGTTTCCCTGCGTGGCCAGAGTACCCGCCGCCCCTGAGTTGGTGGTCGATTCAGGTGAATTCGACAGCGTGTTCTTCACACCCTTGGCGGTCTTTGCGGATGCGACAATATTTCGCCTGGAATCAATGTCTGACGGCAGCACAGTACGCCAAGTACCACATTATCAAATCGGTGAGGACAGCGTCTGGGGTGTGACTGCCGCGATCCTGGCACTGTTAGCCAACGTCGCCTACGATGCGGGATTTGACCTGCAACGCGACTGGACACAGCAGCCATGAAATATAGTCTCGGTGACAAACGGGTAACCCTGGTGGGCGATGGGCAATTCATTGCCCCCAATGCGGTCCTGATCGGCGATGTCATCCTGCATGAAAATGCCAGTGTGTGGTTCAGCTGTGTGTTGCGCGGTGATGCGGACCGGATCGAGGTAGGCGCGGGCAGCAATATTCAGGATGGCACTGTGATGCATGCAGATCCGGGCTTTCCCCTGACAGTGGGCCAGAATGTGACTGTGGGACACAATGCCATGCTACACGGTTGCACCATTGGCGATGGCTCTCTGGTGGGGATTAACGCCGTCGTTCTCAACGGTGCCAGGGTAGGCAAGGGCTGTTTGATCGGAGCCAATGCCCTGGTCACTGAGGGCATGGAGATACCCGACGGTTCTCTGGTATTGGGATCACCAGCTCGGATCAAGTCGCAGTTGTCTGCCGAGCAGCAGCTGGGCCTGCAGCTCAATGCCGATCACTATGTCCGCAATGCCCGGCGCTACGGCGCGCTGCTCGAGGTACAGACATGAAAGATACTGAGCCTCGCTCACCCTGTATCTCGGTGTGCGTGCTGGACGAGCAGGATGTTTGCATGGGTTGTTATCGCTCTGCTGCGGAAATCACCGATTGGTTTATGGCCACGTCTGAGCAGAAACAGGAGATTCTTCGTTTGGCGGGTGAGCGTCTCCAAGCAAGCTTCACCATCAGGTTACTGTAATCGGGCAGTAAGCACGTTGCTTATTGCGCAAAGGAAGCCACATTCCGCAATGGATCAGGCCGCTAACTGGGCACGTACCGACTGCACAACATTGCCTTCCAGTGCCAGAATTTCCAGGCGATAGCTGCCGATGGCGAGCCCCGCGTTGGCATCGGGAAAGGCTTCCAGATGTTCCAGCATCAGGCCACTAAGGGTTTTTGGGCCATCCGTGGGTAGACTCCATTCCAGCGACTTGTTGATGTCCCGGACGCTCGCTGTGCCGTCTATGATATAACTGCCATCGCGCTGTGGAAAAATGCTGTCCGTCGTCTCAGCCATATTAGAGGTGAATTCGCCTACTATCTCCTCCAGAATATCCTCCAGCGCCACCAGACCCAGCACCTCACCATACTCGTCGACGACTACGCCAAGCGGCATTTTCTTCTTCTGGAAGTTCATCAGCTGAGTGTGCAGGGGCGTACTTTCGGGAACGAAATAGGGCTTTTCCATCTCGCGCTCCAGGGCAGACCTGTCGAGCCCCTGCCTGTTGATGACACGGCTGATATTGCGCATA
Source organism: Haliea sp. (assembly GCA_031414375.1). Lineage (GTDB taxonomy): Bacteria > Pseudomonadota > Gammaproteobacteria > Pseudomonadales > Halieaceae > Marimicrobium. The sequence goes on from JANNVJ010000028.1 coordinate 127,359, forward strand.
TGCAGCACACCCACAATGTTATTGATGTCATCGCGCCACACGGGCAATCTTGTATGGGCGCTGGATTGAATGCGCAAGAGGATGTCATCGTCGCTGTCATCCAGATCAATGCCAAACACCTCGCTGCGTGGCACCATGATGTCGTCGACCGATACATGTTCCAGATCGATAATATTAAGCAACAACTCCCTGTGTCTTGCGGGAATCAACTGACCCGCGTCAGTTACGATGGTTCGCAACTCGCCCGAGGAAACGTGTACATCGCCTTTATTATTGGGATCGAATCCGAGTATTCGCGACAGTCCGTTGGTAACACTGTTCACCAGGGCGACCACGGGATACATGATTTTCAGTAGCGGCAATAATACCAGGCTGGCGGGAAAGGCCACTTTCTCCGGGTGCAATGCGGCAATGGTTTTGGGCGTAATCTCACTGACAATCAGAATTACCAGGGTGAGGACGCCAGTGGCGATGTACACGCCAGCATCTCCCCATAAGCGAATAGCGATGACGGTTGCGATAGCTGAGGCGAAGATATTGGCCATATTATTGCCGATCAATATCATGCCAATCAGTCGATCAGGGCGCTCCAGCAATTTACCCGCACGTATGGAGCCACGGTGCTTGTGTTTTTGCAGGTGCTTCAATCGATAACGATTGAGCGTCATCATGGCGGTTTCTGCAGCGGAGAAGAATCCGGAAAGTATGATTAGTGCAGCAAGAATGGAGAACAGTAAACCCAGCGGTGCTTCGTTCAAAGCCGGTGTGGACCTCGTAGGGGAGAGCGGAACCTATCTTGAAGAAAAAGCGGAGTCGGAGCAAGCCCTGTTGCTGGGCCGGTCCTCCCGTCTACCCGCGTTGCAATATCAGCTCCAGCACGAGTTTCGAGCCAAAAAAGGCCAGCATCAGCAATGCAAAGCCCGCGAGCGTAAACCGTACGGCTGTTCTACTGCGCCAGCCCCGTTGATAGTGTCCCCAGAGCAGCGTGGCAAATAACAGCCATGCGGCGATGGTCAGCACTGTCTTGTGTACCAGATGCTGGGCAAAAAGATCCTCGACGAATACTGCCCCTGACACGATGGCGATGGTGAGCAAACCCAAGCCTATCCAGAGCAATTCGAACAACATGCTTTCCATCAGTTGCAGCGGCGGCAAGATCTGGACAATGCCGCGAGTGTGGCGCCGCTTCAACTGCTGGTCCTGCAATGCGAGCACCGCTGCCTGAATCGCGGCCAGCGTGAGCACGGCGTAGGCCAAAATGGAGCTACTGATATGCAGTATCATGCCGCCGCTTAGCCGACTAAGGACTGGAGCGGTATCGGGTGCAAAGGCCGATACCAGTACCGCGATCGCTGACAGGGGAAACAGTGCGATGAGCAAATTCTGTAAGGGTCTGCGCGTCAGGGATGTGATACAGGCCAGATTGATCACGAGAAATAGCAGTGCGGCAACTTTGAAAAATCCCAAGTCAACTCCAACGCTGGTAAAGGCGATTTTCCAGACGATGAGCATGTGGGACAACAATGCCAATAGCCCCAATGCGAAAACGCGGCGATCAATTTGCTGGCGTCGTTGTGAGATATGCAGCAATTGCAGGCCGGTAGCGGCCAGGTAGAGCAGTGCGCAAAGCGGGGCAAGTAAAGCGATCGACATCGGTTTGGGGCTTGGGCCCGGGTAAAGTATACTGCGCCCTTTGTACCGGCTTGTCACACCAGAATCAATAGCGACCAACGTCGCGGTCAGCCGCGACCCGGGAGAGTTACACGATGTTTGAAAGTTTGAGTGATCGACTATCCCATAGCCTGCGCAGTATTACTGGCAAGGCGCGCTTAACCGAGGAGAATATTCAGGAAACGATGCGCGAGGTGCGGATGGCCTTGTTGGAGGCCGATGTGGCGCTGCCGGTCGTCAAAGATTTTGTGGAATCGGTCAGACAGCGGGCGCTTGGTCAGGATGTGATGAAGAGCCTCAGTCCCGGACAGGCGTTTCTGCGCATTGTTCAAACCGAGCTCGAGGCCATTATGGGCTCCGCTAACGAGGGGCTGAATTTAGCGACAACACCGCCAGCGGTAATAATGATGGCGGGCTTGCAGGGAGCCGGTAAAACCACCACGGTGGCCAAGTTAGCCAGATTACTGAAAGAGCGTGATAAGAAAAAGGTCACGGTTGTCAGTGCCGACGTATATCGGCCGGCGGCTATCAGGCAGTTGGAAATGCTCGCTGCAGAAGTTGGCGTCGATTTCTATGCCAGCGACATCGGGCAGCAGCCGGTGGCCATTGTGCAGGCGGCGTTGGCGCACGCCAGGATTCAGTTCAGTGATGTTTTGATCATCGATACCGCGGGTCGCTTGGCTATCGACGAGGACATGATGGCCGAAATCGCGCAACTGCATGCCGCGGTGAACCCGGTGGAGACTTTGTTTGTAGTGGACGCGATGACGGGTCAGGATGCGGCCAATACGGCCAAAGCCTTCGACGCGGCACTGCCATTGACCGGTGTGATTCTTACCAAGGTGGATGCCGACACGCGCGGGGGCGCCGCCCTGTCGGTGCGCTCAATTACGGGCAAGCCGATCAAGTTCCTTGGTGTTGGAGAGAAGACCACAGCGCTGGACCCTTTTCATCCGGATCGTCTGGCCTCGCGCATCCTTGGCATGGGTGATGTGCTCTCCCTGATCGAGGAGGTGGAGCAGAAGGTCGATCAGGAGAAGGCCGCCAAATTGGCGCGCAAGATAAAGAAGGGGCAAAAATTCGATCTTGAGGATTTTCGTGATCAATTACAACAAATGAACAATATGGGTGGCATTGCCAGCATGCTGGACAAGCTGCCGGGCATGGGCAATATGGCCCAGATGGCGCAGCAGAATGTTGATATGAAGATGTTTGGCCGGATGGAGGTCATGATCAACTCCATGACGCCCAGGGAACGCCGTAACCCGGACTTGATTCAGGGCAGCCGCAAGCGTCGTATCACCCAGGGTTCCGGGACGCAGGTACAGGACCTCAACCGCCTCTTGAAGCAGCACAAGCAGATGCAGAAAATGATGAAGAAGATGAAAGGCGGCGGCATGGAAAAGATGATGCGCGGTTTGGGTGGGATGATGCCCCCGGGCGGCCCCGGTGGTGGATTCCCATTTCGTTGAAGCTTAAGTTACGGATTTAGCTAAAAAATAATGCCCCGCGGGGTTTAATCTCGGGCATATTTTCCGTATGATACGCCACCTTTCCGGCTGGCCAGCCGGTTTTTGTCGTGGGTGTTGATGCAAAATCGCAGCCTATCCCTACTCATTTCCAGGAAATAACGCAACATGGTAACAATTCGTCTTGCTCGCGGCGGCGCCAAGAAGCGCCCTTTTTACCACCTTACGGTGACCGATAGCCGCAATTCGCGCAACGGCCGTTTCATTGAACGAGTCGGTTTCTTCAACCCGACCGCTCGCGGCCAGGAAGTACGACTGCGCATCGATAGCGACCGTGTGGAACACTGGCAGAGTCAGGGTGCTCAGGTTTCAGAGCGAGTGGCCAAGCTGCTCAAGGACGTTGCCGCTGCCGCCTGATAGACCGGGCCCAGCTGCACACGGACCGCGCAGGTGAAGAGGTCCGCTGGTAGTGAGATGCTTGTGGTCGGAAAAATTACCGGCTGCTATGGCATTAAGGGTTGGGTGAAGATTCACCCGTATACGCAAACACCGGAGAATTTCCTTGAATTCGGTGGTTGGCAGTTGCAACGGCGAGGTGTTTTTGAACCTGTCAAGTTCGATGTCATAAAGCGTCAGGGCAGGGGGCTGGTGGCCCACATCGCGGGTGTGGATGAGCGCACGCTCGCGGAGTCCTACCGAGGGCTGGAACTTGCGGTACCAGAGACAACCCTGCCGGCTCTGCCGGAGGGAGAGTATTACTGGCGCGATCTGCAAGGCTTGCAGGTGTGGTGTCAGGTTGGGGGCGACAGGATATTGTTCGGTACAGTCGACTACCTGATCGAAACCGGTGCCAATGATGTGTTAGTGGTGAAAGCCTCTGAGGGCAGTGTAGATACACGGGAACGCCTGATTCCCTATTTGCCTGGCTCCACGGTGATCCGGGTAGATTTGGAGGAGGCGCTGATTGAGGTTGATTGGTTCATCGACGACGAGTGAAGAGTCAACAGTGAACCCCGGGCGGGACACGATGCGAATTGCACTGGTGAGCCTGTTTCCAGATATGTTCGCCGCAGTAGGCGAACATGGGGTAACCGGAAGGGCTGTCAGGCAGGGTCGGGTGATCCTAAGCCATAGTAGTCCGCGAGACTACACGGCCGATACCCATCGTACGGTGGATGACAGACCCTATGGCGGTGGCCCGGGTATGTTGATGAAGATTGACCCCTTGCAGCAGGCGATCGCTGCGGGGAGGGCGGCGGTAGGCGCAGCAGCGAGGGTCATTTACCTGTCGCCCCAGGGTCAGCCATTTTGTCATAGCAAGGCGATGGAATTAGCGCAACTACCAGGACTGGTGTTGGTCGCAGGTCGTTATGAAGGGGTGGACGAGCGGTTGATAGAGGCCGAGGTGGACGAAGAATTGTCTATCGGGGATTACGTGTTGAGCGGCGGCGAACTGGCCGCGATGGTGGTCATCGATGCTGTGACCCGCCAATTGCCCGGTGTATTGGGGCACGAGTCCTCAGCGCGAGAGGACTCCTTTGCGGATGGCCTGCTGGATTGCCCGCATTACACCAGGCCCGAGACGTATCAGGGCATGGATGTACCGGAAGTATTGCTCAGTGGCAATCATGAAGAGATCCGCACTTGGCGCCTGAAGCAGGCACTGGGAAGGACCTACGAGCGGCGCCCGGAGTTATTGCGGGGCAGGGCCATGCAGGGCGAGGAAGAGACACTGTTGGCGGAATATCTCCGCGAACGGGATTTATCAACAAGACGCTAGCTGTGAAGCTACAGAATTATTCAACAGGAGTACCACATGAGCACCAATAAAATCATTTCCCAGCTTGATGCAGAGCAGATGGGCAAGGAGCTTCCGGAATTCGGCCCTGGAGATACCTTGGTCGTGCAAGTGAAGGTCAGCGAGGGTACCCGCGAGCGCTTGCAGGCGTTTGAAGGCGTTTGTATCGCTAAGCGCAATCGCGCGCTGAATTCCGCATTCACCGTACGCAAAATTTCGCATGGCGTCGGTGTGGAGCGCACCTTCCAGACCTACAGTCCAATGGTGGAGAGCATCACCGTCAAACGTCGTGGTGACGTACGTCAAGCCAAACTCTACTATCTCCGCGAGTTGAGCGGTCGCGCAGCCCGTATCAAGGAAAAGCTGTAGTCTTCGACCCCATTGCAGGCAAGTATCCGAAAGCGGCACTATGTGCCGTTTTTTTGTGTTGGCGCCTACTGCGCTGATGGCGGTCTGAAAATCGTGATAGGGTAGTCACATGTCTGTGGATACCCTGATAAACCCCGATATTGAACACTTTATCGATGCCATGTGGATGGAGAAGGGCTTGAGTAACAATACCCTCTCCTCCTATCGCCGTGACCTCCGCCAATTCAATGACTGGTTGTTAAAGCGGGACAGAAGTCAGATTACAGAGGCGACACGCTCATCTTTGCAGGCCTATCTGGGTACGCGACTTGAGCAGGGGCAGTCCCCGCGTTCAACTGCGCGCTTTCTGTCGTGTGTCCGAGGCTTCTTCCATCACCTGTTACGCGAGGGGCGTATCAGCGTTGACCCTACACTGGATATAGAAAGTCCGCGTTTGGGTCGACCGCTGCCAAAGACGTTGTCTGAAGTGGAAGTGGAGCGCTTGCTGCAGGCACCCGATCTGTCACGAGCCCTGGAAATGCGGGATCGCACGATGCTGGAGTTGCTATACGCCTGCGGTTTGCGTGTGACGGAACTGACCAGCCTGCAATTGGTGCAGCTGAGTATGAATCAGGGTGTAGTGCGAGTCTTCGGGAAGGGAAGTAAGGAACGGTTGGTGCCCGTGGGCGAGGAGGCTTTGCGGTGGTTACAGCGATATCTGGCCGGTTCGCGGGGAGAATTGCTCAAAGGCATACCCTCGGATGTGCTATTTCCCAGCCGTCGAGGTACGCAAATGACTCGCCAGACCTTCTGGTATCGTATTAAAATCTACGCGCAGCGTGCCCAGATCAAAAAACACTTGTCGCCGCATACGCTGCGCCATGCATTTGCCACGCATTTGCTGAATCATGGAGCGGATTTGAGGGTTGTGCAGATGTTGCTGGGGCATAGTGATCTCTCTACGACGCAGATTTATACGCATGTGGCCCAACAGCGCATGCAGGAGTTGCACGAGCAACACCATCCTCGCGGTTGAGGAACTAATGCACCGCTTCCTGTTCCAACGGGACGTCGGTTTGCGAATGGCAGTGGGTCAACCCACGATGACAGAGGGCAGCAAATGATTTACCGAGCATTGAAGTCGGCGTTGATAGTGGTATTGGTGGCGGTCGCGCCTGTTGGTCTGGCCGGCGAGCCGTTGGCCAAGGCCCAACTGGACAAGCTGCGCGCTGCGCTGGAAGTTCCCAGTGTCGGGCTCAAGGTGAGTAGTGCACAAGCAAGTGAAATACCGGGTTTGTACGAGGTGCAATTTACCAATGGCCCGCTGGTCTATTCGACCTTGCAGGGTGATTTCTTTGTGGTGGGCGACCTGTACTCTGTGACACCGCAAGGCTATGTCAATTTGGCAGAAAAGCGCCGCGATGGGGAGCGCGTGGAGAAGCTGGCGAAATTGAATCGCGATGACATGATTATTTTTTCGCCCGAAGGCGAAACGCGAGCGCATATCACCGTATTTTTTGATACCACGTGTCATTACTGCCAGAAGCTGCATGAGGAGGTTCCGCAGCTGAATAAAAACGGTGTCGAGGTACGTTATTTGGCGTACCCGCGTGCCGGTTTAGGTTCGGACACTTTCAAACAGCTGGCCAGTGCCTGGTGTGCCGACGATCCCCGCGACGCCTTTACCAAGCTGACCAACAAGCAAGCGATTCCAGAGGATGTCTGCGCGGATAACCCTATTGCTGCGCAGTATCAATTTGGCCAGGAAATGGGGGTGCAGGGTACCCCTGCCATCATTACACAGACCGGGCAAATGATCCCCGGTTACCAGGCAGCGGCCGAATTGATGGTTACCCTCGGATTGAAGTGAGAATCCCGTCAAAAATGCCTTTGTGCCCCTCGCTGCGTTGACAGTTTGGGGCCGACTCAGTACTGTTTCCTCCCTTTTTTAGTCGCGGCATCGTTGCCTGCGCGCCCAGTAGAGTTGGATTATCGTGGACGATCAATTTCGGCGTATTGAGCGCCTGCCGCCATATGTATTCAACATCATCGGCGAGCTAAAGCAGAAAGCGCGAGCGGCGGGTGAGGACATCATAGACTTTGGTATGGGCAATCCGGATCAGCCCACGCCACAACATATTGTGGACAAGTTGGTGGAGACCGCCCGCCGCGGTGATACACATGGCTATTCGCAATCCAAGGGTATACCCCGTCTGCGCAAAGCCATCTGTGATTGGTATCAGCGCCGCTATGATGTTGCACTGGACCCCGCGTCTGAAGCGATAGTCACGTTGGGTTCCAAAGAAGGTCTCGCGCATCTGGCATTGGCTACCACAGGTCCCGGTGATGCCATACTGGTTCCGAACCCGTCTTATCCTATTCATCCCTATGGCTTCGTGATTTCCGGTGCGGATATCCGCCACATTCCTATGGGCAACCACGAGGATGATTTTTTTACCGAATTGGAAAAGGGTATTCAGACCAGTTGGCCGCGGCCCAAAATGTTAGTGCTTAACTTTCCCTCGAATCCGACCGCGCAGTGTGTTGAGTTGGAATTCTATGAAAGAGTGATCAAAATTGCCCGCGAGAATTCTATCTGGGTGATTCAGGATTTGGCCTATGCCGATTTGTGTTACGACGGCTATGTTGCACCGTCGATTCTGCAGGTCGAGGGTGCTCGTGATGTGGCGGTGGAATTCTTCAGTATGTCTAAAAGCTACAATATGCCGGGTTGGCGTATCGGTTTTTGCTGTGGCAACAAAGTATTGGTGGCCGCCCTTGCGCGGATGAAGTCTTATCTGGATTACGGCATGTTTACGCCCATACAGGTGGCAGCCATTGCTGCGCTGGAGGGTGACCAGAGCTGCGTCACAGAAATTTGCGCGATGTACCAGTCCCGTCGGGATGTGTTGTGCAGTGGCCTCAACGCCATCGGCTGGCCGGTCACCCCGCCCAAAGCCACCATGTTTGTGTGGGCCAGGATACCGGAATTTTATCGAGCGATGGGTTCCGTGGAGTTTGGCAAAAAATTGTTGGCAGAAGCGCAGGTGGCAATCTCCCCGGGCATAGGATTTGGCGAGTATGGGGAGGGCTATGTGCGTTTCGGCTTGATCGAGAACGAGCACCGAACACGTCAGGCTGTGCGCAGCATCAAGCGGATGATCAAGAACGACGGCTTTGCCTGAGCGACAGCAGGCACACCGCTACCAGTAAAAATAGGAATGAGCTTGAAACCAGTAAAAATAGGCATCTGCGGGTTGGGGACGGTGGGCAGTGGTACCCTTGCTGTCCTGCGTGACAACGCTGAGTTAATTGCCGCGCGGGCGCAGGCCCAGCTGCAAGTCATCCATGTGGGCGCGCGACGCGACATGCCCTCGTTGGACCTGTCTGGCATCCGCGTCAGTCGCGATCTCTTTGCTGTGGCCCGCGACCCTGAGATAGAGATTCTGGTAGAACTGATTGGCGGCACAACGGTGGCACGGGAGCTGGTGGAAGCGGCGATTGTCGCTGGCAAGCATGTGGTCACCGCCAATAAAGCCTTGATTGCCGAATTTGGGAACGAGATTTTTGCCCTGGCGCATGAGTACGGCGTCGAAGTGCGTTACGAGGCTGCGATAGCCGGAGGCATTCCCATTGTCAAAGCACTGCGTGAAGGCTTAGCGGGCAATCGTATCGAGTGGCTGGCCGGCATTATTAATGGCACTGGGAATTACATTCTGACTGAAATGCGCGATAAGGGTCGCGAATTTGCCGATGTGCTGGCCGAAGCCCAAGCCCTGGGTTACGCCGAGGCAGACCCTGCCTTCGATGTGGAAGGCATTGATGCCGCGCACAAGCTGGTGATACTGGCGTCGCTGGCGTTCGGCATTCCATTGCAGTTTGATGCGGTCTACACCGAGGGCATTACGCAGCTGACCACGCAGGACGTAGGGTATGCCCGCGAATTGGGCTATGTCATCAAGCATCTGGGCATTGCCAAGCAAAACGATGAGGGCGTGGAGTTGCGGGTGCACCCTACCTTGATACCGGACTACCTGTTGTTGGCCGATGTCGATGGAGTCAAGAACGCGATACTGGTGGAAGGTAACGCCGTCGGCTCCACGTTGTACTATGGTGCCGGTGCCGGTGCGCAGCCCACGGCTTCGGCCGTGGTGGCTGACCTGGTTGACCTGGCGCGCGACATTGGTGTCGGTCAAAGCGGACGTGTGCCAGCCCTTGGTGTGGCGCGCGCCAGCCTGCGCAACCTGCCCATTATTCCGATGGCAAAAGTGGTAACACCCTGGTATTTGCGTATGGAGGTGGAGGATAAACCCGGCGTGCTCTCGCGGGTCGCCAGTATCTTCAGTGAACAGGGTATCAGCATAGAAGCGTTGATCCAGAAGGCGCCGGCGCCGGGGCAGACTCTGGTGCCACTGATTGTATTGACCAACAAGGCGCCGCAGGGCAGTGTGGATACGGCCGTGCGTGCTATCGAGGCGCTCGATACGATTAATGGTAAGGTCACGCGCATTCGCGTTGAAGCGCTGGACGGCTAGTGGTCTGAGCCAGAGACAGGGACTCGCGACAGTGAAATACATCAGCACTCGGGGGCAGGCGCCTGCGCTCAATTTTGAACAGGTTCTGCTGGCAGGTCTGGCGGTTGATGGCGGTCTGTATGTGCCACAAACCCTGCCGACTTTCACCCGTGCAGAAATCGCCGCCATGGCGACCCTGGATTACCCGCAGCTGGCGCAGAAAATCATCGCCCCCTTCGTGGCAGACTGCATACCTGAGGACGATTTGCGTGCCATTCTCGCGGAAACCTACGCTGAGTTCCGCCACAGCGCTGTAGCACCTCTGGTGCAGCTGCGCCCAAATCAGTGGGTGCTGGAACTGTTTCACGGGCCGACGCTGGCCTTCAAGGATTTCGCCCTGCAGTTGCTGGGGCGTCTGCTGGACTATGTGCTGGAGCGCAAACACCAGAAAGTGGTGATACTGGGAGCGACCTCGGGCGATACCGGATCGGCCGCCATTGAAGGCTGCAAGCGTTGCAAGAACATCGATATTTTTATTCTGCATCCACACCACCGGGTATCAGACGTACAGCGCAGGCAGATGACGACTGTGGTGGGCGACAATATACATAACCTTGCGATAGCGGGGAATTTCGACGATTGCCAGGCCATGGTGAAAGCCAGTTTTGGCAATCAGCGGTTTCTTGCGGATGGCCGTGCTCTGGTGGCGGTGAATTCCATCAACTGGGCGCGCATCATGGCCCAGATCGTGTACTATTTTTATGCCGCTGTGGCGCTGGGCGCCCCGGCGCGTCCAGTAGCTTTCTCAGTCCCTACCGGTAATTTCGGCGACATCTTTGCAGGCTACCTGGCACAGCAGATGGGTTTACCCATAGAGCGCCTGATTATCGCCACCAATCACAACGACGTGTTACATCGGGTTATGTCGAGCAATACTTATGGTCGCCAACCGCTGGCGCACACCTTGTCGCCCAGTATGGACATCACCGTTTCGAGCAATTTTGAGCGTCTGCTGTTCGATCTCTACAATCGTGATGGCGCTATGGTCGCCGATCTGATGGCGCGTTTTGACCAAGGCGATATCACCTTTACCGACACCGCCATGCAACGCGCCCGGTCTTTGTTCAGCAGTCATTGCGTGTCCGATGCGCAGACCTGCCAGCAGATTGCCAGTACCTGGCATGAATGCGAGTACCTGCTCGATCCGCACAGCGCGATCGGCGTACATGCGGCGCTGGCCAGTGATCTCGATCCCGGTATACCGGTAGTCAGCTTGGCGACTGCGCATCCGGCCAAGTTTCCTGATGCCGTCAGGTCAGCGGGTTTGGACCAGGACGTCGCGCTGCCGGCGCACCTGCGGAATCTGTTTGAGCGCAGTGAACGGTTTGCGGTGCTGCCCAACGATCTGTCCGCGGTCCAGGCATTTATCGCGGCCAGTATCAAAGCCTGACCGGCTCGCTGCCACGTGCAAAAACGCATTCATCGGCGGCAGCAGCTATCTGCGACAAATTCTTCTCTAGCCAGCGATATGCACCCGGTACTGGCGCGGGTCTATCGTGGACGGGGTATCGAAACAGCAGCGCAACTGGACCTCTCTCTTGCGCATTTACTGTCACCAACCCTGCTGCTCAACGCCGACCGGGCTGCCGTCTTGCTGGCAGAAGCACTGGCCAGTGATCGCAGAATTATCGTCATCGGTGATTTTGATGCTGATGGCGCTACCAGCACCTGTGTAGCGGTGGCTGCACTGCGGGCGTTCGGTGGTCGCCACGTGGACTATCTGGTGCCCAACCGCTTTAAGTACGGCTACGGCCTGACCCCGGAGATTGTCGCGCTAGCCTGGGAGCGCAAACCCGATCTGATTATTACGGTGGACAATGGGATATCCAGTCTGGAGGGCGTGGATGCCGCCAGGGCATTGGGTATTACCACATTGATTACTGATCACCACCTGGCTGGTTGCGAATTGCCCTTGGCCGATGTGATTGTGAATCCCAATCAGCCCGGGTGCGGATTTCCCAGCAAGTGCCTGGCCGGAGTCGGGGTAATTTTCTACATCATGCTCGCGCTGCGCGCAGAGCTGCGTGCAAGAGGCTGGTTTGTGGAGGGCCAGGATATCAATCTGGCCCAGTACCTGGACCTCGTCGCCCTGGGCACAGTCGCTGATGTCGTGCCCCTGGACCGCAACAACCGTATTCTGGTGGCGCAGGGTCTGCGACGCATTCGTGCAGCGCAGTGCCGCCCTGGCATTCTCGCCTTGCTGGAGGTCGCGTCCCGCGAGCCGCGATCAGTAGTGGCCGCAGATCTGGGCTTTGTCGTGGGGCCGCGGATTAACGCGGCTGGGCGTTTGGAAGACATGTCCATCGGCATTGAATGTCTGCTCTGCGAGGATCAGGCTACGGCGCGGATTCAGGCGGTGCGACTGGACCAACTCAATCGGGACCGCCGCGTCATCGAGCAGGACATGCAGGCGCAGGCGCTACAGATTCTTGCTACTCTGGCGCTGCGTGAGGCACCCGAGCTGCCGGTGGCGATGACCCTTTACCAGAGTGGTTGGCACCAGGGAGTGATCGGCATTCTCGCCTCGCGCATCAAGGACCGTCTGCACCGTCCCACCATTGCTTTTGCGGATGGTGATGCGGGGGAGCTCAAGGGCTCTGCGCGCTCCATCGCCGGCATTCACATCCGCGATATTCTCGAAGCTGTAGCCACCCGTCATCCCGGCCTCATCACCCGCTTCGGTGGGCATGCGATGGCAGCGGGACTGACGTTGCCGCTGGCCGCTTATGCGGATTTTGCCGCTGCTTTTGTAGCGGAAGTGGAACGGCATTCGCAGGATGTGAACTTGCAGTCGCTCATTGAATCCGACGGTGAGTTGTCTGCGGACGAATTGCAACTGGCACTGGCCACTGAGTTACGCTTTGCCGGCCCCTGGGGTCAGCATTTTGCTGAACCCATTTTTGACGGGCGATTTACGCTGGTGAGTCAACGACTGGTGGGCGCGAAGCACCTGAAGCTGGTAGTGGCGCCTAGCGGGAGTGAAACGCTAGTAGACGCCATCGCGTTTAATGTTGACCTGACCTGCTGGCCGGACCCCGGCGTACAGCAGGTTGAAATTGCCTATCGCCTTGATGTGAACGAGTATCGAGGACAACGCTCGCTGCAGCTATTGATTGAGCACCTGGTTGCGCTAAAAGACGCTTGACCTTACAGTAACTGGAAGGTTTACATTGGCTCCATGACTTGTCCGAGGTGCCCATGAATATCTCCGGAGCAGCCCGTCGCAGTGGGCTCAACGCCAAGACCATCCGCTACTACGAGGATATCGAGTTGATCGCCCCTGCCACGCGGGGTGAGAACGGCTATCGCCAGTATGACGGCAAGGCCGTGGAAGAATTGCATTTTTTAGCCCGGGCCCGGGATGTAGGCTTTAATCTGGAGGAGTGCAGACAACTACTGGAATTACAGCGCAATCGCTCTCGTCAAAGTCGTCACGCGCGAGCGTTGGTGCTGGAAAAGAGCCAGCAGTTGCAAACACGGGTCGAGCAACTGCTGGCGATGCAGCAGATACTGCAGGCTATGGCTAGTCGTTGTCGCGGTGATGAGGGCCCTGATTGCGCCATTCTCGACGATCTTGCGGGCAGTTCAGGGCAGCATGTATGAGCCGTTGTGAGCATGAAAACACGAACACATCAGTAGCGGCTGCTGCTGCCTGCCATGGGCAAGAAGCGCCTGCGCAGGATGACTGCTGCGCACCCCCCAAGCGCCGCGACTACCTGTTCTGGGTGAGTCTTGCGACGGTGGCGTTGGCCTATCCGCTGGGCGCATTGCGGCAGCACGATCACGACTCCTTCATCGGCGTATTTGCCGGTGGTATTTTTGCTCTGTTCAACAGCATGTGGTGGGGGATCGCGATTGGTGTGCTGTTCGTTGGCCTACTCGGTCGTCTGCCACGTGAGTTGGTTATGGGCGTGCTGGGTCGTGACGGAGGGCTAACTGGCCTGTTGCGTGCGGTGCTGGCCGGCGTCTTTTTGGATCTGTGCAGTCACGGCATTCTGGCAGTGGGGATGAAGCTTTACGAGCGCGGCGCCAGTGCCGGGCAGGTGATGGCCTTCCTGTTGGCCAGCCCCTGGAACTCTTTCTCGCTTACGCTCATTCTGTTCGGCCTGATTGGCGTGGGCTGGACCTTGTTGTTTATTTTGTTGTCTTTGGTGATTGGGCTGATTACCGGTGCAATTTTTGACCTGCTGGTGCAGCGCGGTCTACTGCGCGCGAACCCCTGGCAGGATGAGCTTGGCGAGCGGCGACCGGTGCGCGCGCAACTGCGCGAATTTCGCCGCACGTTGCGATTTTCTCTGGCGGGCACGGCGGACATCATACGCGAGGGCTTGGCCGGCTCGCGGGTCGTGATCAGGTGGTCCTTGTTCGGCCTAGTGCTAGCTGGACTGATCCGTGCGCTGCTCCCCGAGGAGGCCTTTGCCACCTGGTTTGGTGCGACCATGGGAGGCCTGTGGCTGACGCTGCTCGCTACTACAGTGATAGAAGTTTGCTCGGAAGGTTCCACACCCATCGCCGCCGACCTGATGAACCGGGCGGGAGCTCCTGGCAATAGTTTTACTTTCCTGATGGCCGGTGTCGCCACAGATTACACCGAGCTAATGTCGATTCACGATACCACCAGGTCGTGGCGCATAGCACTGTTTTTGCCGTTGATCACGGTGCCACAGATTATGTTGATTGGTGCTTTGCTCAACCAGTTTTAACGCCAGGTCTGCGTGGCGGGATAGCCGGCTACGGGGCGGATTTAGTCTGTCCACTTCGTACATGGTGGGGTAGAATGCCCGGCTTCGTACCGCGCGGATCTGTGCCATGCTCGAGATAAATCCTCTTATAACATTACTCAAGGATATTGAGGTGCGCACCGGCGTGCTTAGGGGGTATCTTTGACTTTGATCTGCGCAAGGAGCGTCTCGCGGAAGTAGATCGGGAGCTGGCTGAGCCCAGCGTCTGGAGTGATCCGCAGCGCGCCAAGGAGCTCGGCCGCGAACGAGCTGCGCTGGAAGATACAGTAGGCACGATAGAGAAGCTGGATGCCGGTGCTACCGATGCACGGGATTTGCTTTTGATGGCGGCGGCGGAGGACGATGCCGCCACCGTGGCAGAAATTCAACACGAGATCGCCACACTGGTCACGCTGCTGGAGCAGTTGGAGTTCCGGCGTATGTTTGCCGGTGACATGGATGCCAACAATGCCTATCTGGACGTACAGGCGGGCTCCGGTGGCACTGAGGCGCAGGATTGGGCAGAGATGCTGCTGCGCATGTATCTGCGTTGGGGTGAGGCCAAGGGATTCAAGACCGAACTGATTGAAGCCTCGGGCGGCGAAGTGGCAGGAATTAAAAGCGCCACCATCAAGTTTGAGGGGGCTTATGCCTTTGGTTGGCTACGCACCGAAACCGGAGTGCATCGCCTGGTGCGTAAATCGCCGTTCGATTCTGGCAATCGTCGCCACACCTCCTTCGCCTCCATTTTTGTGTCACCAGAAATTGACGACAATATAGAAATTGATATCAATCCCGCGGACCTGCGTACCGACACCTACCGGGCCAGTGGCGCTGGTGGCCAGCACGTGAACAAGACCGATTCAGCGGTGCGTATTACCCATAACCCCACGGGCACCGTGGTACAGTGCCAGACCGAGCGCTCGCAACACCAGAACCGTGACAACGCCATGAAAATGCTGCGCGCGAAGCTCTATGAACTGGAAGTGCACAAGCGCAATGCGGAAAAGCAGATCATGGAGGACAGCAAAGCAGATATTGGTTGGGGCAGCCAGATTCGCTCCTATGTGCTGGATGATTCTCGCATCAAGGATTTGCGTACGGGGGTGGAAACAAGCAACACTCAGGCCGTGCTCGATGGCGATATAGACAGGTTTATAGAGGCCTCGCTGAAAAGCGGGCTGTGAGAAATATTATGAGTGATCAGGAGCAGGGCGGCGAACCCAATCCAGAAGTGAGTGAGGCGCTTGATGACAATAAGCTGGTGGCGGAGCGTCGCGGCAAGTTGTCGGCTTTGCGCGAACAGGGTAATCCTTTTCCTAACGATTTTCGGCGTACCGCCATGGCCGATTACCTGCAGAGCGAGTTCGGTGAGTGCACCAAGGAAGAATTGGAGCAGGCCCATCGCGTCTACGCGGTGGCAGGACGACTGATTCGCAACCGCGGCGCGTTCTTGTTGCTGCAGGATGGTGCGGACCAAATTCAGCTGTATGTCAATCGCCAGGGCCTGACGGAGGAAACCCTGGTTCACATCAAGAGCTGGGACCTGGGCGATATTGTTGGTGCCTGCGGCCCGCTGCATAAATCCGGCAAGGGCGATCTCTATATCAACATGGAAGACGCGCGTCTGCTGACCAAGGCACTGCGCCCACTGCCTGACAAATATCATGGACTGGCGGACCAGGAGTTGCGTTACCGCCAGCGCTATGTAGACCTGATCGTAAACCCCGAGTCGCGGCAGGTCTTTCGCACTCGCTCGAAGATCATCGCGTTCATCCGTGAATATATGAGTAGTCTTGACTTCATGGAAGTGGAAACTCCGATGATGCACGTCATACCCGGCGGCGCGGCGGCCAAGCCCTTTGTTACGCACCACAATGCTCTGGGTATGGACATGTATCTGCGCATTGCGCCTGAGCTGTACCTGAAGCGCCTCGTGGTGGGCGGGTTTGAGCGCGTGTTTGAAATTAACCGTAGTTTTCGCAATGAAGGCCTCTCCACCCGCCATAACCCCGAGTTCACCATGCTGGAATTCTACTGGGCGTTTGCCGATTACAAAGACGCCATGAATCTCACCGAGGACATGCTGCGTAAGCTGACAGCAGCTGTGCTGGGAAGCACCTCAGTGCAGTATCAGGGAAGTCACTACGATTTTTCCAGGCCATTTGAGCGTATTACCGTATTCGATGCGATTTTGCGGCACAATCGTGAGGTCAACGCGCAGCAGCTTGCTGATGCGCCTGCCGCGCGCCTGCTGGCGAAAAATCTCGGTATTGACGTGAAGGAAGGCTGGGGCCTGGGTAAAATCCAGATTGAAATCTTCGAGAAAACGGTAGAGCACCTGCTCGATCAACCCACTTTTATCACGGCCTATCCGACGGAAGTCTCGCCATTGGCACGCCGCAGCGACGCAGATCCTTTTGTCACCGACCGTTTTGAGTTTTTTGTCGGGGGGCGCGAATTGGCCAATGGCTTTTCTGAATTGAACGATGCAGAAGACCAGGCGGCGCGCTTTATGGAACAGGTCGCGCAGAAGGACACCGGCGACGAAGAGGCCATGCACTACGACCACGATTATATCCGTGCTCTGGAGTATGGCCTGCCGCCCACGGCGGGCGAGGGCATTGGAATTGATCGACTGGTGATGTTGTTCACTGATTCGGCGTCTATTCGAGATGTGCTGTTGTTTCCGCATATGCGTCCTGAGTAAAATACGACCCTTAGTGTTTCGCGTCGGTGAGCCACCATGGGACTCACCATCGGTGCAGCGGTGCATCAGCGCAGTGCCATCATGTTTTGAATGCGCTACACTATTGCCAATTGGTTTTGTAAAAGGATGTCACATTGCTCGCGACCCGTTCTGCTCTGTTTGCCGCTGGTGTTTTGGTCCTGATGCTCCAAGCGTGTGCGACGACACCGCCCGCCGCGAATCAGCCAGTGGTGCAGCCAGTAGCGACTGCACGAAAGCCGGTTGCGGAATTGACCCTTAATTTGCCCGAGCAAGCTGCGGCTACCTGCCCGTGTAATCCGGCTAACCCTCCTGCGGGGGTTGACCGCACCTTTCTCGACAAAGGGTTCACCGCGCTGGCGGCAGGCGACCATGAGGAGGCCGTGAATTATTTCAGGCGGTATCAGCGTCTTGAATCATCCCCAGGGGTAGATTGGGAGGCGGGGATTGCCGTCGCGTACGACAAAATGTTGCCAGCCAGCCCCTACTACAACTGGAGAGCGGCGCGCGAGGATTATCTGCGCCTCGCCAGAGATAAACCCAAAGGGATACAGGTGCAGGAGCAGATCCTGTTGATGCAGGAGGCTCTGGCAGTACTGTCGGATCTGCACACGCAAATCAATGACCTGCAGAAAGAAAAGGATGTGCTGGCTGAAAATTTAGAAAAACGCGAAGAAGCTCTCAGGCGTCTGCGAGAGCTAACGTTGGGTCAAAAGGGAGCAGCACCGTAAAGGTTGATCCGACCCCAACAGCGCTTTCCACTGCGATGCTCCCACCCATGAGTGCGCTGAAATCCCTGCAAATCGCCAGCCCCAGCCCGGTACCCCCGTAGTTTGCACTGATCGAGGAATCGGCCTGTACAAAAGCATCGAACACGCGTGAGAGTTGCTCACTGGTCATGCCTATTCCTGTGTCGCGAACGGCAAACTCCACCCAACCTGGACGTTCAGGCAGCTCTCGTGCGTTAACACTGATATAGCCGTCCTTGGTGAACTTGTTGGCATTGCTGAGCAGGTTGGTGAAAATCTGCCTAAACTTGGCGGCGTCGTTATTCAGTGCGGGCAAGTCGAGCAGGCCGCCAAGCTGTAATACGTTATTGTTACTTCTTAGCAGGGGCGCCAGTACCTCGCAGGCCTGCTTGAGTATTTCTGTCGGGTTGAACATTTCGCGGTGCAGAGACATTTTCCCCGTCTCGATTTTCGACAGGTCCAGAATGTCATCGATCAGAGTGAGCAGTTGTCGTCCGGAATTGATGATGATGTCCAGGTCCTGCTGAAACTGCGGGCGATCCAGCTCCTTTTTGTCGCCCAGCTCGTCGTGCAGCATCTCGCTATAACCGATAATGGCATTGAGTGGTGTGCGCAGTTCGTGACTGACATTGGCCAAGAAGATACTTTTGGCCTCGTTGGCCTCGTTGGCGTCATCCTTGGCTTTGCGCGCATCGTTGATTGCATCGCGCAGTTTGCCTGACATCTCGTTGAACGCATCTGCCAGATCGCCCAGTTCTCCAGTGTCGTCAATGTCATCGATGCGATAGTTGAGGTTGCCGCTCCCGAACTGCACAGTACCCTTCTTCAGTCTTTTCAGGGATTTGTTGGTATAGCTGACGAGGTAGTATCCCAGGCTGGCGGTGAGAAATATGGAGGCGAAAAAGGCGATGATGGTGATCCGGTCCGTCAGGGAAATGTTGTAATCGATAATTTCGGCGCGCTGACCTGCAAGGAATGCCTGTTGCTGCTCCAGCTCCTTTAAGTTCTGGCTGGCATTCAGGAAGAGCAGCGGATCATTCATGTCCATGTCGAATGTGGAATTATTGTAACTGCGGTAAAAGTTCAGCCAGCGTTTCAGCAGATGGCTACTGCTCTCCCAGAGCCGCTCATAGTTTAGTTCGGTAATGCCGTCGCTCAACTTCTCAAGTTCCTGGATTTTTCCTGTGATCGTAAATATGGCATCTTCAGCCTGCTGCAATTCAGCGGCTTCGAGTTGGTCCTCGGTGGTATCACGCAGCGTGGCCAGTATGAGAACCTGCTGTCGCTGATCATTCAGCAGTTGTTCGATCTCGGTGGATAGCTGGGCAGCGGAGACCGACTTGCGGTAGGCGATCATGCTCTCGTTGCGCGCATAACTACCCCACAAATGGGTGCCCACATTGACTGCAAACAGCACCAGTATGGTAACCAGTGAAAGGGTGAGTTGGCGACGTAAGCTCATGCGCGGGTGAGTTTTTTAATCTTGATCAGCAGGCCGGGGAAATCTACCGGCTTGGTAGCGTAGTCGTCACAGCCGGCCGCGAAGGCATACTGCCGGTACGCTTCCGTGGCATGGGCAGTCAGGGCAATGATGGGGATGTGGCGTATGAGTACATCTTCCTTGGCGCGACGACTGGCGGCCCAGCCGTCCAGGATGGGCAGGTTCATATCCATCAACACGATGCTGGGCTGCTGCGCATGCATGATATCCAGGGCCTGTTGTCCGTTGCCGGCTGCGATGACCTGCAATCCAGCGCGCTGCAGCCGACGCACCATCATATCGCGATTGAGCTCGTTATCCTCCACCAGTAACACGGACTTTCCGGACGTCATGTGTTAACCCCGGTGATCTGGTGAACCACGATCGTTTCATCGATGCCTTTCACGTTAACGTGTTGGCTGCGCCCGAGGGAGAAGCTGCCTTGCAGACTTTGCAGCGTGCTGTCGGAAATGAGGATCTCGCCGCCGGCCGTGATATCCTCAATGCGCGAGGTGACGTTCATGGCGTGGCCCACGAAGCCGTATTTGCTACGCCTTTCCGAGCCGATATTGCCGGCGATCACGTCGCCCGTGTTAATGGCGATACCGGTATTAACGGCAGGAAAACCGTCAGCCTCGTTAAGAGCGTTGATCGCAAGCATGGCGTCCTGCATGGCCAGGGCGCAGTTGACCGCGCGGTCTGCGTCGTCGTCCCTGCGCTGGGGCGCGCCGAACACGGCCAGGATCGCGTCGCCAATGAACTCGTCGATGGTGCCATGGTGGGCCATGATGATGTCGGTCATGGCGCTCAGGTAGCGGTTGAGCATGGTGACAACCTGCGCCGGTGCCAGGTTTTCACTGAGTGAGGTGAAGCCGCGAATATCCGACAGCATGATACTCACCCTGCGTAGGTCGCCGCCCAACTCCAACCCTTCCGGGCGCTCCAGAATGTCGGTAACAATCTCGTCGGAGAGATAGCGTCCAAAGGTCGCCCGGATAAATTTCTCGTTGCGCTCCAGTTGCTGGCGATACTGTTCCTCCTTGTCGTGCCAGCGCTTGCGCTCTATCCCCGCCTTGATGCGCGCCTGTAACAGTACCGGGTTGAACGGTTTGAACAGGTAATCGTCGGCGCCAGCCTCGATGCACTCTATGATCCCTTCCATATCCTGGCTGCCCGAGATCACAATCACCGGAGTGGCCCGCCACTTGGGGTGCTCCTTGATGCGGCGCAGTACCGCGCGGCCGTCCATGTCGGGCATCAGCAGATCCAGCAGCACCACGTCGAAATCACTTTGCTCCAGCGCCCTGAACGCTTCCTCGCCACTGGCGGCGGTGATGACGATGTGTCCGCTGCGGGAGAGGTTGCGGGCGACCAGTTCCCTGTTTACGTGCTCATCGTCCACCGCCAGGATGAATCCTGGCTCCGACTGAATCACACGGCTTGCAGTATTGGAATACTCGGTGCTGCCGCTGTGGGCAAGCTGCACCGCGGCCAGTAGTGCGATAAGCGTTGCATCAAGGGTAGGGTGTGCAGTGCTGATATCCTCTCGTAACATTTCCGCGTAGCCACGCAGCGCGGTCAGGACATTCATCAAATCGTGGGTGCTCATGGTCTGGTCTGCACTGTTCAGCATCTGCTCCAAACGGCTGGCGGCATCGAGGAGCTGGGAGAAATCGTTCTCCATCACCTCGCCAAGGTGCTCCTGCAAGCTGGCGAATTCTTGTCGCAGTGTCGCGATCTCGCGCAGCAGGTGCTCGCTCCATGGAGGGGTGGTATGGTGGGTATTGGTGGTCATGGCTAGTGTATCTGGAGATCCCCCTTTCATTGGGCAGTGTAACTGGAGTATAACGAGCTCAGAGGAACTGTGGAAACGCGGAATTTGCTCTGGGAACGAAGCGGGTGCGGCAAATGTGTCGACAGAGGTGCGCTTTCCTAAAACTTTGGGTTACTATAATCGGCAAGACTTTGTGGGTTGGGCTTGAAAGGGGCGGGAGTTCTGATGTTGCAGCAAGTTGAAATATTTCGAGGTCTATTGCCGGAAGAACTGGACGCCCTGGTGGCCAGCAGTACCAGCCGGTCGTTCCCTAAAAATACCGTGGTCATTCATGAGAACGATCCAGCCGACTCGCTGTTCGTCATAGAGAGCGGCAAGGTCAAGGTCTACTGTAGCGACAAGAACGGCAAAGAATTCATCATGAATACGCAGGGCACCGGAGATTACTTCGGTGAGCTGGCCCTGCTCGATGACTCCACCCGCTCTGCCTCGGTACGCACCGTGGAGAAGTCCACGTTTTGCATCATCTATAAAGAAGATTTCAACCGCGTGCTGGATCAGCACCCCAATATCGCCCGCCAGCTGGTGCGTAATCTCTCCCAGCGGGTGCGTAAACTGACGGCTGACGTAAAAAGCCTCGCCCTGCAGGATGTCTATGGCCGAGTGGCCAATGTCTTGATGGACCTTTCCGAGGAGCGCGGAGACGGTAGCCTCTATATACCAGAGAAGCTCACACAGCAGGATATCGCCGACCGGGTGGGTGCCTCACGCGAGATGGTGGCGCGTATTCTCAAGGATCTCACCATCGGCGAATACATCCGGTTTGAGGGGCGGCATATCATTATTAATTCTCGGTTGCCGGCGAAGTACTAGAGCGATTTTCGCTATCCCTGCAGTCCCTGCGTGTCGCCGCAGTCGCCGCTAGGGTAAACCCCCAATCGGTTGATACCCCACGCCCTCTTGGGGGTTTACCCT
>JANNVJ010000029.1:0-2662 GCA_031414375.1 Haliea sp.
CCTGCTGGTGGCTAAGCCCAGTCCTGAGCTGGAAGTCGGCTTTGGTTTAGGCTCTGGCAGCGATGACCCCGTGTCAACCAACCAGACCCTGGGCGGAGGCAGCACTAGCAAAGATGTCTGGATTGACCTGGCCTACGCCACCTGGATCGGCGTGCCACAAACGACAATGACTGTGGGCAAGATGGTCAACCCCTATTACGCCGTGGAGAAGAGTTATCTGATTTATGACGGGGATTTCCGCCCAGAGGGTATGGCGGTGGGCTGGACCGATATAACTAAGAAATTTTTTGCCAACGCGACCTACACCTGGATTGAAAGTGACTCGACCAGTGTTGGTGCAGATGGGGACAGTAGCTATGGGATACCGGGCGTTCAGCTTGGTGTAAATCTTATACCCGTTGCTGATACGACTCTGACTGTAGCCGCCGGTTACATCGATGTTCCCACAGAGGGACGCACGGCCATCTACAACGGCAAGTTTCAGGGCAACTCTTCGGTAAAGGTTGGCGACGTAAGTTTCTATGAGTATAACTATGAAGTCGCCAACGCGTCGGTTGCGTTCGGGTTTAACGCGTTTGACCTGCCCCTGAGCGTGTATGCCGATTACATTGAAAACCAGGACGCTGATGATTTTAACACTGGCTATATGGCAGGCGTCCGGCTTGGCAGCGCCAAGAAAAAGGGCTCATGGCAAGCGTTGTACCAGTACCAGGAGCTTGAGGCCAATGCGACCCTGGGTGAGATGACCGATTCCGACTTTGGCGGTGGCGGCACTGACGTAAAAGGTAATGTGGTTTCCGGCCAGTACATGATCACCGATAACTGGTATGCCGGCTCCACCTACTTTTTTGATCAAAACCAAGGGGTCGACCTGGGCAATAATCTGAGCTACTCGCGTTTGCAAATTGATACCGGCCTTAAATACTAGCGCCTGTTTTAGGGCGTAGCGTTTGGGCGAACAGCGCCCATCGACTGTGACTTGGCCGTGTTACTTGCATCACAGTGAAGCTCCGGTACAATGGCGCGGCTTTTTTACGCAACGTAAAAAGGTGTAGCGTCCCCTTCGTCTAGTGGTCCAGGACACTGCCCTTTCACGGCGGTAACAGGGGTTCGAACCCCCTAGGGGACGCCATTTTTGCTTGAGCCCGGCCTGTTCCGGGCTTTTCGCTTTCACGGAACGCCACGTGCAATCCAATGCAAGGGCAGGGCATAGCATGAGTCGTTACTGGAGTGATGTGGTCAAGACACTGACACCCTATGTGCCGGGTGAGCAGCCGCAGCTCGATAAACTGGTCAAACTCAATACCAACGAGAGTCCTTACCCACCGTCCCCGCAAGTGCTACAGGCCATAGCGGCAGTCAACGCCGACACCTTACGCCTGTATCCTGATCCGGAGTCTGTAGCCCTCAGGCGGGCTATAGCGGCGCGCAATGGATTACAGCTGGAGCAAGTGTTTGTCGGCAATGGTTCGGACGAAGTCATTGCACTGGCATTTTTGGCGCTGCTGAAACACCAGCTGCCGCTCTATTTTCCGGATGTGAGCTACAGCTTTTATCCGGTGTGGTCAGATTTGTATGACATTGACTACGCGACGATTCCTGTGAGACAGGATTTCAGCATCGATCCGGACAGCTTTCCGACACCCAATGGCGGTATCATCATTCCCAACCCGAATGCGCCTACCGGTATGTTGATGAGCCAGGATTCCATCCGCTCGCTGCTGCGCAAGAGTGCTGACTCTGTCGTCGTGATCGATGAGGCCTATATCGATTTTGGCGGTGAGTCTGCCGTGGCGCTGATTAACGAATTTGACAATTTACTGGTGGTGCAAACACTGTCCAAATCCCGGGCACTGGCTGGCTTGCGCGTAGGCTTTGCCATGGGCAGCACTGTGTTGATTGAGGCGCTGCTGCGGGTAAAAAATTCTTTTAACTCCTATCCGTTGGATGTGATTGCCCAGCGTGCCGCACTGGCCTCGATAGAAGATGAGGACTACTTTCGCAGCAGCTGCTTGCGCTTGATAAAATCTCGTGATGCGCTGAGTATCGCGCTTGGCACACTGGGGTTTACGGTACTACCCTCGGGCGCAAATTTTATCTTTACCAGCCATCCGCATTATCCAGCGGGACAGTTGTTTGCGCGGCTAAGGGAGCGAGGTATTGTAGTACGCTACTTTGACAAACCCCGTATCGACAATCACCTGCGCATCTCAATCGGGACGGAAGAGGACAATGCGACGCTGATTGACGCGTTGCGGGAGTTACTGGCTTAGACTTTTTTGAGTATTACGCTGCCGATGCTGTAACCGGCGCCGAAAGAGCACAATACTCCCAAATCGCCGCTTGTTAGATCCTGGCGATGTTTGTGGAAAGCAATGATAGAGCCAGCGGAGCTGGTATTGGCGTATTCATCGAGAATGGTAGGTGCTTCCTCGGCACTCGCATCGCGGCCTAACACGCGCCGCGAAATCAGTTGGTTCATGCTGAGATTGGCCTGGTGCAGCCAAAGGCGCTTGAGCTGGCTGGGTGCGATTCCCAGCGTTTCCAACTGGGTTGAGATTTGCGCGGCGACCGCCGGACACACTTCCTTAAACACCTTGCGTCCTTCCTGCATAAACAGCTTATCGGGATTTCCCGCGCCGGATTCGTCGGCCCGGTTGAG
>JANNVJ010000030.1:0-63755 GCA_031414375.1 Haliea sp.
ATTGAGTCGCCTTTTTGCCATCGATCCCACATGAAGGCCTTCTGGGCGTCAGTGTAGTAGTTTCGTTTCCGTCGTTTCATTTGCAACACTCCTTCTCTATGCTTAGAGATTAGACTGTTGCGCTGACCGATTGAATCCACAGGATATCGGCGGCCACAGCGATGTGGGGCGACGCGAGGGTAATGAAGACACCTATCTGATAGACCGGGAACTTGGTCTTATCGTCGTGGCCGATGGTGTCGGTGGCCACCAATCCGGAGACGTCGCCAGCCTGCTCACCTGCGAAGTGCTGCAGCAGGAAATCGCCGCTGGCGCGGATCTGCGCGCTGCCATCAATCGAGCCAACGCCGACGTCCTCGATGCGGTGCGAACTGGCCGGGGCGAGGCTGGGATGGGTCCTACGGTGGTCGCCGTGCTGATGACGGAGAACGGCTATGATGTGGCCTGGGAGGGAGACAGCCGTATCTGCCTGTGGGATGGCAAACTCCGTCTGCTGACGCGGGATCACTCCTTTGTTGAAACGCAATTGGCCAGTGGGCAGATCAGTCGGGAGGAAGCCCGCACTCATCCGCGTCGGCACGTGATTCTGCAAGCGGTGGGTTCGCAAGCGATGGGCAACCTGGATATCGGTACCAATTCCGGAAAACTGGTGCTCAACAGTTGTCTTCTATTATGCAGTGACGGTATCACTGACCGCCTGGACAGTGAGCAGTTGTGCCAATTGCTAAGCCACAGAACGATCGCGAATGAAACCTGCCAGCGCATTGTCGCCATGGCACTGCAGTGTGGTGGCAGTGACAATGCAACGGCAGTGCTGATCGCCCATAACGGTATCCCGCAAGACCCGCCCAGAATCATGCCGCCTGCCCAGGTCGTGTGGGTTTACGACCCGGCCACCGCGACCTACGAAGGTTTGCCAGATCTGACCCTGTGCAATGTTGACCACACCACCGAGATCGAACAGACGCCGGTACAATGCATAAAACCCCACCCTGCCAGTCCGGTAGTGCCCCCTGGTGAAGCATCTGGAGGAAAAAAGGGCAACGACAGGCACGCAACGTGGCGATATGTCTGGCTGGCGGATTTACTGGGTACCATTGCATTAGGTCTCGCTTACCTGCTGCGCCCCGCCTAAGCAGTGACGCCTTTGGGCGCACGCTCCTTCATAAAGTCAAACATATAACCGGCCACGCGGCGCGTCTGTATTTCCTAGGTGCCTTCCGTAATGCGGTAGCGGTGGTGGTGGCGGTAGATGTGTTCGAAGGGGGCGTGACGCGAATAGCCCAAGCCGCTGTGCACCTGCATGGCCAGGTCAGCGGCATCACAGCACAGTCGGTTGGCGACGAAATTGCACATGGAGATTTTGTCCGACACGGAAAATGCACCGTGGGTATCCATCTGCCAAGCGGTCTTATGGATCAGGGCCCGCAGCATTTACTCAAGCGAGTGGCTGGATTCTCTGTTTGGCGAGTTAGTAGTGATACCGCAACTGTGCAATGAGTACTGCTCCGTCAGCTACTCGATACACGATTCTGTGCTCGTCGTTTATGCGCCGTGACCAGTACCCTGAAAGTGCATGTTTAAGTGGCTCTGGTTTCCCTATTCCTTGGAACGGCGCGCGCGTAATGTCTTTTATCAGTAGGTTGATACGGTTTAGAATTTTCTTGTCGGTCTTTTGCCAATACAGATAGTCGTCCCAGGCGTTTTCCGCAAAAAAAGCTTCACCCAAAGAGTTGTCGTTCTGCTCCCCTACCTTCCTCCAACTCCACGACAGATTCCAGCAGGCGGCGCATATTTTTTGGCCCCCGGAGCAGATAAGCAGTTTCTTCAAGCGACTGGTAGTCTTCCATCGACATCATCACCACGGCGCCCTCGCCTTTACGGGTAATCGCGACGGGTGCATGGTCGTTGCAGACCCGTTCCATGGTTTTAGCCAGGTTACTTCTGGCCGAGGTATAGCTTATACTTTCCATTCATTTATTCCGTACGTGTACATAAAAACGTACGACATGATAGCCCTGCAGCACTAGGTCGTCAACCTTCGCCCGCTTCCAGGGCTCCAGGCTGACCATTCCCCGGCGATCACAAGTTTCCCTCAACGCTACACCCTTTTTTCGCCTAACGGGTGACGCCCTTGGGCGCTTTACGATCCATAAAGCCAAACATATACCCTGCTATGCGCCGCTTTTGTATCTCCTCGGTCCCCTCGGTAATGCGGTAGCGGCGGTGATGCCGGTAGATATGTTCGAACGGTGCATGGCGCGAATAGCCCAGGCCGCCGTGGACCTGCATGGCCTGGTCGGCGGCATCACAGCACAGGCGATTGGCGACGAAATTGCACATGGAGATTTTGTCCGACACGGAAAATGCACCGTAGGTATCCATTTGCCAGGCGGTCTTGTGGATCAGGGCGCGCAACATTTCCGCCTGCGTCTGCAATTCGACCAGCGGAAATTGGATGCCCTGATTACTGGACAGCGGCTTGCCGAAGGGCGCACGCTGCAACGCGTACTTAACCGACTCATTGATGCAGTACTGCGCCGCACCCAACGAGGAGGCCGCCTGGCGGATGCGGTTCTCGTTGAAAAAATGTTGTACCACTTGCAGCGCCTTGCCCTCACCGCCGAGGATACAACTGTCGGGTACTTGCATAGCCTTGAACGACACGCGGCCGTGATCGGTGGGCATATTGAAGGTCCACAGCATTTCCTCGAGTTTGAATCCGGGTGTAGTGGTCGGCACGAGAAAGGCCGTCAGGCCCGCCGCGTCGCCGGCCTTGCCACTGGTGCGCGCGATCACCAGAATGTGACTGGCGCGGTGGATGCCGGTATTCCAGGATTTTTCGCCGTTGATGGTCCAGGTGTCGCCGCTGCGCGTGGCAGACGTTTCCATGTGGGTCGCGTCCGAGCCGTGGGCGGTCTCGGTAATACCCACCGTAAAATAGCGGCGACACTCCGACAGGTCATCGATCCACTCAGCCTTTTGTTGCTCGCTGCCGTAGTGAATCATCAGCAGCAGGCCGACATTGTTGCCCACGATGGAATGTTCATTCTGCAAGTCGTTGTGCAGACCTAGACCCTTCGCTGCGAGGTGTTCGCGGATGATCGCCATGTCCAGGTTGCTGCCGTCCTTGCCGCCGTGTGCTTTGGGCGAGGAAAAACGGAAGTGGCCGGCGACATCGGCACGGCGCTTGGCCTCCATCAATAAATCTTCCCACGCTTCGTTGGGCAGCCCGTCACGCTCCCAGTCGGTGCGCGCGTCCTCGCGGCGATAGTCGAAGAAACGGTTGTTGTCATCCTGCATTTGCAGCGGCAGGATCTGTGTCTCGATAAATGCATCAAGCTCTAGCAGGTACTGCGCCAGGTATTCAGGGATATCAAAATTCATCATGGCCAGGATCTCTGCTTAGGCGTGAGTCAGAAAGTATAACGTGCCTGCAAGGCGATGGTGAGCGGACGGTTCAGGCTGCCGATGGTCGCCTCGCCTTCCGGTATCACACGTCCCCCGAAGATGGGAAAGTCGAAGCCGAAGGACGTTGCCTGGTCCAGCAGGTTGCGGCCCAGCAGCGCCAACTCCCAGTTGTCATCGTTGGAGGCCAGGGCAATGCGCAGGTCCAACAGTGTCAGTGGACCATCCGGGCTGCGTTCGCCGCGTTGCATGTACTGTTCATCGCGGTAGTTCAACATCGCATCGACGCGCCACTGCAGATTGGCGGCGGTCCAGGGATGCTCGTAGTGAGCATCCAACGCGGCCGACAACTTTGGCGCATAGGGCAGGCGCTCGCCGCTGTCGTCTTCCGTGGCATCGCTGTAGGTGGCACTGCTGCCGAGGGTGATGCGGTCAGTTGCTGCCCAGCGGCCTTCAAACTCCACACCTTGCGTCTTCGCGGGTACTGTCTCGGTGAGAAAACCCAGACCGACAAAGGATACAATCTGGAAGTTGTCGATCTTGGTATGGAACGCGGAGAGATTCAGTTGCACGGCATCATCCGCAAGATTCATTTTTGCACCCAGTTCTGCGGTATCGGCTTGTTCAGTTTCAAACTCGGCGTCTGCCGGTAGCGCCACCTCGGTCGTAAAGCCACCGCTCTTGCTACCGCGGGCCCATGACACATAGCCCATCGTGTTGTCCTGAATATCGTATTGCACGTTGATGGAACCATCGAGGTTGTCCTCGGAGCGATCGAGTGGTGTCTCGGGCGTGGCGGGTGCCAGCAGGTCTGCCACGATATCGGCCAGTGGGCCTCCCGAACGCGTCTGGACTCGTTCCCAGTGCGCCTTTTTCTGTTCATCGGTATAGCGCAGGCCCAGGGTGGTGCGCCAGCGCTCATTGATGTGCAGTGTGCCCTGGCCAAACGACGACCACACATCGGTATCCTGGTCATAGTTGAGCTGGTTCGCGCCGTCGAGCGGGAGGCCGGAGAAACTGTACTCGGGTATTTGTGGAAAGCGCAGATCGGTGATGCCAGAGTAGTTCAGGCTGGCGTCCAGAAAAAAGAGCCCGGCGATATATTCAATGCGCGCATCGGTCGGCGAGGCGATACGAAACTCCTGGCTGTACTGCTCGTTGCCACTGTCATAGGCTGTATTGAGGTAGTCTACCGCTATAAAGTCGGAATCGACGAAGCGTTTGTTGTCGTACCAGGTCCAACCGGTGAGAGACGTGAACTGGTACTCGCCCCAGGCGTGCTGATATTGCACGATGGCGCGTTGGGAATCCTGATCGTCCTCGGCGTCGCCGGAGGCGGTATAGGAGGTCCAGCTGTTTTTGTCCTGGTCAATGCCGATATCCGTGCCCGGGTCCATGCGGTCCAGGAATCCCGTGCTATCCGTGTCGGGCTGGAAGGTATCGCCGAGGATGCTCAGGTCGTCGTACTGGTAACTTAGCAGCAGGTCGCTGTTAGCAGAAATGTCGTACAGGGCCATGGTGCGTAGGGTGGACTGTTCGCGCTGGGGCACCTCGTTGCCGGTGGCGGCGTTGTCGACGTAACCTTCTTCTTCTACTTTATTAACGGCGATACGATAGTTGCCGAACCCGGTGGGAATATCCAGCGCGCCGTTCAGGTAGGTGCTGCCATACTCAAGCTCGTAGTCGCCCTGCACGTAGCCGCCCAACTCCTCACCTGGGCGGCGGGAAATAATACTGATGGCACCGAGGCTGGTGTTTTTACCCAGCAGTGTAGTCTGGCTACCCTTGATGACCTCGATCCGCTCGACATCGAACAGTGCCGCCTGGAATTCCCGTATGCGCCCGGCCCAGATGCCATCAATAAACAGGCCTACCGATTGATCGAGGCTCTCGCCACCCGCGCCGGTGCCCAGACCGCGCACCGTAATCTGCGACAGGTTCTGCGGTGTTTCCTGGATGACCAGCCCTGGAACGGCATCTGCCAGGTCATTGGTATCGCGAATACTGAAGTTATCCAGCATCTCGCCGGTCACCACATTAATAGTGATCGGTACGTCCTGGATGTTCTCTACCCGTTTCTGGGCGGTGACAATCACCTCTTCCAGAACGGGTTGCTGGGCGTGTGCGACGCTCGCTGACGTGACAAGAAGCAGCGCGCTAGTAACGCGGCGTGCAGCAAAGAGGTGGCGGGCGAAAGGGGAGCGATAGTGCATAATTATTGTCCTTACACTCACAACGGTTTGGTGACCGCCAGGTAAAAGAGCAGTGGCACGAAGACGACGATCAGGGGCGTACTCACCCGGAAAAATTGCCAATGAAAACGGATCATGGCCTCGTAGCGCAGCATGTTTCCCGTGGCGCGAATGTTCTTTTTATTCCCCCCAAAATGCGAGATGTAATAGTCGATGATCTCCATCGGAAGAAAGATGCCCAGTACAATTCCGAGCTTCAGGCTGAGCCAGTTCACTTCCTGCCAGGACCACCCGGCCAGCCACACCATGAGCAAGCCGCTGGCCAGTACGATTGGGAACGCGATGTGTTCCAACACTGCGCCCTGATCAAAGCGCTCCATAACCTCGTTGCGCCGCATGATGGCCTGCTCATTGCCCGGGCTGCGCTGCCAGGCGCGAAAGGCCGGTATGACGAAATTGCGATACGCGACCGCAGTACTGAATGACCACATCGCCACCGTAAACAGGTGAACAAACTTTACCTGTAGATACCAGGGCAGCAGCAGAATACGCAGTTCTTCCAGGAAAAAGCCTTTTCGTTATTGTAATGGCCGCGCGGGTTCCTTTCGCAGTGAACCCAAAGTAGTCTACGCCCCCCGCTAGAGTCAAGAAGGGTCGGGCGAGTGCCCGCCGCTCTGGAACCCAGGGCAGATTCGGCGGTCATACCGCCACAGACAGCGGTTTCAAGTTTCACCGGCGCACCCTATAATCGGGGGATCATAAAACCCGGCGCGGTGGTTGCAGTCGGGAATTCGGGGGAGTAGGCGGTGCCGGCTCAATGGCTCAATAATTCCAGTGCGATGTCGGGGCGCGCAGGCACCGCCCTGAGCGGCGTGCTGAACACGCTGGCACAGCCTGCCAATGCGCGTCGCCTGCGCCAGGGTCTCCTGTGCCTGTTGGCCGTGTGGGCAATGCTGGCGCTGACCCGACTGTTGTGGGCCCTGGTACCCATCGCTGCACCCGGCAATGCCGTCCCTCCCAAGGTCATTAACCCCTTGTCTACGGGCCAAGCCAGCGCTGCTGCCGCACCGGTTGATATTAATCGTTTGATGGGCTGGCATTTGTTTGGGGAAGCTGGCGCCGTGGCCCCCGTCACTGCTGCACCCGAGGCGGCGGCCCAGGCCACTGCCCTGGCGGGCATAGAGGATGGTGCCCAGCAAACCCGGTTGCAGCTCAAATTGCGCGGTATTGTGGCCTCTACTGCGGAGGGTCTGGGGCATGCCATCATCGAGCATCAGAACCTGCAGGCGGTGTATGCGGTGGGCGATAAGTTGCCGGCAGCGGGTCAGGTGAAACTGGCCAAGGTCATGCCGCAGCAGGTGGTATTGGATAATGGTGGCACCTATGAGTTGCTGGTGTTGTTTGAAGAATCCAGTATCGGCGGCGCGGCGGTAGCCACCACGCCGGTTCCGGCGGCGGCTCCTCCCGTCGGTGAGCAGATCGACAAGCGCAGTGACGTGGAGGCAACCAGTCTGGCCGAGAGTTATCGGGAGCGACTGTACCAGAACCCACAGTCGCTGATGGAGGTGGTTAGCATCAGCGCAGTGCGTGAGGGCCCCGCCCTGCTCGGTTATCGGGTGAGTCCCGGTAAAGATCAGGAACAATTTACCAAGCTGGGGTTCAAACCCGGTGACGTGGTGACATCCGTCAATGGTATAAGTCTCGATAACCCCGCCAATACCATGGTTCTGTACAATACCATGCGCGAAGCCGGTGAGGCCGTCTTTGAGCTACAGCGCGCGGATGACGTCATTACCCTCAGCGTGAACCTCGACAGCGGAGCAACGCAGTGAAAATTTCCCCAAGGATGAAGCACTAGTGAGAGTCACAAACACATTCCCCTGCGGCGCCACGCTGGCCTTGTTGCTCGGCCTGCTGCTGGGCAGTGTGCCGCTGCAGGCACAAGACTTTACCGTCAACCTGAAAGACACGGATATCCAGGAGCTGATTAAATTTGTCGCCGATGCCACCGGCAAGACCATCGTGGTCGACCCCACCGTAAAGGGCAAGGTCAGGGTGGTCTCGTCCAAACCGGTATCTGCCGCGGAACTGTATCAGCTGTTCCTGTCGATTCTGGAAGTCCATGGCTTCACCGCGGTGCTCTCCGGAGATGTCGTGCGCGTGATACAAAACAAGGATGCGCGCTCGGCGCCCGTGGGTGTCAGTGATGGTCGATCTGGCAAGACCACTGACGAATATGTCACCGCAGTCATACGGCTGGATAACATATCGGCCGCCAAGTTGATCCCGGTACTGCGGCCGCTGGTGCCGCAGCAGGCGCATATGGCCGCGTATGCGCCCAGCAATGCCATTATTATTTCTGATATTTCCTCCAATATTGACAAGATCCGCGACATCATCGAACGCATGGATAAATCCGCGGTACAGCAGACCGATGTGATCAAACTGCGCTACGCCGTGGCCGGCGACGTGGTAAAGATGCTGGACCAGCTCAACAAGTCGGAGGCCAAGGCGGCGGGTGGTGAGCAGGAGACATTACTGGTCGCGGATGAACGCACCAACAGCGTGCTGATCAGTGGCGATGAGTTGGAGCGGGCGCGGATGCGCAAGCTGATCGATTACCTGGATACACCGTTAGAGCAGAGCGGCAACGTCAAAGTGGTGTATCTGGAATACGCTGACGCCCTGGAAATTGCCGAGGTGTTGACCAAGGTGATGAAGAATATGAACGAACTCGATACCACCGAGGGTGCGAAGGCGGGCAAGGGCTCGAGCGCTTCAGCCACCATCGAGGCGGATGAGGGCACCAATGCCCTGATCATCACCGCGGCTAACGACGAGATGGCGGCGCTGGAAGCAGTGATTGGTCGTTTGGATATTCGCCGCGCACAGGTTTTGGTAGAAGCCATTATTGTGGAAATGGAGGTCATTGATGGTCAGGATCTGGGCCTGCAATGGTTGTTCGCCTCGAGCAATGGTGCCTTTGGCAGCAATATCAATAACGGTGATGTGAAGGCGCGCAACATAGCTGAGGCAGTGCTGCCGCCCAACGATGACGACGGGAATCCACAGGAACCCAGTCTTGGCGCGCTGGCGGGTGCGCTGGCGGGCACCGGGGGTCTGTCGCTGGGCTGGGGCCAGCTGGATGATAATTTAAACATGGCGGTGATTCTCAGTGCGCTCAAGGAAACGAAGAATGCCAACATCCTGTCCACGCCCAGTTTGCTGACCCTGGACAATCAGGAGGCCTTCATCACCGTGGGCCAGAATGTGCCCTTTGTGACCGGTTCCTTTACCAATACCGGGGCGGGCGGCGACGGTGCGCAAAACCCGTTCCAGACCATTGAGCGGGAGAACGTGGGTATTACCCTGACGGTGACGCCGCACATCAATGACGGTGATGCGATCGTGCTGGATATCGAGCAGGAGGTGTCCAGCCTCAGCGGACTGTCGGTTACTCAATCGGCATCGGACATTATCACCAACGAGCGCAAAATCCAGACCAAGGTGTTGGCGGTCGACGGTCGCGTGGTGGTGCTGGGCGGTCTGATCAAGGATGACGTGCAGGACGCGCAGCAGAAAGTCCCTTTGCTGGGGGATATTCCGTATCTGGGCAGGCTGTTCCGCTCCGACGGCGAGAAAGTGACGAAATCCAATTTGATGGTGTTTATACGCTCCACGATTATCCGTGATAACCAGCAACTGGCCGGTGCCACCGCGCAGAAGTATGGTTATATTCGCGACCAGCAGGCGCTGCGTAAGGAGCGGGGCTTGACCTACCTGGATGACGCGAGTTTGCCCGTGATGGCCGAGTGGGAAGAGCAGTTCAAGCAGCTGGATACGATCAAGGCGTCGGGTGCTGCATCTAACATCGATGATACGGGCTCGCCTGCGCCTGCGGTAGACGGTCGATGATTACGCACACCGAGCTTGCGGACGCGCCCATCGCGAGCGCTGCGCCAAGGCTCAGTTTGCCCTTCACCTTTGCCCAGCAGCACGGCGTGCTGCTGGATGCTGATGAACACGGCGTTCCTGTGGTGGTGCATACCGGGCAGCCGCGGGTACAGGTGCTGACCGAATTGCGCCGTTTTTTGGGAGCCTCCTTTACCCTGCAGAGCGTGGTGGAGAGCGATTTCAAGCGGCGCCTGACGCTGGCGTACCAGCGCAACAACAACGAGGCCGTGCAGATGGCGGAAGACATCGGTGCCGATGTCGATCTCAGTCGTCTGGCGGATGAAATTCCCGAATCGGGCGACCTGATGGACACGCAAGACGATGCGCCCATCATCCGCCTGATCAACGCCATTCTGTCTCAGGCCGTGCGCGAGCAGGCGTCGGATATCCATGTCGAGACCTTCGAGGATCGCCTTAGCGTGCGCTATCGCATTGATGGCGTGTTGGCTGAAGTGCTCTCACCCAAGCGTATGCTGGCGCCCTTGCTGGTATCGCGCCTGAAGGTGATGGCGAGGCTCGATATCGCCGAGAAACGCGTGCCGCAGGATGGCAGGATCTCGGTGAAAATTGCCGGACACGCGGTAGACATCCGCATGTCCACCATCCCCTCCGCGCATGGCGAACGTGTGGTGCTGCGACTGCTGGATACGGCGGCGGGGCAATTACAGTTGGCGCAGCTGGCCATGAACGAACAGGTTCTGGCGGCCTATAAAAAACACCTGCACAGTCCGCACGGCATCATCCTGGTGACCGGTCCCACCGGCTCGGGTAAAACCACCACGCTGTATGCGGGGCTGGCGGAGATTAATGAAACCTCGCGCAATATTCTTACCATCGAAGATCCCATCGAGTATATGCTGCCGGGCATCGGCCAGACGCAGGTCAATCCCAAGGTGGAAATGACTTTCGCGCGCGGCTTGCGGGCGGTCCTGCGCCAGGATCCAGACGTGGTGATGGTCGGTGAGATTCGCGACCTTGAGACGGCCGAGATTGCAGTGCAGGCATCGCTCACCGGTCACCTGGTGTTGTCCACGCTGCACACCAATACCGCGATCGGCGCAATCACCCGCTTGAAAGACATGGGCATCGAACCCTTTTTGTTGTCCTCCAGTTTAGTAGCCGTGATGTCGCAACGTCTGGTGCGCTTGCTGTGCAACGATTGCAAGGAACAGGTTGCGCCTAATCCCGCCGAGCGTGAGTTGTTGCGCCTCGATGCTGCCGAGCAAAGCGCGAGCGTACATCACGCCAAGGGTTGTGAGCGCTGTAAGTACACCGGCTATCGTGGCCGCACAGGTATCTATGAAATTATCGAGATCGATGACGCCATGCGCCAGATGATCTACGAGAACGCCAATGAGCAGGACATTTTAAAAGTGGCGCGTCTGCATTATCCGGGCATAGAGAGTGATGGTCGCCGCCGCATACTGGCGGGCGAGACCAGTATTGAGGAAGTCATGCGCGTGACTTCCATCACCTGATGGTGCAGGTTGACGTGTGACTGCGTATCGCTACCGAGCGCTTAATTCCACCGGGAAACTCATCAAGGGTGTGCTCGAAGGCGATTCCGAGCGGCAGATACGCGCGCAGTTGCGCGGTCAGGATCTGCGCCCGGTAGAAGTCGCCGTAGCCAACAAGGCAGAGTCCGGTCAGTCCAGTTGGCGCCCGTCGTTAATTTTGTCCCGTGTCAGTGTTGGTGATCTGGCCTTGATCACGCGCCAGCTGGCCACCTTGGTGGAAGCCAACCTGCCGCTCGATGAAGCGCTGCAAGCGGCTGCCGAGCAGAGTCGCAGCAGTGGCATCAAGGGCATGTTGTTGCAGGTGCGTTCGCGGGTGGCTGAGGGTCACACGCTGGCCTATGCCATGGGAGAGTTCCCCCGCGTATTCAATGAGATGTATCGCGCCATGGTGAACGCCGGTGAACACGCGGGCTATCTGGGCCCAGTATTGCAGCAGCTGGCGGATTACACCGAGCAGCGCCAGTACACCGGTCAGAAGTTGAAAATGGCCATGATCTATCCGTTTATCCTGGTCGGGGTGGCGATTGCCGTGGTGTTGCTGCTATTGATTTTCGTGGTGCCGGAGCTGGTCGGCATCTTCGCGCACAGTCACCGCGAGCTGCCAGTGCTGACGCGCGGACTGATCGCCACCAGTGATTTTTTCCAGCACTACGGACTCTGGTTGGGGCTGGGATTGGCGCTGGTGTTTTTTGTGTTCCGGTATCTGCTGCGCGAGCCGCGGCGCAAAAAACGCTGGCATCGCGCGCTACTGCGCGTGCCGGGCATATCGCGGGTGCTGATCGCCATGGATACGGCGCGCTTTGCCTCCACGCTTAGCATTCTCATGGCCAGTGGTGTGCCCTTGTTGCAGTCGCTGCGCATCGCCGGGCAGGTATTGACCAACCTGGTACTGCGTGATGACAGTGAAGCGGTGGCCGAACGCGTGCAGGAAGGCAGTAGCCTGAACCGCGCGTTGCGCCAGAGCGGTCGGTTCCCGCCGATGATGGTACACATGGTGGCCAGTGGGGAGGCCAGCGGCGAGTTGGAAACCATGCTGGAGCGTTCGGCGACCAACCAGGAGCGCGAGCTGGAAATGACTATGGGTACCATGATGAGTTTGTTTGAACCGCTGATGGTGGTGTTTATGGGAGGCATGGTCCTGACTATCGTCCTGGCCATCCTGCTACCTATTTTCGATCTCAATACAATGGTGAAGTAAACGATGAAAACGAGAAACAATGCGGGATTCTCCCTGGTGGAAATCCTGGTAGTGCTGGTGATTATGGGGCTGCTGATTAGCGTGGTAGCGCCCAATGTGATTGGTAGGCTGGATGATGCCCGGGTGGCGAGGGTTCAGGCTGATCTCTATGTAATACAAGGTGCCCTTAAGCTTTACAGAATGGATAACGGCGACTATCCCGAAACGGAACAGGGGCTGGAGGCACTGATTGAGCCGAGCACCTTGGGTAAGCCGCCGCGCAACTTCAAAGCGGGTGGATATCTCGAGAAATTGCCCCTCGATCCCTGGGAGCGTCCCTATCTTTACATTGCCCCGGGAGAGCATGGGGACGTGGATATTTATTCACTCGGTGACGATGGCTTGTCCGGCGGTGAGGGCGTAAACGCCGACATTGGCAACTGGAAAGACGAAGAGACGGACTGATGCTGCATGCCTAACTCTTCCGTGGCGGCAACCAGCATGCCGGTGAGCGCCGCGGTGTCCGCTCGGCAGCACGGTTTCAGCCTGCTGGAGTTACTCGTTGCCCTGATGGTTATTGTGATGGTCACCAGCCTGGCCAACCTTACCGTCAATTCCGGCGGACAGGACATACAACTGGAATCGATGGTGCGCAATCTGGCGGAAGTGGGCAGTTACGCGCTGGATGAAGCACAGATGACCGGGGTCGACTACGGCCTCCTGATAGAGCAGGAGCAGGCAGCCGGGGAGACGCGCTACAGCTATCGCTGGCTGGAGCGTCACATTGATGGTTGGCGCGATCCCACCAGTGGTAAGGAAGTGTTCGCGCGGCAACAGCTGCCGCCGGGCATCGCGTTGGAGCTGGAGCTCGAGGACGCGCCGTTGGTCGAGCTGTCACTGGACGAAAAGAAGAAGGAGCGGGAAACAATTTCGCCACAGGTAGTTTTTTATGCCAGTGGCGAAACGACGGTGGGCGCTATCGATGTGCTCAAGCTGGATCAGGATGAGCTGCTGTGGCGCCTCGAGTGGGACTTGTTCGGCCGCTTCGACGTGTTGCTCCGCGGCGAGCCGGAAATTGAAAAAGACAAGTATTTGGGGTCAGAGTAAAAATGCCAGTGTGTCTGTACTCAAGGTGTCATTCTCTATCCGGGCATTTTTACTCTGACCCCAAATACCACTGGCACATGTCGAGGCTCCGGCCGGGAAATCTTTTTCGTATGCGAGTATCGGGGAAGCAGACGAAAAAGCTTTCCCGGCCGGAGCCGATAGCAAGAACGACCACGGCATGCCAGCCTCACCGAGTTGATTCTCGGGTTGAGTCCCGCGTGAACAAACCGCTGAAAGATTACAACTAGTGCGTGCCCGGGGCTTCACACTGGTGGAGGTGATGGTCGCGCTGGCGATCGTCGCGATTGCGCTGCCGGCAGTGCTGATGTCGCTGTATCGGCAGATCGACGATACCGGGTATCTGCGCGATAAAACGATGGCCCAGATGGTGGCGGCCAACAAGTTGGCGGAGATGCGCCTGGTGATTGCCTCGACCCGTGTGCTGAACGCGGGTAAGGACAATGGCGTGGCCCAGATGGCGGATCGCGAATGGCACTGGTGGGTGGAAACTAAACCCACGGAGCAGGTGCCAAAGTTTTTCCGCATCGAAATCAAAGTGGCGCTCAACGAAGATCAGCAGGCGCAGCCGCTCTACACACTGACGGCGTTTATGTCCAGTGACCTGAAGATCGAACAGCCGGTGCCGAATGATCCGAATGATCCGAATGATCCGACGCCCACAGGCCCAAGTGTTGACCCGTCCGTCCAGGATGCCATCCCGGGCCTGAACATTCCCATCGACTTGCCACAGGGTTCCTCCGGTGGCCAGTAAAACGTCTGCAGGTTTTACTTTGGTGGAGGTGCTCATCGCGCTGGCGATTACCGCGTTTGTCTCCATGCTGGCCTACACCAGCTTGTCTACAGTGATGACGGGTGTGGAGCGTCTGCGTGAAAATACCGATCGCATCTATGAGATCAATCGCGCTTTTATGATTTTGTCGCGGGATCTGCGCCAGTTCACCGCCAGGCCGGTGCGCGACGAATTCGGTGAGCTGGAGCCGGCGTTCACCGGCGGCGAACTCGCGCGCTTCGCCCTGAGTTTCACCCGCACCGGCTGGTTCAATCCCAGTAGCCATCCGCGCAGCACGCTACAGCGTGTCAACTATCGTCTTGAGGACGAAGCGTTGTGGCGCGACACCTATGCGGTGTTGGATAGAACCTCGGGTACGGAGCCGGACACTGTGCTGCTGTTAGACAACGTGGAGAGTTTGCAGGTGAAGTTTCTCGGCTCACTGGACGAGCTGCAGACGCAGTCGCGCAGCGCTGCATTGGATACCACTGACTGGGTGGAAAACTGGGTGCTTGATGGCAGTGCGCTACAGGCCGCACTTGAGGCACCAGCCGCGCTGGAAATCACCGTGCAGTTGCAGGGTTGGGGCGAAATGAGGCGCGTGTATGCATTGCCCCCGCTCTAATGGTTGGCGCACGTCGCGCCATCAGCGCGGCGCCGCCCTGATCGTGGCCATGCTGGTCTTTGCGCTGGCCACCGCGCTGGTGGTGGCGATGAAAAGTGAGTTCGAGCGCTTCTATCAGCGCAGCGCCAATATGCTGTTGGACGAGCAGGCTCAGGCCTACCTGCGCGGTGCGGAGGATCTCGCCAGCCTGGCGCTATTATTCGACTATGACCAGGATATAGCCAAGGGCTTACCGCGCGACGATCTGCTGGAATTCTGGGCCTTACCGCCGGCGCCCTACGCGTTGGACGAAGGCTGGATGCGCGGTACGCTGGAAGATCTGCAGGGGCGCTTTAACCTCAACCGCTTGGCTGAGCGCGTGCAGGTGGGAGAGGGCGCTGTGGTGAACCGGTTTACACCGTCCCAGGAACAGTTCATTCGCCTGTTACAGGCGCTGGGGGAGCTGGAGGTTAGTGAACAGGACGCCATCCTGATTACGGAGTCAGTGAGCGACTGGCTGGAT
Organism: Haliea sp.; assembly: GCA_031414375.1. GTDB lineage: Bacteria > Pseudomonadota > Gammaproteobacteria > Pseudomonadales > Halieaceae > Marimicrobium. Next base: position 15,273 of record JANNVJ010000030.1, read on the forward strand.
GCGGATCCTAACCCCTCCCAGGACGGGGCCGAGGATGACTTTTACGCGTCGCAGACACCCGCTTATCGCACGGCGAATCGCAGTATGGCCAGCGCCAGTGAACTGCGCGCGGTGGCTAATATGACACCACAGATTTACCAGGCGCTGTTACCTCTGGTCACGGTCTGGCCACAGGAGTCGGAGTCATTGACCATTAACATCCATACCGCACCGGCGGCGGTGCTGCGTAGTATCAATGCGAGCAAGGATCTGAGTCCGCTCAGCGAAGCAGAGGGGGAGGCTCTGGCACAATACCGTTTGGAGCCAGGTTTCAAGGACAAGGCTGATTTTCTTGCAAACCCGGTTTTTGAGGGTAAACGTGACAAAATGGCGGACGTTATGAAATTGCTGGGAGAGAGCACCTCCTGCTTTTTATTGCAAGCGGAGGTGGAGGTTGCCGGCAGGAACATGCGCTTGTACAGTGTGCTGGATCGTAGTAATCGTAAAATTACCGCCCTTTCCAGGGCCAGTGGTAGCCTGTAGATGGACGCCGACGCAACAGGCTCCAGACTGCGAAAGAACCACACAGTGGAGATGAGAGAGTTTTGCGCAACGCCGCCGTAGTACGTCTAATCGAGGGTCGTCTGGCCTGGTACCCACCGGGTGCCAGCGTGGAGCCGCAGTGGCTGGACGATGACAACGCCGCGAGTAAGCTGCGTGCGACGTTGCTCCAGCGCCGCGTCAAGGTCTGTTTTGCGGTGCCTGGCGCCGACGCGCGCGTAACCACGCTGGTAGTCGCGCCAGAGGAAAAGAAACACCTGAGTAAATCGCTGCCTTTTATGCTGGAAGAGCAGTTCGCGGCCGATGTTGACAAATTGCACGTCGCGTTCTGCACCTTGGAAAATGACAGCTATGCCGTTGCCATCGCGGCGCAGGCGAAAATGCAGGAGTGGCAGGTACTGCTCGCGGAGTTTCCGGGTATTGCGCAATGGCTGCCCGAACCCCTGCTGTTGCCCTGGCAGACCGATGAATGGTGCCTGGTGCTGGAAGGTGATAACGCGATCGTGCGCGTGGGCCGCTGCAATGGCTTCAGCGTGGAACGCAAGCTGGTGGATGCGCTGTTGCAAAGCGTGCTGCGTGAATCCCAAGCACCGCAAGCGGTGATCGTGTACGGCAGTGACCAGACTGCTGACACCGAGCTGCTACCGCTGGAGTTGCGCGATCGGGTGCAATGGCGGCGTGGCAATCTGTGCGCGGCGCTCCTGCTGAGTGACACCGGGGAGCTGAATCTCAACTTGCTACAGGGAGATTTTGCCCCGCGCTTGCCACTGGGCCTGTGGTGGAGCCAGTGGCGCGCGGTTGCCGCCGTACTTGGAGCGGCGATTTTGCTGCAGCTGGTTGCCTCCTACACCGAGTATCGCGGCCTGTCCGCGCACAATTTGGCGCTGCGCGGTGCCGTCGAGCAGAGCTATCGCAGAGCGTTTCCGGAAGGCGCAGTAGTGGACGCGGAGAAGCAGTTGCGCCGCCAACTGGATGTGCTGGGCGGCACCGGCCAGAGCAGTGGCTTTGTCAGCCTGATGGACCGGGTGGGCGGTGCGATTGCCGGCATGCCCGGTACCACCATCGCCAGTATTAATTACAACGACAAGGGAAATGAGATGCGCCTGAATATCCTCGCCACCGATTTTGCCGGTGTCGAGCAATTGCGTAGTCGCATCAACGAAGCCGGTCTGGAAGCCGTCATGGAAAGTAGTAGCACACAGGGCGCGCGAGTCAGCGCCCGTCTGCGGGTGACGGAGCGCACATGAAGGACTGGTTTTCGCAACTCAATCAGCGTGACCAGATGAGCCTGCTGGTGCTGGCTTTGGCGCTGGCCCTGTACCTGCTGTATATGTTCATCTGGTCACCGCTGGATACGCGCCGAGAAGAGTTGGCACTGCAGAACACCGCTATCGGTGAATCCCAGGTGCGGGTCGACGCCATGGTGTCGCAACTACTGGAGTTGCGTGAAGGTGGCGCGCCGACGAATAGTACCCAGCGCAACCTGACCTCCGTGATCAACGAATCTACCAGTCGTCTGCAGTTGCCGGTGATGCGACTGCAGCCCAATAGTCGTGGTGAAATCCAGGTGCGGGTGGAAAATGTGTCATTTGATCTGGTGTTGCAGTGGCTGCATCAAATTGAGTATGGCGAGGGCCTGCTGGTGCGTGAGGTCTCGGTGACGCAGGCGAATACCGCTGGTCGCGTCAACGTCACTGTGCGCATTGCAGAGGCGGGTTGACATGACCAAGTCTCGCCTCGTGTGGGCTGCGGCCCTTGTCCTGCTGCTGGTGGTCAACCTGGTAGTGTCTGCGCCCGCGCGTCTGCTGAGTCGGGTGCTCCCCGGTGAGCAGCTGTTAATGCAGGGTTTGGCCGGCACCGTGTGGCGCGGTAGTGCCAGTAGTGTGCTGTTGCGACTGCCCCAGGGGTATTTGCAGCTGGGCACGGTACATTGGTCGTTACGGCCGTTGTCACTGTTGTCGCTGGTGCCGCACTTGACGCTGCGCAGCGAGTGGGGCAACCAGACGCTCACCGGCGATCTGGTGTTGCGGGGCCAGCGTGATCTTGATGTTTACAATCTGGAGGCGCAGGTTGCCGCCGACTTGCTGGGTCGCTTTGCCCCCGTCGCACTGGACGGCATGTTCGAACTGCAACTGCAATCCTTGCAATTGCGTGAAGGCCTTCCGTATAGCGTTGCCGGACGACTGGTGTGGCAAGACAGCGGCTGGCGTTCGCCCCAGGGTCTGGTGCCGCTGGGCTCGTATGCGATTGACGTGCAGCAGCCGGCGGGCGAACGGTTGCAGGGACAGGTCATCACCCTGGCGGGACCGTTGCAGGCCAACGGGACGGTGCAACTGCAGGCGCGACACTACGAGGTGGATATTCTGCTGGGTAGTGAAGGCGCGGTGGACGGGCAATTGCAGCAAATGCTTTCGCTGATAGCCGTGCCGGAGGATGCAGGCTATCGCATTAGCATGAAGGGAGGTTTCTGAGGGGGTTAGAGCCCCTTTTTGACGTTGCGCTGACCCTTCGATGCGGTAAACTTGGACTCTCGCCGTTTGGGAAAAAGGGCTCTGACCCCGGGGGCTTTAAGCGATACGACTGACGTAGACGGAGTTTCACTATGCAACTGCAAAACCCCAAACAAAATGCTTTAGAAGCCATTCAGCAATTGCCCGACACGGTAGATTTCGACGAGATCGTCTACCGCCTGTATGTACTTAACAAGATTAACCAGGGCATGAAGGACGTGGATGAAGGCAAGGGCATTTCCCAAGAGGAGATGGCCCGCGAGATTGAACAATGGTGATATGGACGCCTCGCGCCCGCGCCGACCTTAAAGCCATTTACGATCACATCCACAAAGACGCGCCGATCAATGCTCAGCGCATCACGCAGCGGATGCTAAAAAAGACGGCCGCATTGGAAGAGTTTCCGGGCACACACAAAACCGTACCGGAAACTAAGAGCAACGACCTGCACGAAGTCAGTGTCAGTGCTTGGCGGATTATCTATCATCCCCGCAATTCAGATATTTACATCATCACCGTCGTGCATAAGCGGCAGCGGCTGGAAGAAAGTCGATTGCAGCACTAACAGCGACTCTCCACCACTGAGGGGGTCCCGCAGCGGGCAACAAAAATACCGCTCTGTGGCGTGCTTCTATCCTGGCACGCGGCAAGCTAACGGAGAACAAGTCTAACCGGGTATGCCACTTCCAACTCGACGGGGACGACGGGAAACAAGGGAGACTGAAGGTTCCGCCCAACGACATCGCACGTGCCGGACGGTGAGGCCAATAGTGAATTCCAAATAACAAGCTGAGTTTGTGCTCCCTCCAAAGGAATGTAGTAAACCCCGTCACGACCAGCACTCCCAATATTTACCAAAAGTAAGAATTCAATGTCGGGCGGAGCCAGGTATGGCTCGCCGCCATCCATGCCGCAACTGCTATCAGTAAAAAATATAGTCGCTTGGGCATGAAGCCGACGGGTCGTGCCATCGAAAGACAAGCTATACGCTCCACTAAATCCATCAAACCTTACCAAAACATTACCAGGGTCGAGGGGCACGCCAATAAATTTATCGTTGGCGTCTACCAGGACTAAGGCACGGTCTCTAGCGCGATCAAATATAGGACTTATTCTAACCACGTTATCGGAAGCGATAATGGCTTGAGCTGCTTGATCTGTGAGCCCTACAGTAGAAACGGTACATGTTGGGTTGTGAGAGTTACCACACAGGAACCCGTCCCCTGCTTGCCATTTAACGAACTCAAACCCCAGTAATGGCACAGCGGTAAATGTTTCCTTAAATTGTGTATCTGTCACGTCAAAAACACAGTTGCTGCCTTCCGTACATTCTCGTGTCCCTGACAGTGACTGCACATTACCGCCATCGCCAGTATGTACTGTGAGCTTGCAGCCAGCGACTAAACTAGTGAGTGCAAGAAACACCAGGATTTTGAACAGGCTTGAGGTCATAAACATTCGCTCTATTTGGTATTCGTTGTTACAGAAGTTATCCAATGTCTGATTAGATAGGCAAGACACAGGCCACGTCAATGAGCACAGGGGTTGTGATGGTATTGGTTTATGTTTTACTGGTGTTCTGTAAAGAATACTGACAGCAATCGAAGGCCCGCTGAGCGACCTCAGGGTCAGAGCCCCTTTTTTGACGTTGCGCTGCCCCTTCGAGGCCGTAAACTCGGTGTGTGCAGGGAATCAAATCATGGACGATTTGCGCAATGCCACGAAAACCATGATTCTTTTTACCCGGTGTGGCCGCACTTGTGGTGCAGCGCGGCAATAATCGCCAGCCGATTTTCTTCGAGCGCAGTGACTATGAATGGTATCTGTCACTGCTTGACGATGGTTGCGACCGCTACGGCTGCGTAATCCATGTCTTACGTTAACCACACGCATTCCCGCAGCGGCACGCTTTGGGAAGGGCGCTTCAAAGCGAGTCTCGTGGATACATCCTCTTATCTGCTGGCCTGCTACCGCTATATTGAATCCAATCGCGCGCGGAGTATGTGAATCTTGGTGTTACACTGCAGCAGCGCATGGCAGCGATCGCTTTCGCGACGACATCGAGGCTGTCCTGGCCACCAAGATTGGGAAGTCAGATCGAGGACGACCGCGAAAAAGGGCTCTCGAAAAAGGGCTCTGACCCCTTATAATGTTAAATTCAATATGAGAACTTGGCCAAATGAGTACTACCGATTACCAGAAATACGAGTGTGTGATTTGCGGCTTTATCTACGATGAGGCCGAGGGTTTGCCCGAGGACGGTATTGCCCCGGGCACCCTGTGGAAGGATATACCCGAAGACTGGGAGTGTCCCGATTGCGGCATATCCAAGTCTGATTTCGATCTGTACGCGGAGTAGTACGTGATCTCCCGGCTGGCGGCAGTGCGCGAGCTGATGGCTCGTGCACAGTACGACGCGCTGGTGGTGCCCCGGGCCGATGAATACCTGGGCGAGTACATTCCTGAGCACAAGGAGCGTCTACGCTGGATCAGCGGCTTTACTGGCTCGGCCGGTGTGGTGCTGGTGCTGGCAGAGCGGGCGGCGATTTTCGTCGATGGTCGTTACACCGTGCAGGTGCGTGCAGAGGTTTCCTCCGAGCTGTTTGAATATCATCATCTGATCGATGAGCCCCAGGCGCAGTGGTTGGCGCAAGTATTGCACAAGGGCGCTCGAGTGGCCTGCGACCCACGCCTGCACAGCCTGCACTGGTATCGCGATTTGCACGTTGCACTGGCCGCTGCGGGTGTTGAGCTGGTCGGCGATACGGACAATCTGATAGACCGCTGTTGGCAGGACCGCCCGGTACCGGTCTGTAATCCAGCACTGTTATTGGACGAGGTCTTCACTGGCGAGTCCAGCAGCGCCAAACGCCAGCGTATCGCCGCTGACGTGCAGGCGCGAGGGTGTGATGCGGCGCTGATCTTCGCGCCCGACTCGGTGAGCTGGCTGCTCAATATTCGTGGCACCGACATGCCGCAGCTACCCGTGGTGCAAAGCTTTGCGCTGTTGGATGCTTCTGCTGAACTTACCTTGTTTGTTGATCCGCACCGTTTGCCAGACGGCTTCCACGCCCATGTGGGCGCGGGTGTTCGCGTGCTGCAAGAGACGGATGCCAGCGCTGCATTTGCCGCCTACGCAAATCGAAAGGTGTTGGCCGATTCGAAAGGTGCCAGCGCCGGGATGCAAATGGAGCTGTTGCGTGCGGGGGCAATCCTGGTTGAGGGTGAAGATCCGGCGGTCATTCCCAAGGCGTGTAAGAATGCGGTGGAACTGGCCGGCACCCGCAGTGCCCATCAGCGCGATGCGGTGGCGGAAATTCGGTTCCTGGCGTGGCTCGACGCTGAAGTTACCGCCGGGCGATTGCACGATGAAGCGCTGCTGTCGGACACATTACTCAGCCTGCGGCAACAGGGCGAGCACTTCCACGCGGTGTCCTTCAATACCATCTCTGCTGCTGGCGCCAATGCCGCGATGTGTCATTACAACCATGTTAATGGCATCCCGGCGCGGCTGACAATAGACAGCGTCTACCTGCTCGACAGCGGCGGACAATACACCGATGGCACCACCGACATTACCCGCACCGTGGCCATCGGCGATCCCGGGCCAGAGGCGCGCCGCCTGTTCACGCTCGTGTTAAAGGGCCATATCGCTCTGGCGCAAGCGCGCTTCCCGCGCGGCACTACGGGCACGCAACTGGATGCGCTGGCGCGGCAGTTTCTGTGGCGCGAAGGCTTTGACTACGACCACGGTACCGGTCACGGCGTGGGCGTCTTCCTCAGCGTGCACGAGGGCCCGCAGCGTATCTCCAAGGCGCACAACGGTGTGGCACTGCGCGCGGGCATGATTGTCAGCAACGAGCCGGGCTACTACCGCGACGGGGCGTTCGGGATGCGCTGTGAAAATCTGCAGGTGGTGCGTCTTGCCCTCGCGTGTCAGGGAGAAACACCGATGCTGGAATTCGAAACCCTCACACTGGTGCCGTTCGATTCTCGCTTGCTGGACAAGGAGCTAATGGATGCCGCGGAGATTGCGTGGATTAACAGTTACCATCAACGGGTGGCAGCCACCATTGGCCCGCTGTTGCAAGGCGCGGACCGGGACTGGCTCACCCAGGCCACACGTAATTTGGGGTCAGAGTAAAAACTCCACCGAGCTATTTCAAATTGAGCTAGACTCTACATGCTATCGCGTTAGTGTCAGAAGGAAGATGTACCATGCGACCAAACTCGGTTCCCGCAGCGATCTGGGTCGCTTTCATCACCTTGATCGGACTCACGCCTCTTGCCTGGGCCGAGCCAGTCCACCTCGTGCTCCTGTCACCACCGACCCAAACGGCAGCTCCAGGCGGCATCCTCCCGAGCACGTTCTCAGTACGGGTAGAGCGGGCGACAGGGGAGCCAGTTCCCGGTGTCCGGCTCGGCTTCGGTGACAACGTCAGCTCCTGCTGGATACCGGGACCACCCGACCAGATCTGTCCCGAAGACCACTGGTACGGGGAATTCGAGGTGGACGGGGTGCCAACACCAAGCGGGGCCTACGCAATCAGCGGGCCTGACGGTATTGCCACCGCTCCAGCCGCCTACCGTCTTGGCCATCCGCTCGGCAGGTATCTGCCTTTCGTTTATGAGGTCTTCCCGTATGCCAGCACCCAGACGACGCCAGGCGGGTTTACCATCACGCTTGAAGAGGCCCTGAACCCTATCGGCGGTCTGCTGGCTGGCGCGACTTCGGTGGTCGTCTGGGGAGAGGCAACGGCGCCCGTTCCCGCGCTGGGTACCACCGCGCTGGTGGCACTGGCATTGCTCCTCGCTGGCGCGAGCGTTTGGCGTCTGCGTCGAGGAGGTGTGGGGTGGTGATTTGGGGTCAGGGTGATTTGGGGTCAGAGTGATCTTCCACCAGTTTTCCGCACGATTAAGTTAAGCAGCCCTCTCGCTCATAGTCCATGGGACTTCGATAGTCGATATAAGAGTGCTTGCGCTGTCGGTTATAGAATATCTCAATGTAATCAAAGATAGCGGACCTACCCTCTGACCGCGTACGGTAGTCATCATGGTGAACCTGCTCGACCTTTAGTGTGTGGAAAAAACTCTCCATGGGTGCGTTGTCGTAACACTCCCCTTTGCGACTCATGCTAGACACCAGGCCATGCTCCGAGAGTACCTGCTGGTATTCACCCGCATAAAACTCCCTGCCTTGATCAGAATGCACCAGCAAACCCGATTGTGGCCTTCGCGTTTCGATGGCATGTACCAAGGAACGCTTCGCGAGAGCGCTGGTGAGCCGGTTACCCATCGACCAGCCCACAATCTTACGTGAATACAAATCCAATACAGCGGCCAAATACAGCCACCCCTCGCGTGTCGCAATGTAGGTCACATCAGTAACCCATTTTGCATTGGGCTTGGACACAATGAACTTCCTATCAAGCAGGTTGGGCGACGGGGTTTGGCTATTACGGGAATCGGTTGTAACCCGGAATCGCCGAACCGTCTTGGGTACAATGTTCGCAGCCCGCATCAACCGGGCCACTCGATTAATACCACATGGATAACCCTGCTCGATCAGTGACCGATGAATCCGGGGTGATCCATAGACTTCCCGCGTTTCTGCAAAGATACGCCTAATCACCGCCAACAGGCGTCGATCATCCTTGGCTCGTTGAGACTCCGGTCGATCCAGCCAGTCGTAATAGCCTCGACGCGATACTCGCATCACCTCACACAATCGTGTAACCGAGTAGGTAGTCGCCTGGCTTTGAATAAACTGAAATCTCACCCGCTTTCCTTGGCGAAGAATATGGCCGCCTTTTTTAGTATTTCATTCTCCTCCCGGAGCCTTTTTACCTCGGCCCTCAGCGCAGCCGAATCATCAGTTTTATGGGTACGACCACCTTGCCCAGGAAACGCAGCATCACCGTGGGTTTCCAATTCACCATTCCACAGGTAGAGTTTGTTCCTTGCGATCCCCAGCTCGCGGGCCAATTGGGCACCCTCGATATCACCTTGTTGGAGACGCTTCACGGCCTCTCGCTTGAATTCTGGGCTGAAGGTTTGTCTGGTTCGTTTGCTCATCTGCACATGCCTCCGAGGATAGTGTGTCCTCTTTAGTGAATGTGCGTCAAACTAGGGGATGATCAGAGTAAAAATTTCAGAATTTTTACTCTGACCCCAAATCACCAAATCAGATTAAACCCCACCACACTATTTCAAGTTGAGCTAGACTCACAAGTCACCCATTGTTCAAGGAAGAACACTATGGCCCGGTTAAGACGATATTGCCCTTCGGGGATTCCCCAGCATGTGATTCAGCGCGGTAACAATCGAACAGTCTGTTTTGCCACAGATACGGACATCAGTGTCTACGCCCATTACCTTGACGAGGCAGCGTCAAAGTTTGGACTTGCGATTCACGGATGGGTATTCATGACCAATCATGTGCATCTATTGCTTACCCCTGAAGAGGACAACTCGCTGTCGAAGGGTATGCAGTATCTGGGTCGCCACTATGTGCGCTATTTCAATCAAACCTACCACCGTACGGGTACGTTGTTTGAGGGGCGATTCAAATCGTGCATTGTGCAGCAGAGCGCTTATTTCCTAGTGTGCCTGCGCTACATTGAAATGAATCCGGTGCGGGCGGGGATGGCGAAGGATCCGGCGGACTATCATTGGTCCAGCTACCACGCCAACGGATTTGGTCGCGATTCAAAGCTCTGGACGCCACACCCTCTCTACATGGTGTTGGGAAATACGGACATTGAGCGTCAAGCACGCTACCGCAGCCTGTTTGAATCCCAGATTGGAAGGGAGTTACTATCAGATGTGCGTCAATCTGTTAATCGTGGTATGGCGCTTGGGTCCGAGCAGTTTAGGCAGGAGGTTGAAGCGCTGGGAGGTAGAAGGCAACATTTGCTTAAGCGCGGGCCCCAGATCAGAGTAGAAGGATGAAGTTTTTACTCTGACCCCAAATCTTTTCTCAGCAGCGTGGTTCGCAACTGTGCAACATCGGTCTCGGTCAGCCCCAGCCCGTCGCGCACGTAGTTATCAAAGCTGCCCCAACTGGCATCAATCTGCTCGAACGCGGCATTGAGCCAGGCTTCCTCCACGCCCATCAGCGCGGTCAGTTTGTCGGCAGCTTCCGCGCCCTTGAACACGCGCAGCAGCAGTAACTGGGATCTGCGCGCGTCCAGGGCGTGTTGTTTGCTGGCCATATAATCCTGCATGACCACGTCCTGGGGCACGCCCAGAATGCGCAGCAATATGGCGGCGGCAAAGCCAGTGCGATCCTTACCGGCACTGCAATGCCAGGCGACGGACGCGCCATTCGCTTGCAGCACCGTTTGCATAAACTGGCGAAACTGCGGCGTAAAGGTGCTGGCGAATTGGCGGTTGGCCTCCAGCATTAATGCATTGGGATCAAAACCATCGAAATCTCCTGACTCTATGCGGGCCATGATTTCGCCCACCATGGCCTTGTTGCCATCATCGAGCGTCGGAATCTCCACCACTTGGAATCCCACCGGGTCGGGTAGGCGATTGGGCTCTTTCTCCTTCTCGGCGGCGGAGCGAAAATCGATCAGGGTAGCGAGATTGAGTTGTTCAAGACCGACTAAATCGGCCTTGGACGACTCCGCCAGTGTTGCGGCGCGGTACAGCACGCCCCATTTGACCTGCTGGCCGTCCGTTGTGGGGTAGCCCCCCAGATCGCGAAAATTGGCGATGCCTTCGAAGTTCAGGAGACGGTGGTCCGCCTGCTGTAGTGCTGGCAACGTGGACGGTATCACAAGCGTCGGTGCAGGGACGAACTGGATGGCCGCAACGCCCAGCAGCGCGACCGTGACGATCGACCAGAACAGATTTTTTTTACTCAATGTGGGCTCCGAGTGGCGACGCGAAATAGTAGTGTGAAAGCATATCACCGAAGGTGCACGGGGCAAGTGCTTGACGGGTATGTACGACTATCCAGATTGCCAACAGGGGCATGATTAATGATACTCTCCGGCTTATCCGCCACCTACCAGGTCCACCTCATGGCATCGTTGCAAGATCAGCTCCTTCAAGCCGGCCTGGTCGATAAAAGGAAGGCCAAGAAGCTCAACAAGGAGCAGCGCAAGGAGGCCAAGGTGCGCCACAAGGGGCCATTGCAGCCGGATGAAAACAAGGAGCAGGCCAAGCGCGCGCTGCAGGAAAAGGCGGATCGCGATCGTCAGTTGAACAAGCAGCAGCAGGCAGAGGCGCAGAGGAAGGCGATTAAGGCCCAGATCATTCAACTCATCCAGATGAACCGGATTGCACGTGAGCGCGGTGATATTGCCTACCAGTTCAAGGATGGCAACACGATAAAGAAACTTTACGTCACTCAGCAGCTGCAAAAAGATTTGATCAATGGGCGCCTGGCTATCGCAAAACTGGCGAACGGCTATGAGCTACTACCTGCCCCGGCAGCGGAAAAAATACTGCAGCGCGATGCGAGCGTCATCGTGTTGCTCAATCGTGATGAACGCCCCATGGTGGATGAGGATGACCCCTACGCGGCGTTCCAGATTCCCGACGATTTGATGTGGTAGAGAAAAAGGCACTCGTTTGGGATCGTCGCTTTAGAGGGGAGTTCAACCATGAGCACAGTGCTGTCAGATTTGTTGCCCACGTTTCTGCTGGGCTTCAGCTCCCTTTTCCCCCTGATCAACCCGATTGGTACGGCTTTTATCATCCAGCCGTATTTTTCCGATCTTGATGATGCCGCAAGAAGACGGTATGTACTCCGCATTGTCCTGATCTGCTTCGTGATGGGTTTGGTTGCGCTGCATCTTGGCAGTTTTGTACTGAAGTTGATGGGTGTTTCCATTCCGGCAACGCAGACGGCGGGAGGTATCGTCATTGCGATACTCGGATTCAATCTACTGAACAGTACCGCAGCCAGCAGTACAGACGTTGTCGGTGGGAGTAAGATCGAGGACAGCATCTTTTACCCCATCTCCTTCCCTCTTACGTTGGGTCCGGGCGGTATCTCGACACTGATCGCTCTAAGCGCCCACGTTCACAGCCAAACAGACAATTGGTTTTCCCCCAAAATGACAGCTATTACTCTGTCCCTGATAATTGTTCTGGTGATTGCCTATTTTTGTTTTTTCAACGCCAGCAAGCTCGTTCAAAGATTGGGTGCTAACGGCAGCCAGGTGGTGAACCGTATGATGTCCTTTCTGGTGTTCTGCATCGGCATCCAGATGACCTTCACGGGCGTCATGGCGTTAATCAAGGCTGCCACCTGAAGGGCAGCGACCTGTTCAATGCAGGAACAAAGGCGACCAGACCAAGGAGTATCGCCTACCTCATCTCGCTGCCGCCATTACCCGCCCATTTCGTATGTATATTGCCCGGGCAGGAGCCCCGATTCTGTATCAATAGAATAGCCTACTGCCAACTATTTAAACGTCATGTCCCAATCCAGGCGATCCAGGTTGACCACCGATAGATGTCCGTGTTGAACTCTGAATCCAGCGTGTTTAGCCAAGACAATAGAGAACGTCAGGAGCAAGAAAATGAAACTGTTGAATCTGGTAGCGGTCGGCATTGCATTGCTGTTTGTTCAGGCGTGCAGCCATCCGCTGGAAATTGTAGGCGAAGGCGATATTGTGTCTGCCAGCGGCACCAGAAATTGCACGCTGGAAAATTTCACGGCAGGGTCGCTCTACTGTACCAAAAACCTCGTCGCAGGGGCGTACCAGGAAACGTACTCGGCAGTGCCTCGCGTGGGCTGGCTGTTTGACCAGTGGGGAAATTACTGCACGACTGCAACAGTCAACCAATGCAGTTTTAATGTTTCTGCTCAAGCCGTGCAATCAGTTTTGGGGCAGACCATGCCTCCCCTTAAGGCGATATTCGCGAAGTACAAGTTAACGGGCCCTGTGCAACCCGACTTCTTTATTAACCTCGGAATAGGGCTGGATGCGCCCGGTTACCAGAAGAAGGAGTTTTTCCTCAGTGGTACTGCCCAGAGTTACACGCCATCGCTGCCGCTGCCTACCGATGGCAAGCTGGTGGTCACCGCTGATCCTGAGGTTGCGGGTGGAAATTACAAGACGCGTTTGGTGGTCCTGCGGCCGATTGATGCCGGGCAGTTCAATGGTACTGTCATCGTCGAATGGCTCAATGTGACGGCGGGTGCCGACGTCCCCACTGACTGGATCATGGCCCGCAATGAGTTCATTCGCAGCGGCTACGCGTATGTCGGTGTATCAGCTCAAGCCGTGGGAGTGAACGCCCTGAAGACCGGTGCTGCAACGGCTGCCCGCTACGGAACGCTATTGCACCCCGGCGACAGTTACTCGTTTTCTATCTTCAGCCGTGCTGGCCTGCTCGCGGGAGAAACGGCCTCCGTGCTACTCGGCGGCCTGACGGCCGAGCGGGTGATAGCCACCGGCGAGTCGCAATCGGCGAGTCGTATGGTCACCTACATTAACGCCGTACAACCGATTGAGCAGGTGTACGATGCTTTCTTTGTACACAGTCGTTCCGGCTCCGGCTCGGCGATCAGGCAGTCGCCACTCGTGCCGGCAATCTCATACCCCTCGCCCGCGCCGATTCGAGACGACCTCTCCGTGCCGGTAATGGTCGTGCAGGCGGAGGGTGATGTCATCAACTCTAACCTGACGGCTCGTCAACCCGACACTTCACTGTTCCGTTCCTGGGAGTTGGCCGGAACATCTCACGCAGACGCGTATACGCTGCAGGGTCTTAACGATTCTGGTGATGGCAGCGGCGCGCTTGCCATGTTCGGCTACATGCGCGCGCCCTCGAATCCTTTCGGCTGTGACAGTCCGATCAATGCGGGCGGTCACCACTGGGCCCTGCAGGCGGCGTATGACGGACTCGACAAGTGGCTGCGCACGGGTGTCGCCCCGCCTGTTGGGCCATTGCTTGATGTCGTATCGTCCACGCCGGTGGTCCTGAACCGCGATGCAAATGGCAACGCGCTCGGTGGCGTACGCTCGCCGCATGTCGATGCGCCGGTGGCCACCCTTGATAGTGTGAACGGTGGTATCTTTTTCTGTCGGCTATTTGGCAGGACGACGCCACTGACCCCAGCGCAGATTCTTGTGTTGTACCCGACCAAAGCGGACTTCCTGGATCAGTGGTCGGACGCGATCGGCGTCAATGTGGCCGCTGGCTTTCTGCTCCCGGCCGATGTCAACGAGTTGGAAGCCGCTGCCAATGCATGGCAGTTCCCGGACTGAGTGGAAGACCCGCTTCGTCAGTATACGAGCGGGTCAGACAGGTTTCAGGTGGAGCGACCCATGCCACAGTCGCTGTGTCGGCCAAGAGGGTTTGCTTCATGATGCGCTTTTTATAGAGGCCCTACATAGTATCAGCAACGTGGGACAAAAAAACCGGTAATTTGCAAGGAGATCGCCCGGTGTAGCGGACTCTGTTTCTACGTAGTCTTGGTAGTCTTGGTAGTCTTGGTAGTTGCAGGGGTTACTCCAAAGGAGTCAGGCAGATGATTTATCAAATCATTGATTTCGTGCTGTTCTTCCTGGTGTTGTACTTTGTATTGCCGGGGACGATGGTATTCGCAGTGCTGGTGCGCGACTTCATCCACCACAAACACGCGGCACGTCACAAAGAGCTGGCAGGAAAGCCCGCTGGCTGGTAGCTGTAACGCGCTGCGGCGGGGCCAACCCCTTCAGCGATTTTCATACCGGTTCAGGTCAAACAGTGCCGCTTCGCGTGGGTAGGTCTTCTGGTAGTGTGCGTGCAATGAGTCAGACAGCGGCCAGAATGTGCTCGCAGTGCGACGTACGCCGTAGCGTGACACGAGATTGGCGTAGTCCGCTGCGCTGCGCATCGACTGTATATCCTGTACGAAATCATCCAAGTCCTGGTCCTGCACCTGGAAAAATGCATTGGGGTAAGAGCCGATGAAACCCTTGACCACCGTCAGGTAATCCTCTTGCGGGATACGTCGCTTGGCTTCGCTGAAAACCTGGGCATTATTGGAATAACCGTCGTTGTGCACGATAGTGTAGACATGCTCCCCGGAATCTGGACTGAACACTTTAAGAAAGGAGACTTCGGGCATCAGGCTGAACGGCGGACCTTGCAGGGTTTGCATCTTGTCGAAGCGCGGTTCCATGGTCTGGTAGCGATGGGCAGCAGCGCCGGGCAGACGTTGTTGCAGCATGCCCAGCAGTTCCTGCTTGGGGTCAGTCGTCTGGTATTGAATATCGGCGGGGCGGTCGAGAGCCACGGCGTCTGACATCACAAACTGTTTTGCTTCATCCTCGGCATCCCGATACCAGAAATCGCGCAGGGCAATGCGTTCTTGCGGCGGCAGGAAGAGCAGAAAGTTTTGTTCGCCTTCCATGCGCAGGAAATCCATATAAAGGCGGGATTCAAGCTGGTGCGCCACGGTGCCGAATACATCGAAGCCCGCCACCAGCAGGTAGTGAATGCGCTCCAGCAGCGAATAATCGATGATCCAGGCAGTCTTGGGTTGCTGTCCGACAAAGCCCTTGACCACCGAGGCGCTGTCGTCGTGCCGGAACACAGTCAGCGCAGCGTTATCGTTGTGGCCTGCGCCATCCCAGATCAGCTCCAGATTGACTTTCGTGCCGTCCGCGCCGGTGACCTGCTGGATATACTCGTACTTGGCCTTGAGAAATTTCAGCTGTTCGCTGGAATAGCCGCGCCACTCGATCAGGGAAATGAGCGCGCCTCCCGTTTTGTCGTTGGGCAGGCGCAGGTTCTTGCTCTCCCGGGCCAGAAATTCGGCGCTGTCCAGAGCCCTTTCCCGGTCGGGGCTGAGGAACGCGACCCAGAAGTGGTCGTCGATCACGTTCAGCGCGACCTGGCCACGACACACCGGGCCCTTGATGAAACCCATAATGGTGAACTGAGCTTCGTCCAGCATAAACTTATAGCGGGCGCTCTCAGGCAGTTCGCGAAAAGCAATAAAGGGATTGGCGGCCAGCTCTGTCTCGTACGAGGGCAGGGCAGTGACGTCATAGTCCGGATCAAGAAAGAGCGACTGCCAGCGCTGCATGCGCGCCGCATTCAGTGCGTAGGGCATATGCCGCTTATCCAGTACGGCAGTGCCCAGGGCTTGCAGGCGATAGTAGAACGCAGCGGGGCCCGGATCATCGTAGGGGCGTCGGGTGGCAATGATATCAATGGGCTGCCCCGGTGGCGTGCGCGAACGCACCAGGTTGTAGTAGTGGCTGTTCTCCCCGAGCTCAGAAAAATACAGGTTGCCGATAAACAGGTGCTCGTACATGTAGCGCGCCATCAGTTGCTGCTTCAGGCTGTCGCCGTTAAAAAAGGCTTCCCAGTCATGCACTTTATGCGCTTCAGGGGCAGGGGGCGCTGCGCTCGGCACGCCCACAGCGCCTTTGTTCAGCCAGTTGGTCAGCGTGGCATGTTCTTCCTTGTTGAGGCCCGGCAGGCCATAGGGCATACCCCACAGCGGATAGTCTGCGGCAAATGTGTCGAAGTCCTCGGGTTTGGTGCACTGTTGCTCGCGGTCCAGGCCCAGCGTGATGGTGTCTGGTAACAGCTCACCAGCGGGGAGCGGGTGCTGCTGTTTCAATGCCAGCATGCGGGCCAGCACACCCTGGTCGGGTGTCTGCTCATTTAGCACCGGGTAGAATCCCTTGGCGCGCCACTCCTCAACCGTCTGCGCATCCACGAATAGGCGTGTCGGGTTGGCGGCTTCCAGGCGTGCGCCGTTGTAGACTATCTCCTTGCTGGCACCTCTTTGCACGCCGGCCCAAGCGTCCAGTTTCAACTGGCAGGGGGCGTCATAGCAGCCATGGCAGACCATGCAGCGCTGTTCGACGATGGCTTTGACCTTGGGTGGGTAATCGCTGTCGGCGAACGCAGCAAGAGAGAGCAGCGAGGCTACTAATACAAGGGTAAATCCGCAGAGTATTTTCATGGCGAAATTCTGTGGGTTTGCCGACGCGAATGCAACCTTGAATGTTACAGGCGCAACCTTTGCGCGCAGCAACATGCTGCCTGCGGCGTGTGGCTGGGTGGAGGCGTTTAACAGGCTGCGACGTTCGTTGCTGCCCGGTGCTTAAATTCCTTGGCAATATAATCACCGAGGCGCGTGAGGTAGGCACCGCCACCGCCGAGGGTCAGTTCCAGTTGCTTGGCCCACAGGCAATAGCGGAACAGGGGATAGTCACGATCGACGCCGATACCGCCGTGCAAGTGTTGCGATGACTGGCTGACTCTATGCGCGACATCTGCAGCCCAGATTTTGGCGATCAGCACCGCTGCACTGGCATCCACCTGCGCACTCAGCAACGAGGCGGCCTGTTGGCAGGCGAGGCGCAGGTTTTCCACATCGATATACGCATCGGCGGCGCGGTGGGAAACGGCCTGGAAAGTCGCGATGGCACGACCGAACTGCACTCTTTCAGAGGTGTAGGCTGCGGTCATCTTCAGCATGGTCTCAGTCACACCTAGCGTCATCACGCTGTTTGCGACGAGGGTGTGCTGCACCATCGACTGCACCGCGCAGCGGGCGTTGGGGCCACGCGCAATAATGTTTTCCAGCGTTACAGTGGCCCCGTCAAAATGCAGACTGTACTGTGGTTCACCGGTGGTTACGTGCTGCGGAATCAGGCTCACTCCTGCAACGGTTGGATTGATCGCCAGCAGTACCAGCTCGCCGTCAAGGTGCGCAGACAGCAACACCGCGCTGGCCCGGTCGGCGCAGACGACCATGTTTTTACGACCATGGAGGGTCCACGCGTCATCTGCTGGCGCCAATCGTGTGGAGGGGCGGGCGGGATCGTCGCACCCGGGTTCGGTCAGGGCGGCAGTAATGAGCAACGTGCCAGCGGCCACGCCGGGCAGCCATTGCTCGCACTGCTCTGGACTGGCAAATTGTTGTAAGGTCAGGGCTGCGCTGGCCAGCACCGGAACCACCGGCACAGCGGCCACCGTCTTGCCGACCTCTTCGAGTAACAGGCACAGTGTCTCGAAGTCGAAACCCATGCCACCGTAGTGCTCAGCGATGGCAGTACCCAACAGTCCTGCCTCGGCCAGTTGCTGCCACAGCTTTTCGTCAAAGCGTTCCTCGCCAGCCTCTATGGCCTTAAGGCGATCAACCGTCACCTCCTGGGTAAGAATTTGCGCGGCCAGTTTTTGTACATCTTGCTGTTCTTCCGACAGTGAAAAATCCATGGTATATCTCCCTTAACGATAACGTGGCATCAGTAAACCGGCAGCGGCCACGATATCGCGCTGCACCTCGTTGGTACCGCCACCAAACGTCAACACGGAACCGGAGCGATAGCGGTGCTCCAGAGTCCCCTGCAATATGGCACCTTCCGAATCGCTGCACAGGGCACCGGCCTGTCCGACAATCTCCAGCAGCAGACGCCACGCCTCCACAAAAAATTCTGAGCCGTAGATCTTTGCGGCAGAGGCCTGCGCCATGCCCAAACTCGCATGGCTCATGCTCCAGGCCTGCTTGAAGCAGACCAGGCGCAGGATATCCAGGCCCGCTTTGACACGCGCCAGGTTGGTACGCACCCAGGGCAGATCGATGACCTTGCCACCTTCGCCACCCGCGTCGGTAAGCGCCGCCCACGTTGCCACGCGTTCGTAGAGCAACTCGCAGGGACCGTGATTCACCAGGCTGAGACGCTCGCGATTGAGTTGCGCCGTGATCATTTGCCAGCCCTGGTTGAGTGGTCCTACCTGCCACTTATCCTCCAGTTCGATATTTTCGTAGTACGTGGCATTGGTGCGCACGCCCAGCGTATGGATCGGGGTGAAGCTGAAGCCCGGCGCCGAGGTCGGCACGAGGAACATGGAAATACCATGGTGTTTCTTGGCGGCATGCGGGTCAGTGCGCGCAGCTAACCACACGTAATCGGCAACATTGCCGTAGCTCGTCCAGATTTTCTGGCCATTGATCAACCACCGGTCGCCGTGGCGCTCTGCGCGGGTGGTCAGCGATGCCAGATCGGTGCCCGCAGCGGGTTCTGAGTAGCCTATGGCGATAATGCATTCACCGCGCAGGATGGGATCGACCACCGCGGCGCGTATCTCATCACTGGCCACGTTGGCCAGTACCGGGCCCACGCCATCGGTGGTCAGGAACGGATACGGGAATCCGGCGCGGATCACCTCGTCACAGAAAATGTACTGCTCTATCGGTCCGGCGTCCTGTCCGCCAAATTCGCGCGGCCAACTGCGCACGATCCAGCCATCGGAGCCCATCTGCCGCAGCGCACTGCGATGCTGCGGTCCCCCGCCTTCACGCTGCTCGCCGGCCAATTCAGCAAGCAACGCAGGCGTCATCAGGCTGGCCATGTAGTTGCGAACCTCGTCGCGCAAGGACAATTGCTCGGGGGTTAAGGCGATATTCATCAATTCCTCCAGACTTTGGCATGGCACAGCACCGGTGACAGATGTTACGCACTCTGCCGGTATCCGGACTGTCCTGACGCAAAGAAGCACTTAGAGAGTCAATTAGTTGAACCGCTGGCGCTGTCGGCCAATACCGTGTCCGCGTGCAGTGGCGCTGGAGGTGTGCGAGCGCCGTGTGGTAGGCTCGATGCTAAGCAGCAGGGCCAGCGTCGCTGCGCAGTTCTGCCCTACTTAAATATCCTGCGCTGACCCAGTCGCGCAACACCATGAGGAGTTACCATCAGAACGCTATTGTTGGGTTTGGTCACTGTTCTGCTGACGGGCTGTCTCGGCCATCCCGCGTCGGTAACGCCAGTACAAGACTTTGAAATGGCCAGGTATCTGGGTACCTGGTACGAAATCGCGCGCCTGGATCACTCCTTCGAACGCGGCCTGGACAATGTCACGGCGCAGTACGTGTTGCGTGAGGACGGCGGTGTCAGCGTGACCAATCGTGGCTTCCTGACCAGCGAGAACCTGTGGAAGGAAGCGCAGGGCAAAGCCTATTTTGTCGAAAAGCCAGAGGAAGGCTATTTGAAAGTGTCATTCTTCGGCCCTTTTTATGGCTCGTACGTGATTTTTGAGTTAGATAAGGAACACTATCAGTACGCGTTTGTGGCGGGCCCCGATACATCCTACCTGTGGTTATTGTCGCGCACGCCAGAGGTTGATCCGGCGCTGCTCACGCGGTTCATCGAGCAGGCGGGTAGTCTTGGCTTTGATACAAGCAAACTTATTTTTCCACGGCAGAAATAGAAACCCGTCTGGCGTCTTGCTGGCTTACAGTTTGACGGTGAAGGCGGCGCTTTTTTGGAGTTGTCATGGTGTTCTCCAGGCAGAGTCCCATCGTGAATGACGATTTGGCGTTGGACCGCGAGCGCCTTGCAGAGCTGCGCCAGCGAGTGCAGCACGCCACCGATAAAGGTCCGCTACCGTCAATCCAGATTGCGCTGGCCAGGCACGGCGAGCTGGCGCTGTTCGAAACCTTTGGCGCGGCGGACAACAGCACGCGCTACAATATTTTTTCCTGCACCAAGCCGCTGCTGGCATCGGCGATCTGGCGCTTGATGGGGGAGGGTGTGATTGAGATCGGGCACCCGGTGGCTCACTATATTTCGTCCTTTGCTGAGAACGGCAAGCAGCACATCACAGTGGAGCAGGTGCTGTGCCACACCGCCGGGCTGCCCCGGGCACCGATGGCTGCACCTGACTGGTGGACACGCGCCGGACGACTGGACCGCATGCGTCGGTGGCGCCTGAACTGGGAGCCCGGTAGCCGCATGGAGTACCACGCGCTCTCTGCACACTGGGTACTGGCCGAGTTGATCAAAGGTGTCACCGGCACCGACTACCGCGAGTATATCCAGTCCAGCATTATCGAACCTCTGGGTCTCACCCACCTGCGCCTGGGCGTGCCTCCTGCAGAGCAGCGCGACATCGCCACGCTGCAGCAGGTGGGTGAGCTA
This sequence comes from Haliea sp., assembly GCA_031414375.1. GTDB lineage: Bacteria > Pseudomonadota > Gammaproteobacteria > Pseudomonadales > Halieaceae > Marimicrobium. The sequence continues at coordinate 36,217 of JANNVJ010000030.1, forward strand.
CCTGCCCCGCAGGAACTGATGGCACTGTTGGATGCCGCCATTGAATGGCCCAATACCGTGGACGATTCCCTGCTACAGTTCAACGATCCTCAAGTGCGCGCCCTCGGGGTGCCCGGCGGTGGTGCAGTGTCCACGGCGGCGGATGTGGCGCTGTTCTATCAGGGCCTGCTGCACAACCCCGGTGAGCTGTGGTCGCCAGCGATACTGGCCGATGCGATTGGCCGTGTGCGTGTTGATTTCCCCGACCCCATCACCGGCGCTCCGGCCAACCGCGGCCTCGGTGTGGTGATTGCCGGCAGCGGCAAGTACCTACCCTACCGGGGGATGGGAACGAATGTCTCCCCGCAGGCTTTTGGGCACCAGGGTGTTGGCGGGCAAGTGGCCTGGGCAGACCCGGTAAGCGGCATTTCATTCTGTTTACTGACCAACGGCCTGGATGCGAACCCGCTGCGCTCTGCGCAATTGTGCGTGGCGAGCAGCAATCGGGCTGGGGCTTGTGTGGCCACACCATGATGGGAGCGAGAACCTGATGACAGCTGGAAAGACACCCTCCAAGAGTTTCAGCGAGGTCCGCGCCGCACAGCTGCAGTACAACGCCAAGCGAGAAAGCGGCTATCGCGAACGTGCACTCAAGCTCTACCCATGGATCTGCGGCCGTTGTGCACGGGAGTTCGAGCGCAAGAACCTGTCGGAGCTGACCGTGCACCACCGGGATCATAATCACGACAACAACCCAAACGATGGCAGCAACTGGGAATTACTGTGTCTTTACTGTCACGATGAAGAACATACCAAGTTCGAGAATCTTGTGCGCTATGGCAGCACTACCGATAAAGCACCGGCGGCGGCGACCTACAATCCCTTCGCAGATTTGAAGGCGAAGATGGAATCGAAAGAGTAAAAGGTAGAGTTAAAAATACACCGTGATCTATACTCAGGATGTGTAAGCGACACTAAAACTAAAACTACCACGGAGGTTCTTTATGATTAATCTCATCAAACTGACGATTGCTTGCGGTCTACTGCTGCTGCTGGCGGCTTGCGCTGCGACGCCCTCTCATGGCCCTTCGCCCGAAGCGCAGGGGATGCCCGGCGCGACCGGAACCTTTGATTTCAAACCCGCTGATTGGCAAGCGGGTGAGACGACCTGGTGGAAGGATACCGACGGGGTCGATCCCGGAACGCCGGGTTGCCATATCGGGACGGACAGTGAGGGTGAACCCAACGGGCGAATATTTGCAGAAGCCTGTCTCCCTGATGGGAAATTGGTGGAGTCCAATCCCGGCGTCGACGTGGTCCACCGTCACGGCGATGACACTGGCCACCCGGACACGTTTGATTGTGATGCGTGGTGTGTTGGCAAGGGCGCGTCAGAAGGCAGCTGTGTGGTAGCCCCCGCGCCCTTGTGTGCACCGTCCGCCAAATGTGCCTGTGAGTGAGTGAATTGGAGCAAGGGGCGAGATTCGGTCTCGTCCCTTAATATAGTCAACTATTGGAAAGGGTGAGGAGGCTACTCAAGTTTTGATTTGTAATTTTCAAAAAATTCTATAAACTTTCAAAATGTGAAAGTATCCGGAAATTTTTGAAGACTGGGAGTCCGATGCAGACGCTGACGACAATGCTGCGGGAACGAGGACTTGGCAATCATGTTCTGACGGAGACCCAGCTCGCTCGCCTGATCGAGGGCAGTGCGCAACGCCGTCACAACCTGGTTAACAGGGCCGTAAAGGCGGGCGAGTTGCAGCGTGTACGACGCGGCCTCTACCTGTTGCCCCGACGCTATCGCGATTTTGACTGCCATCCCTATGCGTTGGCACAGATGTTGGTACCCGGTAGTTACATTTCCCTGGAGACGGCACTTTACCACCACGGCTGGATTCCCGAGGCGGTGTACACCACCTCTAGCATCGTGCCCGAAACAAAATCAAGCGAACGGGAAGACGAGACGATGGGGCGTTTCAGCTTTCATCCGCTGGCCTATGTTTCCGGCTATTTCCTGGAACTAGTGGCCCGGGAAATGATCCTGCAACAGGCTACGCTGGTTGCGCGGCCAGTGCGCGCGTTGATGGATCTGGTGTGCTTGCGCAAGGAAGAGTGGCAGGGACTGCAGTGGTTTGAGCGAAGCCTGCGTATCGAACCGAGCTCGTTACAAACAATCACGGGAGATCAGATACGCACGCTCAAGCTTGTCTACAGACACAAGCGGATGCAGCGCTACCTCGCGGAGATGGAGCGGGCGTTAGGGCTGGAACTGGGGAGCGCGGGCAGATGATTGAATTGATACAGCAGCGCCTAAAGGAATATCAGCCCTCCAATCCGGTAGAGGAGGAACAGGCCACCAAGGAGATTATGCAGGAGATTGCGCTTTACGCCTTGTGGCGCGCTGACTTTTTCAAAGTGGCCGCATTTCAGGGTGGCACCAGTTTGAGAATTTTGTACGGCCTGCCGCGGTTTTCGGAAGATCTGGATTTCGTGTTAATGCAGCCCGATCCGAATTTTCAATGGTCGCAGTACCTCGTGCAATTGCAGAGTTGTTTCGAGGAGTACGGTTTGCAGTCGGAAGCGTTGCCGAAGGAGCGCATGGATCAGCGCATCAGGCGGGCGGTGATCAAGGACCGCTCGGTGGTAAACCAGTTGGAGCTCTCTTTTTACCGAGGGCATGAGAGTCAAAAAATGCATATCAAACTGGAAATCGATGTCGAACCACCAGCCGGTTCAGGCTATGAGTATGCCTATCTGGATTTTCCCACCGACCACGAAGTCTGCCATCAGGATCTGGGCAGTAATTTTGCCCTGAAGATTCACGCGCTGCTGTGTCGTGGGTTTCTCAAGGGGCGCGACTGGTATGACTTTAACTGGTATATCAAGCGGGGTGTCACGCCCAATTTACCGCATTTGAAAAACGCGCTGGTGCAGTACGGGCCGTGGCAGGGGCAGCAGAATGTGCTGGTCGATATGAATTGGCTGAAGACCGCACTGCGGGAAAAAATTGACTCGGTCGACTGGCGTGCTGCGGCTGGTGATGTGGAACGATTCCTGAAGCCCGCCGAAGTGAAAGGCCTGGAACTGTGGAACGGGCATTTTTTCTCCAGCAAGTTGGAGCAGATAGCGTAATTAGAAAGCCATCGCGACGCCGATCTTCAATCCGCACCTAATACATGCCGACGACCTTATCCTCTACCAGGCGTTCAATTGCCTCATCACTATAACCCGCCTCGTGTAACACCTCCCTGCTGTGTTCACCCAGGCGGGGCGGGTGGCGGTGCAGGCAAGCGGGCGTTTCTGAAAAGTGCCCCGGATAGCGTATGTAACGCAGGGTGCCGGCTTCCGGGTGCTCGGCATCAAAAATAGTGCGGTTGTGTTTCGCCTGCGGGTCCTCGGCAAATTCGCGAATGGTTTTTACCGGGCCAAAGGGGACACCGGCTGCTTCGAGCCGCGATAGTAGTTCTTGGGTAGAAAACCGCTTCATGACCTCGGCGATGGCATCCAGCCAGGGCGCGAAGTGGGCGACTCGTTCGACCACATTGCGCATACCGGGCCTGTCCAGCAGTTCCGGACAGTCCAGTGCCCTGCACAGGGCCTGGAAATGGTTGTCCTGCAGGGCCATCCCGACCACATAGCCATCGGTGGTTTCAAAGGTTCGCAGTACTGCCAGCGGCGCGGGATCGGGCATCTCGTTGGGCATAAAACTGTCTACCGGGATCATGTCGGGCAGGGAGTTGGCAGCCCAGGCGTCGATCATCGGCACATCCACACGTTGTCCCCTGCCGGTGCCGCCGGGACGGTCGCGGGCGTAGAGTGCCGCCAGTGCCGCACCGGCGGCCGTGGTCCCCGTGGTCTTATCCACGATAGCAGACTGGATGAGCTGCGGTTTACCACCGAAGGGTTTGCCCTGGATAGGCATCATGCCGACCAGGCCCTGGGCGATGGGATCATAGGCGGGGCGGTCGGCATATGGCCCGGTGGGGCCGAAGCCGGTAATCGATACGTAGATCAAGCGGTCATTGAGCGAGCGCAGCGCGTCGTAACCGAAACCCAGGCGGTCGACCACCCCGCCGCGAAAATTCTCCACCAGAATATCGGCGCTCTCGGCCAGTTTTTTGATGATATTGATGCCTTCCGGGTTTTTCAGGTCAAGCGCCAGACTGCGCTTGTTGCGGTTCATCTGGTTGTAAAAGCCGGTCAGGCCGGCTTTCTGCGGCGGCGACATCCAACGCGATATCTCGCCGTAGGTGGGTTCGATCTTGATCACGTCGGCGCCCAGATCACCCAACTGCTGTGCGCATAAGGGGCCGGTGATCATGGCGGTGATATCAATAACGCGGATACCTTTGAGTGGACCCTCGGGTGACCCTGAAAGTTTTATATCCATGGGAAATCGCCTCACATTATTGTCAGGCGATTCTACACGCTGCTTCCCATGTGCGCGAGGCCGGCCGCAGTGCGGCGCAACGGTGGCCCTCAGCTTTGCGGCTCAAACACGGGGCTTACAAACAGCACGGGACCGCTTGGCGCGAGCCCCGGCGAGCCACCCAGAGGCTCCAGACTCACCGCCAGTTTCTCCGATTGCGCCAGTGCGGACATTGCTATGCTGTCCAGCGCGATGCTGCTCTGACCGCTCTTTGGCAGCAGACCAAGTGAATGCGGCGTGCCGTCCGCCTGCAACGCCCAGAGTTCATAATCCTTGTCCGTATGTTCCCGGGGAGCGGTCTGCACCTCGATATCGAGTCGGGCTGACTTTTCGTAGATACGCGCGACCCAAATTGTATCCGCGCCGTCCACGATAACGCTGATAGCAGCAGGATCCGGGATGACTTCGACGACTTTCTCGACTACCGTTTTAACGACTGTTTCAACCACTGTCTGCGGCGGTTGGTGGGCGGCGCGCCACCAGCCAAAACTGGTAATGCCAATAGCGGCGACCAGCAATGCAGTGCTGGCGCCAGCGACGTATTGCTTCCATGCCGGAACGCTGGGCTGTGGGTGTCTGTGGATGTCTCTCAAAATGCGTTGCCACAGCAGCTGAGAAGGTTGCACCGGAGCGAGCCCTAACACCAGTGGCGCGAGACGTTCTTCCCAGGCCAGTACTTTTTCCCGCGCGCGCGGCTGTGCATATAAAATCTGGGCAAAGCGCCGCCGCGCTCTATAGCTCATGGTTCCGACCACATACCGCTGCGCCAGGCCTTCGAGAACGTCTTCGCGCAGGTAGTTCATCGCTGCATACACTCTTTAAGCTTTTGTAATCCACGGCGCACCCAACTTTTTACCGTGCCAATGGACTGCATCCGCGACGTCGCGATCTCCTGGAAGGTGAAGCCATTTACATAGGCAAGCTGGATGCATGCGGCCGGGTCGTCACCCAACTCCTCCATGCAATGCGCGAGGCGGCCACTGGTCATGTCCGAGACAGGTTCCGGGGCCGTATCGGAGTTTTCCCGGTAAAGTGCGTGGCCAATGCTATATTCCCCGTCGCGTAATACTTCCCGGAAGCGGCCGGTTTTGCGCAATTGATCCAGTGCGCGATTGCGGGCAATGCCCACAATCCAGGTGGAGGCTTGCGCCTTGCTCTCATCATAGCTCGACGCATTGCGCCACACCTGCACCATCGCATCCTGCAGTGCATCCTCAGCAAAATGGCGATCTCCCAGCATCTGCATTAAAAACGCCAGCACTTTTGGCGAGATCAGGTCGTACAGCCTGCGGAACGACTTTTGATCGCCGGCTGCGGTTTGTCTAAGCAGTGTATCCAGGTCAGCTTCCATCTATTCACCCGTCAGCACATCACGTTTTATGAGCCCTTGGTAACTGTTACGCAGCGAAAGCAGATCTGGATGCCTGCAGAAAAATATTTTTCGCGGTGCAACCGCATGCCGCTACCGCACGTACCAGAGCGGACGAGGAGAATCCCATCTGGATACCTCTACGACACCTACAAATCAAGGAGCCCGATATGAACCACAACCTTATGAAACTTATGACGGCGGTCAGCCTGGCAACAGCCGTGGGAGTGCAGGCGTCAAGTCACCGGGAAGCCCCTCTCATTACCGAGATGCCCAAGGTCGACGCCACCGACTTCTATATGTTTAACAGTTACGAATCCGGCCGCGAGGGCTTTGTGACGCTGGTGGCGAACTATTTACCCTTACAGGATGCTTACGGCGGCCCGAATTACTTTACCTTGGCCAACGACGCACTCTATGAAATTCACCTGGATAACAATGCCGATGCCGCGGAAGACATCACCTTCCAGTTCCGTTTCCTCACCGAAACACGTGGCGTCGCCCTGTCGATAGGTGGCACTGAGGTGGCGGTGCCTCTGGCGCAAGTGGGCGGGGTGGGGCCGACGCGCGCTGACAACGGCAATCTCAATGTCATCGAAAGCTACACGGTCGATATCGTGCGTGGCAATAAACGTAACGGCAGACGGGAGTCGATTGTCTCTGCTGTGGATGGGACCGCCCGGTTTATGAAACCGGTGGACAATATCGGCAACAAAACCTTACCGGATTACAAGGCCTACGCCGATAGCCACATTTACGATGTGACGATTCCGGGTTGCGGCGCTGGACGAGTCTTCGTCGGTCAACGCAAGGAGGGATTTGTCGTCAACCTCGGCGACACCTTCGACCTGATCAATACCAATCCTGTGGGACCGGTCGATGGCGAGGAAAATACCCTTGACGACAAGAACGTGACCAGCCTTGCACTGGAAGTTCCGATCAGTTGCCTGACCGCGGCTAACGAGACGGTAATCGGCGGCTGGACTACCGCTAGCCTGCGCCAGGCCAGGATATTGAATCCGTCGCCGAATGCCAAAGGTGCTGGATCCAAACCTGCAGCTATAAAAGGGGGCGCTTTTACACAGGTTTCACGACTCGGCGCGCCACTGGTAAATGAGGTGGTCATCGGCTTGCCCGACAAGGATCGCTTCAATCACAGCAAACCGGCGGACGATGGCCAGTTTGCCGTGTACGTCACCAATCCGACATTGCCCGCGCTCATTGAGATCCTGTTTCCCGGTGTGGCTGCTCCCACGCTGTTCCCACGCGCGGATCTCGTGGCAATTTTCCTGACAGGTGTCGACGGCCTAAATATGCCGCGCAATGTCGTGGCCTCCGAAATGTTGCGCCTGAACACGGCGGTAGCCGCTGTCGCGTCGCCTTCCCAGAAGTCGCTGGGTGTACTCGCAGGCGACCTCGCGGGATTTCCCAATGGCCGTCGGCCCGGCGATGACGTGGTCGATATTGCCCTGCGCGCGGTGATGGGTGTGCTGCTGGATGCAGCAGACGCTCCCGCCGGACAATTGCCCTACACCGATGGTGCCTATGTCAACGCCAGTTTCTTTGACACCAGTTTTCCCTACTTGAAAACGCCAATTGCCGGATCAATCAGCTTGTAAAGGAGAGACTCATGTCGCATACCACACAGTGCCAAGCGTTGCTCACTTTCGTCCTCCTCGCGACCCTGTCGGGTTGCGGTGGCGGTGGGAATGGCTACGGATCCTCAGATAATCCCGCGCCTCCGGCGCCAGCACCAACGGATTTTACAATGCTGGTGCGCGAACTATTTGCCACCACTGCGGATAACACGGACCCGATTAGCGTCTCGGAACTGGATTTGCTTTTCGCCGACGAGGACAATCCAGCAGCCTTTGATGAGTTCCTGGAGTAAGGCAGTGGCGGGCGCTCAGATCAAGCTCGCGGCGCTGGTCGCTGTCACCGTCGCCACGCTCGCGGTGATAGCAATGGTGGGTGGCCAGCCGCCGGGTACTCAATCGGCGGCTGTACTGCACAGTGGGTCTCCTGCCATGCCGATTTACCAGCGCAAATCGCAACTGGCGAAGCTGCCAGAGCTGTTTGCCGCACGTCGGCGCATGGCAGTAGGGGAGCCCAGTGCCGAGGAATCGGCAGTCGTCGCCAGGCTGTCACTGGAGATCTTTCAAGCGACTGGCAATGCGCGCTTATTGGGTGCCGCAGAATCCGCGATCGCAGCGTGGGATAACGTCCCCCAGCCGCCGTCCACAGTGTGGTTGTTGCGTGGGCGGATACTGCAAACCCGGCACCACTTTGCAGCGGCGGCGCAGGATCTGTCCCTGTTCAACAGGGTGTATGTCGGTGTGCCGGAAGCGCTGCTGCTAGAGGCTGATGCGTGGCGTCGCGCCGGCGCGGTGGCCAGGTCCAGGGGCGTGTGCATGCAGCTCGCCCTCCATGGTCGCATGGACCTGGCGACGTTCTGCGCCGCAGAAGTTTTGTTGTCGGTCGGGCAGCCCGGTGCGGCGCTAGCGCGGGTTGAATCTGTCATCGACTATGCTGCATCCCTGCCGGCGGCTGAAAGAAACTGGGCACTTGCCATCTATGCCGATGTGTTGTGTGCCAGCGGCAATCCCGGGAGGGCGGCGACTATCTGGGCGAAGGTTCTCGAATCCGATAGTGCGCCGTTGTCCTACCAGCTTGCGTATGCCGATGTGCTGCTTTCCCTCGCGCGCTACCAGGACGTCGTGGAGCTGCTGGGCGAGGATGCGCAGATGACAGGTGCGCTACTGCGCGTGATCGTGGCTGCAACCCGGCTGGGACATGCCAATGCGGCGTCCCGGCAGGCGGCGCTGAAGGCGCGCTTGGACCTGGGCAGTCGCATGGCGGCGGGGGAACTCCACCTGCGCGAGCAAGCGCTCTATGCGCTGTGGCTGGATGAGGATGTGGAGAAGTCGCTGGCGCTGGCGTTGCGCAATTGGGAACTGCAGAAGGGCTGGGAGGACGCCGCGCTGGTTCTCGAAATCGCTGATCGCTTACATAACACTGGCGCAATGCGACGGATCAGGGACTGGCAACAAGCGCAAGCGGGCAGCGGGGCTGCAGCATGATGTCCTCGCGGAAAACGGCGGCAACCGTGCTACTGATTGCCCTGATGGCAGTACTGTACCCCTTGGCGGGGCGCGCGCACGAGACGGGGGTTGCGACCGTGACACTGGATATCGAGGATATCGATCACCCGCTTATGTCGGTCGAACTCGATGTCCTCGATCTGGACATCGTGGTGGGCTTGGATGACGACGGTGATGGCGCGATACTGTGGGCTGACTATCAGGCCAATGCGCCGACCATAGCGCGCTATATTCAATCCGCGCTCACCATCACGCAGCGCGAAGGACCATGCACGCTCATCCCCAGGCCTGCAGCGGGCGGCGTTCGACAGGGCGTGGCGCCGTCGGTGTTGACGGTGTTTGAATTGCGCTGCCCAGCTCCGACTACATCACTCACGGTAATCAATAGACTACTGTCAGATGTAGACCCATCGGCTACCGCGCTGCTGGTCATTCTCGGCGAAGGTGGGGAGAGATCCCTGGCGATCAAGCGGGGTGAGACAACCGTTGTAGTAGCTGAGACCGGCTTGATAGAGACTGCGCTGACCTATATATCCGTGGGGTTGCACCATATTCTCGCCGGGGTGGATCACCTGGTGTTCCTCTTGCTGCTGCTTTTACCTGCTGCCCGAAGCGGAAATCTCAGATCTCGCTCAATTGCTGTCGCAGGCATTGTGACGTCTTTTACTATCGCGCACTCCATTACGTTAACCCTGTCCCTGGCAGGCTACCTGCTGCCACCGGTGCAGGCGGTTGAGGTCGTCATCGCTGGGACGGTAGTGCTGACTGCCCTGTTGAATGTGGTAAAGCCTCGCCACCAGTTAAGCTGGATTATTGCCTATTGCTTTGGACTCATTCATGGCTTTGGTTTTGCCAATGCGCTGGCAGATATGACGGTATCCACCAGTTTGCGCGTCGTGAATATTGCGGCCTTCAATATTGGTGTAGAGATGGGCCAGGTCGCTTTTGTTTTGCTGGTGTTTCCACTACTGTGCATGATCAGTGCGAGAGCGATATACTCGCGCTACATTGTGACATCCGCGTCCATGGTCATTGCTTTGCTTGGTAGCTTCTGGATGGTGCAAAGACTCGCCTAGCAGCCTGCCGGACTTAACCTAATCATAGCCCTGTGGGTTACTCACAGCCACTATGGCTGTCATTGGAAATGACTGATGAACCGTTCCATCACCCTGGATCGAGACATTTTGTTTGCGCTCATGGCGTCGCAAAAAACCACGAGAGACTGTTTAGAAATCAATCCTGGGCGCAAAGCGCAGTATCGGGGCAAAGACCGACGGTAGGCCAGGCGATTATTTTGGGGGTGACGCGGCACTTGCCGCAGGAATGAACCGCTCGCCCGAGTGCCTTATCGGACGAGCGGCCTACTGCCGAAGTTACTGATTTAGACGAACGGCAATGTCGACGACCGTGTCGTCAAAATTGCCGACCCGCTTGGCCGCGCCGGTCAGTGGATCAATTTGGTAGAAGTTGTATACGCCGCCCACAACCAGTGACGCAAAGGCCTGGTTTTTTACGGCCACACCGTCTACCAAGGTGCTATAGATATCTAATCCAATCCCGGGGCCCGTATCTACCCCGAGCGATCCGGTTGGGATGAGTGCGCCGCCCCCAGGCGGCGACTGGATCACAACCTGATCAGTCGTCGCATTGACGTCGAAGAGGGTCGTCGCCGTAGTCGCTTGCAGATCGTTGTTGGTGTACGCAGCACCGCTAACACCGAGTACCGGCACCGGAGGATTCGCCCCGTTATTGAGCCTACCCGCGTTCGGATCGGTCGTCGTGCCGCCGACATTGACGTTGTGAGCCAGATTTTGGCCGGTATCGCTAACGATTCTCAAGCGATCGGCCGCGGGATTGAAGTCGACGTCGAAAAAGGTTCCGGATAGTGCGACTGGGTTGCCGCTGAAATTGAGCGAATTCACGAAACTCGCCACACCCGTTTTCCGGTCTACGGTATAGACGCCGCCGCTATTGCCAACGCCGTAGAGCAGGCCATCCTGAACCCGGAAATCGATACCGACCAGCGCCACATCGTTACCGACAAAGCCAGTGACAAAGCCGATTTCTTCGCTACTCCTAGGTTTATCGCTCCGGAATGTGACCAGCCGACCATCGTCAGTCAGGCCGATGACCTTAAGGGAATTCGCGTTCGTGGCCAGCGCGGTTTCCGTGATACCCAGAGCCAATGCGCATAACGCAACAGCCGTGGTTTTAGACAGCTTCGAGATTTTCTTCATTGTCGTTTTCCTTTATCCATGCAATTTCATTTAAAGACGAACCACCCGAAGACGGGTAACTCGTCCTCCTGAATACTTCCTCGTCGCAGTCCCTCGGGTACATTCCGACACTTCCCTGTGCGAGCAAGTGTTGATTGCCACATACGCTTAGAATCGGGATGTGGATGCAGCGTGTTTATGTAAAATGGCCGTTTGAAGCTGCCACCCTGGTGCTCTATCACCGTGCTGGAAACTTCGAATCACGTTGTGGTCTTCTTCTGGTTCGATAGACAGCGAAAATGTCCGCCTATTAGCATTGCCCATCTGTACAGATTGCCGTTTGATTTCTCCAGTATGCTTGCCATAATCTGGCAGACGTTTCCTCGGGAGAGATGCACTATGTTCGGCGACAACCCCAACGATGCCAGGCTCAAAGCCAGTTGGGACAATTTTTGCGAGCAGTTGAAAAATGCCGGCGAAATGGTGTTTCGCGACACCACGCCCGTGCAGGATATCGATCGCGCCAAGGGCTTCCGCCTTCTGGCCCGCAATATTGCACTTGGTTTGCAATTCCATCTGGAAAACAACGACCCGGACTTTCCTGAACTGTTGCATTATTTTGACCCGCTGCGCAAACAGGGCGGTGACAATACCGATGCCTTGTACGTGGGTGCGCCGATCAACGGCGCGCACAGCTACCGAATATCCGGCCAGCGCGGCACTGCCCGCTACTTCGCCGTGACGGTGCTGGAAGACGGTGCCACGCCCTGGGGTGGCGCCGTGGTGGGCAGCCTGATCGACAGCGACATTACAGTAGCGGACGACGGCAGTTTTGAGATTATCCTCAGCCCGCAGGAGCACCTGGGAAACTGGATCAGGACCACTCCCGGCAGCTGGCGGGTGACGGTGCGACAGTTTTTCGCCGACTGGGAAAATGAGCAGCCCATGGTGGCGCGCATCGACCGACTTGGGGAACTGCAGCGCGATCCAGACTTTACACCCGCGCAACTCGAACAGGGACTTAGCGAGGCTGCGGCCTGGGTGCGCGATTCCACGCGCTACTGGGCGAACATGCTGGACAAATGGCAGGCACAGCCCAATCACTTTCTCTCTTACCGCCAGCTGGACGACAATGCCATTGATGCCACTCCCGGCGGCGAGCCGCTGATCTGTTATTGGCGAGTGCCTGTAGGCGAGGCGCTAGTGGTGCGTGTGACGCCACCACAGGCCCGCTACTGGGCGGTGGAGTTCGGCAATTACTGGTGGGAAACCATGGACTACCGCTACCGGCTGTGCAGCACCAATTGCCACCACGCGGTGCTGGAAGACAACGACGAACTTATACTCGTGGTAAGCCATAGTGATCCCGGTGTGCCGAACTGGCTCGATCCATCGGGCCATGTAGAGGGCTATATCACAGTGCGCTGGATCGGGGCCGCGCATTATCCAGTGCCGCAGTGCGCACAAATGTCCTATGCAGCGTTACCCGACTACTTGCCCGCGGGCATAAAAAAATTGCCGCCCGATGCACGCCGGGAGCAGTTGGCTGCGCGACGCCGCGGTGCGCTCAAGCGTTTTCCACTCTAGCCAGGAATAGAAGATGAACAGACCTGACAGTCCGCTGTGGACTCCGCCGCCACACCCCGAGTGGCTTAGCGCCATGAACAGGGAAGGAGGCTACCTCAATCTTCCTGCCGTGGTGCCGCTGGACGAGGAATCCTTACTGCAGCACGCGCGTCACGCGACCGGTCTCGACGATTTCGGTGATGAGCTGTGGCGGGAACCTTTCAGCGTGCTGGTGCAGTCGTTGGAGGAAGAGGCGCAGCTGACCTTGATGGGTCGCCTGATGGCCAGGAGCGATATTGTCCTGTGGCTCAGTACGCGGCTTAAGATGACCGACACGCTGAGAAAAAATCCGCAGATACTGGACGAGGTTATTGCCGCGCCCATGGTAATTGTCGGCCTGCCGCGCTCGGGTACCTCCATCCTGTTTGAGCTGTTATCGCAGGACCCCGCTGTGGGTGTACCGCTGATGTGGGAGGCTTTGCAACCGTGTCCGCCACCAACGGCCGCGACCTACACCACCGATGCGCGCATCGCACAGGCCGACAAACTGTTTACCCAGTGGAATCGGGTGGCGCCGGAATTCACCAGCATGCATGAGATGCGCGGCGATATCCCCGCCGAGTGCGGTCTGTTGATGGCGGGCACGTTCATCAGCGATCACATTGCCTCCCTGCATCAGACGCACCGTTACAGCGCCTGGTGTATCGAAGCGGATTTTCTACCGGTATACCAATACCATAAGACCCTGCTGCAGATCCTGCAGTGGCAGAATCCGCGCCAGCGCTGGTTGTTGAAAGCCCCCGAGCACCAGGTGCATCTTGATACCTTGCTACAGGTGTACCCGGACGCACGCATCGTGCAGACGCACCGTGATCCGATCAAGTGTATGGCCTCCACCACCAGCCTGATGGGCACCCTGTACTACATGCGCAGCGACCAGCCCTTCAACGCGCAGTTGTTCGACAACATCATCATGGGCGATGGCACGGCCCGACGGCTGGAGCATGTGATTGAGCAGCGAGAAAAAGGAATCGTCCCGGCCGCCAATATTGTCGACTCGCGCTACCAGGATCTGATGGATGATCCGCTGACATGTATCGCGAACATCTACACGCACTTCGGGATGGTCTTATCGGAAACGGCAAAGGCGCGAATGCAGGATTACTTGCGCAACAAACCACAAGGTAAATTCGGCCAGCACAGTTATGAAGTCGATACACTCAAGGCCCGTGACAGGCCATTGTTTAAGCGCTACCAGGCGTTATACAACGTTCCTGATGAGCTGTAGGCTGCGTGTGCAATAGTTGGAATACGACATCCACCGTGACGGCAAAGCTGTCCAGTTGCGCCGCGCGTTCCTTACCCGCGTGACTGGCGCGAAACAGGTGTGGCGTCATACTGAGCAGGTGCTGAACTTCTAACTGGCGCAGCGGCGCGGTTTTAAATTGCAGTGTTGATATTTCTCCTACGGTAAACCCTGCGGATAGCGCCTCTTGCACTACCTTGGATTCAGAATGCCTGATGCTGGGGTAAATAATCTCCCGCAGTTCGATCAGGTGTTGCGGCCCCGCATTTACTAACAGCAAAGTGCCACCTTCTTTCAATACTTCCCAGAATGATGCAAATACCGGAAATCCAAACAGGCTAAGAAGACAGTCGGCGCTGTTCGGCCTGAGGGGAATATTTCGGTTGCTTGCCACTAACCAGGTGGCCGCCAGTCGACGGGTAGCAGCCTGCAACGCCCACTTGGAAATATCGAAGCCAATCAGCGCTGGTGTCGAACCGCCGGCAAACAGCAAATGCGAGCGCAGATGTTCCAGGTAGTAGCCCTCGCCACACCCGGCATCGACGATGACCGAATTTGCACTGATCAGCGGCCGCACCAGTTCGGTCAGTCGTCGTGCGAGCGGATAAAAGTGCCCGCCGTCGAGGAATGCGCGCCGCGCTGCCACCATGTCCTTGCTGTCACCGGGATCCCGGCTGCGCTTGTCACCGGGCCCCAGCAGGTTCACATAACCTTGTCTGGCGATATCAAAACTGTGTCCGTTGGTGCAGCGCAGCTCTGAGCTCTCCTGCTGCAACGCCAGTTGATCGAGTGGGCAAACCAGCAGGTCGCTGCTTAGAAATTTCATTTACGCGGAGGTCTGGGGCAGAGGATATTTGGGGTCAGAGTAAAAACCCCGACAGACTATTTGAGTTGAAGGGTATTTGGGGATAGGGGTTTTTACTCTGACCCCAATTATCTGGCGCGCGTTCACTGTAACTGCGCTGCGAAATACCCGAGGATCTCGTTCAGGGCCGCGCGCGTCGGGTGTCCCTTTTCGTCGACGAAATCGAGGGTCAGTACCGAGTGACCTTTCCCTGGCAGTGTGTGGGTGACCACGCGGGTGACGCCATCGTTATTGAACGCCTTATCGATGGCCTGAAATTTGGCGGCTGAGCACATCGGATCGCCGGCAAAGCGGTAGGCGTGCATCGGCGCTGTGGCATCGATGTGTTGTCGGATCGTGGCGATCTCAACCGCCGACATATGCAGCTCTGTGGCTTTCATCAGCGGCATGGAAGGCTGCGAACTTACCGCAGCCAGCACACTGTCGTCGCCCATGAGTGAGACGGCGAAGTTACCCGTCAGACACATGCCGATCACACCAACTCCCTTATGCTGACCCTGCGCCCTGACGTCCCGGCACAGTGCCTTCAGCCAGTCGACAATGGGACTGGAGCGCTGCGCTTCGAACAGGCTAAATTCGCGCCGCATGCAAAACACGCGCAGCAGGTTGCCGCCAGTGCTGATTTTTTCCAGCGGGCCGAACAGATGCGGCAGTACGACTTCAAAACCCCGTGCAACAAACGCATCGGCCAGGCGCAAGGTTTCCGGGCCGATGCCGGGTAGTTCCTGGATGATCACCACCGGCGCACCGCTGCCGCGGCGATACACATCATGGCTGATGCGCGTGCCGGTGGTGGCAGTGGCGGCGAAGGGCGCGCAGCGGTAGTCGGCAATGGGGATATAAGAGTCAGGCATCATTGGTCCCTATTATTGGGGTCAGAGTAAAAACTCCCGATCCAAACTTTCCATCGTTTCAAAATAGTTTGCGGGGGTTTTTACTCTGACCCCAAACTCACTCTGACCCCAAACTCAATAATAAATCACAAGGCCTCGCGCGGCACGTTGAAATACGCTTCGTAATCGGTGAACAGTGCACGCAGTTCGGTCTCGTCCATACCGGTGTTGGCGAGACTGTACAGGTGCTTGCCGTGCTTGTCCGCCGGGTTGTTGTCGAGGAAGGTCTGCATGGCGGAGGCGGCGCTGTCCGACAACTCCAGTCCAAAATGTTCATAGGCGCGGCGCACAGTGCCCACCTGGTCGGCCATAAAGTCCCTGAAGTACAGGTCCACCACCTGGCTTTCGGGCAGTAGGCCCGATTTGCGGTAGGCCACGGTATTGTTGTAACCCTGCGCCAGCGCCTGCGCATAATACTGCGTCACCTTGCGCAGGTTGGGGTGGTCACTGGCCATGCCCTGCAGGTGAGCGGCGAGGTTGCTGGTGGAAATCACGATCTTCACCGGGTCGCGGTGGGTTTGCACAAACAGTGCGTCGGGATATTCCCGATGAATGTGTTGCAGGTGCCACAGGTGCTGCGGTGATTTCAGCGCCCAGCGTTTGCCAGGCGCTTTCCACTGTAACACCTGCAAAAAACGGCGGTGCCACTTGAGCGCCGAGCGCATGTCGCTGGCGATCACGAAGCGGTCGTAGGTCGGCACATAGAATTGCACGAAGTAAATCATGGAGGTGAAATCGTGGCTGGTCATGGTTACGCATTCCTGCGCGCGCTCCGCGCCCATGGGGTGCATCGTCTTGAATTGCGGTAGCAGCTTGTCGACCTGATCCAGGTCTGCCTGCGCCTGTGCGATGCGCGGGTCGCTGCGATAGGTGGCGGTTTCCGGCGGCGGCAGCGGCCGCGCCGTTTCCCAGGTCAGCGGCACGCGATTGTCCGGGTCCATCACCAGCAGGTCGTGAAAGATGGTGGTGCCCGAGCGCGGGGGTCCGACCACGAAGATCGGTCGCTCAATCCGCTGCTCGGCAATCTGTGGATGCGCTTTAAACAGCGCGACAAAGCCGAGCCGATTCTCCAGGGTTTGCACCAGGCTCGTCCTGGCGACGATGCGACCCAGCAGGGAGAGATTGGCTTCTTTCTCCAGACCCTCAAGCAGCAGCGCCAGCGGCTGGTAAAAGTCAGATTCGCCAAAATCGCTCAGGCCGGTATTGTCCATGGCCGTGCGCAGCAGCTGGTCGAGGTTCAGCTTGATCGGTTGCAGGCCGACGGCATTGGCGCCGCGCCCCGCCAGATTCAACAGGCGCACCGGTAGAGGCAGTTGGCTGCTCATATCAAGCGCCCAGATCAGCCAGCTTCACCACGCTAGCCTGCGGTGTTGCAACCTCGTCGGTAACCAGGAAGTAGCGCCAGAACACCAGGCCAAACAGGTTGCCCTCGGTGTCCAGCCAGTTGGGCACACCGGGATCAGTGTGGGCGAGAATCATTTTGAAGCTGCCGTCGGCCTCCAGCACGGTCTGCGCGCGATTGAGCGACACGCTGCGGCTGCGGTAATCGAGCGTTTGCTGGAAGCGATTCCACAAGCACACATTGGCGAAGCGACAGTCGGGCCAGCGGCCGGTGATCACCAGCGCCTCGTCCGGTCCGATAAAAAACGGCGCCATGGAATAATGGGCGTCAAACGCCGCCAGCCCGAAAGCGCCGGGCGGCTGCGGTGGTGGGAAGGCATTGGGTGTCAGCGACACGAAATCGGGTACGACCCCGTTGGCCATGGGCAGCATCCCCAGGGTGCGACTGCGCACCGCCGTGCAGACCCGGCGAATACCGGCGGCCACGCTCGCGTCGTTGGGTGGTGCGGGAACATCCTTGGCGGTGAGGCAGTCGATGCGGATGCGCGGTTCCAGGTCCGGGTCCTTGGCGGCACACTTGGCGTGCTCGAAATAGTGGCGCGTGGTGACGCGCGATGCTCCCGGTGTCAGGGCTAACCAGCTCTTGTCTCTGGCCTTACCGCCCAGGTACAGCGTGAAATGGCCATTGCTGTCGATCTCCAGCTGTTCGTCGTTGATCACGCCGGCGGTGTTGGTCGCCATCTTGCCATCCTCAGCGCCCTCTTCAATGGTCAGGGAGAAATACGCCGCACCGTGCATACTGCCGTGGATGACATAGGCGTGATCGCCACTGACCGGGGCGTCGAAATAAATGGCATCCGAGTTGTCGCCGGTGAGTTTGCGGCTGGGTGTGACAATGCGGCGAAAGTCGGGTCGGCTGGCATCCTGCTCGAAATAGCCGATCAGGCAGGTTTCGAGCGTATGCATCAACGAGCGGTGCGACGCGACAATATCTTCTGGTGAGTGCAGGTTCCATTCAGGGCCAGACCAGCGCGCGTCGATCTCTCGCAGCAACGCGATCAACTCCGCCAGGGCCGTGCGACTTTGTGTTTCGATGCTCATAATGACTCCGTAGGGGTTTAGTGTGAAGTTGCTGCGAGGTGCGGGTTTTTCGTTTCGTAGGGGATATTGAAGCGTTCGCGGTAGAACATCAATCGCCGATCGACCTCCTGCGCGTCGAGTCCGAAATCCGCCAGGCTGTACTTGTGTGCGCCGTGCTTGTGCTGTCCATTGCGAGCAAGCCATGCCTGCATATTTTTTTGTGCATCATCGCTAAAGGGCAGGTTGAGGAAGTCGTACACACCCTGTAACGCGCCCTGCCAGTCGGCGGTAATGTCAGCGTACTGGATATCATGCTGATTCTGGGGCGCTACCATTTCGTCCCGCACGCGCAGGGTCTTGTGTAACATTCGCTCGGTTTTGGACAGCCACTCTGGCCCCAACCAGGCGGCGGTCATCTGGTCATTGTCGCGCACCATGGCGTTCCAGGCGGTGGAGCAGATGGAGCCCACGGCCTTGATGGGATCGCGGTGCGAACATACCAGCCGGGCATGGGGAAACACATGCAACAGCGCGTCCAGATCCTGCATGTGCTGCGGTGTCTTGAGCACCCACGGCTGGTCCTCGGGGTCGCCCCGAAACCAGGAAATAATCTTCATCAACACCACCATGTATTCATAGGCGGCGAATTGGTCGTGCGTCATCAGCCACTCGGCGAAGGAGGGAATCTTCGCCTGAATCTCGAAAATCTGGCTGGAAAAACCGTGCTGCAGCAACCCCACTTCCTCTTCCACCTCAAAGGTGCCCAGCGGGTGTACGGCGGCGACCTGGGGACTCATGTACATCACGGCTTTCAGGCCCTGGTCCAGCGCGGTAATGCGCGGGTCAGTGCGGCCCTGGGCCCGCGCGGCAAAACAGTCTGGATAGGGCACCGGAAAAACGCTCTCCCACGAGGTAAGGTGCAGGAAGCGGTTGTCTGCAGCCAGCAGCCGGTGCAGTCGGGTGGTGCCGGAGCGCCCGAGGCCGACCACGACCACCGGGTCGGGCATGTGGCGCTGCAGGATTTCGGGATGACGCGTGAGCAAATCCTGCGCATACAGGCGATGTTTCAGCAGGCGCAAAATATTGGTGCGATTCATAAAGCGACCGACTGGATTGAGGTCGGCTTCATTTTCCAGTGCCGCGATCAGTCGCTGCATGGGATCGAGAAAACTTTCGTCGCCGAAATCCTGCAATCCCGTTTGCTTGCGGGCGGCGGTCAACAGGTTGTCTCGATCCAGTGAAAACCTGGCCAGGCCGATGGCATTGGCGCCACGCAACACTGTGTTGAGCACGCGCATCGGGGTGCGATGATAATCGGTGGCTCGCAGCTGCCTGCCGTCACTCATGAAGTTGCTCCGGTGGTCGCGACCAATAGTTCCTTCCGCCCGCGACGTTACGGCGGGTTTCCGCTAGTGCCGCCTCACTGCCTGGCGCATTCGGACGATGCTACTGTAGATCGCCGTATTGGGCCATTTCATCACACGAAAAGTGGTTCAGCCAACGATGCCAGGGCGCGGTTTTTACTTGCCCGGGATATTTTTGCGAGTGGCAGTTTGCCAGGGTCCGTCAATGCTGTGAGTAAAGTCATGTGGCTGACAGTCACTAGAACCTCAAGGTATGACAATTCTGATGGAGGTGGCGTGGAGGCATGTCCCAACCAACTGACACCCGTATTATTAACCAGTTTGGCAGTGAAAATTCCAATTGTGAAAGGAAGATGAACGGGTACCCGGGTAGCCAGAAGGCTTCCAGGTCTAGACTTGTTCCCTGCAGTGGCAGGTCGGCAGCACGGTCAGTTCAACAATCTATTGACTGACGAATATTTGATTCGCTGCGTTGATTGCTGGCACTATAGTATTTACCGTGGAGAGGATCAGAATAATGAAGACAGATTCCATCGAAGTTGGCCGAGTGCTGCAAGACAGCCGCAGATTTACGGTCCCGATCTACCAAAGACAGTATGCGTGGAAGGAAGATCGGCTTCAGCCTTTTTGGGACGACCTTGTTTCAAAGGCTGACGAGCTTCTGGAAGCGCCTCCCAAGTTCCAGCATTATATGGGAGCTCTAATTCTCGCTCCCGGAGCAGACGGCTATAGCGTGGGCCGCATATCCAGTGTGCAGGTGGTAGACGGGCAGCAGCGTCTAACTACATTCCAGCTATTTTTAGCAGCACTTCGTTTTGTAGCTTCTGAAAAAGGCGAACAAGACATCGAAAAGGCTCTCGATGTCTATGTCCTGAATGATGAACGTAGCGCACAAGCAGACGCCACACTTGCCGATCGTTTAAAACTTGTTCCTACACCGGCAGACCGCGCAATTTTCCGTGACATGATGACTGAAACCTTTAACACGGTTCGGGCTCGCAATCCCACAGCATTCTATAAAAACGGAAACATTATCAAGGGGGCGGCACCACGAGCGCTTCTCGCTTATCTCTATTTTCGCGACAAGATAGCAAATTACGCTGATTGGGGTAGCACTGGCCCTGATGCAGACCAGCTGCTTGAATCTCGTTGGAAGGATAGTCCTTCCGAAGGCCTCTTTCGCCCTCGATTGCAGGCACTCGCAGATGCTCTCCTGATCCAGTTCAAGCTCGTCATCATCACGCTAGAAGAAGGCGATGACGCGCAAGTTATTTTCGAGACACTCAACAGCAGAGGCGAGCCGCTGCTGGCAATGGACCTTGTGCGAAACAACATTTTTCACCGAGCGGAAGCACAAGGCGAGGCTGCCGAAGGCCTTTTTGAAACGCGTTGGAAGCCCTTCGACGCACTTTTTTGGAAGGAGGATGCGCCGCGTGCCAAGCCTCGACGCCCAAGAATTGACCATTTTTTGAGCTATTCGCTCACAGCTCAAACGGGCGAGGAAACATCACTCCGCGAGCTATATGCAGAGTATCGAGCCTTTACACGCCCAAAAGGTAAATCGCGCTTTGCCACAGTGGGTGAAGAACTGGACGCGCTACTGCGCTTTAACCCAGTCTATGAGGCATTGGAGAAAGGAGAGGGCGACCCCGATATCGCGTGGCTAGGCCGGAAGTTGGCGATTTGGGAGGTTGCAACAGTCTATCCACTAGTGTTCGCAACAGGCATCGCGGAGATGCCAGACGCCGACAAGCATTCGATCTATCGCCTAATTTACTCGTATATTGTCCGACGGGCCATCTGTGGGCTAACAGGCAAGAATTTGAACAAGAACTTTACGCGCATTGTGGCGATGTTTCACGAGCATGGGGCGTCGCTGGAAACATTCCGAAAATCCTTCGTAGGTCAATCGGGACCGACCGTACGCTTCCCTGATGACAGCGAACTCAAGGAAGCAATTAGAATTGAGCCGTTGTATTCCAAGATTCTTCGGGCGGATCGATTGATCGATATATTTTGGGAGCTTGAGCGAGCGACTCGGTCAAAATTTCAAGTCAATGACAAGCGGCCGGATTTCCTATCTATCGAGCATGTCTTGCCGCAGAAATGGACTACATATTGGCCATTGCCAGATGGGAGATCAGTACCACCGACCCGCATCGCATTGGACGAAGAGATGTCAGTCGCCATACGACATCGTGATGCTCACTTGGATCGCATGGGTAATCTAACTCTTGTAACCACTCCATTGAATTCCTCAATGA
The DNA here is from genome assembly GCA_031414375.1 of Haliea sp. Lineage (GTDB taxonomy): Bacteria > Pseudomonadota > Gammaproteobacteria > Pseudomonadales > Halieaceae > Marimicrobium. The sequence goes on from JANNVJ010000030.1 coordinate 57,993, forward strand.
AGAATCAAGGATTCGACAAAAAACGGGAACGGCTGGCGAAGTCACTCGTCGCACTCAATACGATAATCGCCGAGTGCGTAAATTGGGATGAAGCCGCTATCGAGAACCGTGGAGACAAATTAGCGAGTCTCGCAATTGAAATTTGGCCGACGCCATGATGCTTTGGCTAAAATTATATGCGATTGATATCGGTCGGCACATTCGGTAGGATCACGCCAAAGCATTGCTACACTTGTTTAGGAGGTGAGTAAGGCGATCCCAACCGCAACCAGTAGCGCGCCAATTATGCGCGCCAGCCATGCTCCTCGCGGCAGGAGTTTCTCCAACAACACGACGATCGCCAGGCCCGCGATCCACATCAGGTTCATGACCCCGCCGGCAAACAGCAGCAGCATGAGACTCCAACAGCAACCCACACAGAACAGTCCGTGGTGGAACCCCATGCGCAGCGCGCCGCTCGCGCCAGGGCGCCAACGGTGTGCGAGCCAGGCTGCCGGGCTGCGGCACTGGATCAGGCAGGTGTGTTTCAGCGGGGTCAGCTGCCACACGCCGGCCAACAACAGCAGTGCTCCGGTCAGCGCCCTGCTGCTGCTCCACATCAACATACTGTGCAGCAGGCCGCTGCGTTCCAGCAGCCAGTGCAGCAGCGTCGCTGCGATGCTGAACAGCAACCAGGCCAGCAGGTAACCGCAGAGGAACAGCAAGGTGGGCGGTGCACTGGCCGCGTCGCGCTGGTGGTGCCGGTGGACACGGAGATAGAGCAGTATGGTGGGTGCCGCGCTGGGAATCATCATTGCCACCATCATGACCCACCACATGCCCAGCATCACCAGCGCGTAGGACCACGACCAGTCGTCAGCGCTCCCCTGGTAGCGGGGCGGCGGGAATTCCCAGGTGGTCATCGCCAGTGCACTCATGCCAGTCCCGGCACCGTCCAGCACGTACCACCAGCTGAGCAGGCACAGTCCGATCAGCCCGGCGGTCGTCACCCACCGGTCGCGGCGCAGCAGCGCTTCCAGCGGCGTGAGGTGGGAGGTGTCGATGGTGTCAGGCCGCGGCGCGCACGACTCCGTGGTTGTTCAGGTGCAGGTGGGCGAACTGCGCGTAGCGGTCCTCGCAGGACATTTGCACTGGCCCGCTGGAGTGGAAGGTGGAGCTGCCCATTTCAGCGACGGTATATTCGAAGCCGTTCGGAAGGTCGATGCGGGCCCGGTGTTCTTCCCCTGTGAGCGGGTTGAGTATCGGCCGCCCGTGAGCCTCTACCAGACCCGCTACCTTGACGTGGCCTCTGCGGGCATCCACATCCACGGCGATGTCAATGTCCTCGAATACGGGGTCGTGTACTTCCGCAAACGTGGCCGCGAAGACATTCCAGATGGTTGCGCCCATCTGCGTCTCGCCGCCACTGAGTATGGTGAGCAGAGCCTCGCGCTGGGCCGTGTCGGCGCGCCGGTCGATGACCATGTAAGCTCTGCCACCGCCTTCATGGATCGGGCCCGGCCATTGCATCACCGCGACCGCCCGCAAGCCGTCGAGCACCACGTCGCCGAAGTTGCCGCGCCGGATGGTGAACCCGGCGAGCGCCTCGCAATGGCCGTAGGTGGGTAGGGCGTTGAACTGACAGGGACAGCCGTAAGCACAGTTACAGCTCACCAATTCGTCGGCTTCGAGTTCCCAGGGAATCATGGCGTGTCCTCCGCTGCGTCGTTGCCTTCAATATAGACCATGATCGTGGAGGCGGATAGCTGCGTGCTAGCGGCTTGACACACTTTGTTCGTTACCGCCATCGGCTCCGGTCGGAGCCTCAACTCCTGTGAATGCATGACACTTTGGTCCGAGTGTTAGCACGGAACGAGGGTTCGGGTGTCGGGTGTGCAATTTTTCCGCGAGTATCGGGGAAGCGGGGAAATTGCACACCCGACGCCCGAACCCGACAACCCACACACCCGACGGCCTAACCCGCCATGCGGCAACTGCTTTACGCTGTAGGTCATTTGGCCGAAGATGTCTCATTCCAGCACTGCACACAAGGACCATGTCAGCCGATGCCCGAATCCAGGCCCGATCCTGTCGCCGCCATTGTCGATGCCGCGCGGCGCTGTTACCTCGCCCGGGGCATTTCCGCCACCGGCATGCAGGAGGTCGCCGCCGCCGCCGGCGTGGCACGCTCCACGGTGTACCGTTACTTTCCCGGCCGCGACGATTTGCTGGTGGCCACCATCAAGGGCGAAATGGAACTGTTGAACAAGCGCCTGCGCAAGCACCTGGCCAGGTATCCCGATCCCGCCGACCAGTTGGTGGAAGGGTTGATTGTAGCGATCAAGGAAGTGCCGCGGCGGCCCCTGCTACGCGCGGTATTCGTCTCCGAGGAGGACAGCCGGGCGCGCCACGCGATCTGGAGTTCGGACGTCATCGTCCGCTTTGGGGAGGAGTTGATGGATCATGTCATTCGTCCCGCGCGGGACGCTGGCCTGCTACAGGACGCGGTGCGCCCGGAGGTTCTGGTGGAGTGGGTGTACCGACTGTTGTTGTCCTTCCTCACGCTGCCGAGCAACTGGATCAGGAGCGACGCGCAACTGCGCGCTACGCTGCACGCGCTGCTGGTGCCCGTCTTGTTGAAATAGCTGCTGCAGTAGTTACACCCAGCGCGGCGCTGGCCGCCATGATTTCGTGCGCGCAATTGTAGCCGGGCAGGAAGGTGACGCCGGGGCCGGGGTGACACGACGCGCCGCACAGGTACAAATTCTCCACCGGTGTGGTATGCCCGGTGCCATCGATCAGGCAGCGCTCGCCGATCATCTGGTCGGGATGCAGCAGGCCGTGGGTCCAGTCGCCATTGGTGACGCCCTGCATGCTGGCAAAGTGATCGGAAGAAAAAATAGCCTGGTCGACAATCAGCGAGCGGAAGTTGGGCAGGTGCACGCCGATGTGATCGATGATTTTCTCCGCCATCTGGTCGCGCAATTTACCGCGCTTTTCTTTTTCCGCCTCGCAGGGAAAATAAAAGCCGTAGGCGGTGGCGATATGGTAACCGGGCGGTGCCAGGCTGCTGTCGACTACGGTCGGCACCTGGAAGGCCAGTGGTATGTGCTGCGGCAGTTCGCCGCGCAGGCATGTCTCATAGCTTTCCTGTAATTGCCGCGGCTCTAACACCATGGCGCCGCCGAAGTGCGCGCCGGGTATCCGGTTGAGTTTGTCCAGGTGGGTGGAGTAGGTGGGCAGGCCCTTCAGCTTGAACAGCATATGCACGAAGGCGCCGCGGTGCGTAAAGGCGTCCACTTTCTGCTGGTCCTGGGCGGCGAGCGCATGGTCGGCAAGCAGGTGATTAAACGTCGCCTGTTTGTCCAGGTTGGAAATAATTGTGTCAGCGTAAATGTGCTGCCCGTTTTTGAGTTCCACGCCCACGGCGCGATTATCCTGCACCAGGATGCGCGACACGTTTTGCCGGAGTCGCACTTCGCCGCCCAGCGCCGTGATCTGCTCGGCCAGGCATTCCGACAGGCGGCCGATGCCGCCTTTGACCCGTTGCATCAGGCCCTCCGAACCCTCCTGCGCCATGGTGTAGATCAGGCACAGCCCCGAGCCCGGTGAATACGGCCCCTTGTAGGTCGCCTGCACGGCAGCAAAGGCCATGCTGGCGCGCAGTTCGCGGTGTTTGATGGGGTCCGGGAAGAACTTGTCGAGGATATCCATGGCCGAGCCCTTGAAGGCCAGTTCCAGGTGTGCCCGCTGCTGCGGCGTTGCTGCTTCAGCGATCAAATCCTCTAGTTTGCGCGGCGCCTTACGCGCGGTGAAACGGTCCAGCACCCGCGCCGGGTACTGGCAGAATTTCAGCAGGCGAATAAAGCCGAGCATGCCGCTAAGGCCGAAGCTGCGTAGGAGGTTGAACGACAGCCGCAGCGGGTTCTTGTAAATGACAAACGGACGGCCATCGCAGCCGACCAGGTTGACCGCCATCACCGGGAGGGGGATCAGTTCCACCCCGTGGGCTTCGAAATCGAAATAGTGTTTGACCTCCGCAGACAGGGGAAACAGGCAGCTGGCGCCCACCTCGTTGCGACAGCCCTTGAGAATCTCCCGGGTGCCACCCATACCACCGACAAAGGTGTTCTTTTCCAGCACCAGTACCTTGCGCCCATTGCGCGCCAGTACCAGCGCAGTGGCCAGGCCATTGTGGCCCGCGCCGACCACGATGCAGTCGAATTGATCGTGTGGTTTTTCGCTGCTGCCAAGGGGGGTGCTGAATGTATCAGTGTGCTTGTCCATACCGTACGCTCCACGTTTGAGGCGGTCGCTTGTACACCCTCGTTATAGGACATATTATTCAAAATGTCCGACAGCGGCAAGAGTTTGAAGTTCGCCGTGTGAAGTGCGCCTATTCAGTCTGTTTACAAGGGGTTGGCATGAGTGCGCAAGATACAGCGAAAATGGCATGGGTAGCAGCGCGCGGCGGCTGTCAGTTGCTCGTTGATGCGCTCGGTGACTTCACCGGCAGCAGTTTGCCGTTTCGGGCGCAGGATATCGCCACGCCCGCCGTGCTCACCATGCTGATTAACACCGGCACCTTGCAGCCGGATGCGGGCCCGGTGCAGATCTGCGGCGTGCAGCGCCAGTCGATACCGTCCGTCAGCAGCAATTGCGAAAACCTCGTATTGACGATCGAGCAATCAGGTGAGCCGGTGTTACCGCGCAGCCTGTTCGTCAAGGTTCCCATGGAGTCGCTGTTAACCCGCTGGTTTTTCAGCATCATTAATGCCTGGCGCCTCGAAGCGCATTTTTTTCGCCACGTGGCGCACACCCTGCCGCTGCGCACGCCAATTACCTACGCCACCCGTTGTCAGGGAACTCGCTTTTACCTGGTGCAGGAAAACCTGCGCGAAGACCCCAGCGTCGAACTGTTTACCAACCCCGATATGCTGGTCGGCGCGTCGCTGGAATTGGTGCACCGCTGCCTCGACACCTTCGCCCGCCTGCACGCGTTTCACTATGGCCTGGGGCCGCAGGAGCGCGAGCACATACTGCCCCTGCAATACCACCTGTTCCTGTCCCCCGGCATGGGTTCGGTATCGCGCACACTGAATCGCCTGGCGCTTGATCCGTGCATGAAGAAGCGCCCCGGCGCGATACCCGATGCGGTCGCACAGGCCTACCGCGTCTCCATCGCACACTGGGACGCCCTGTTGCAGTACTGGTTTGCCGGGCCCCTGTCACTGCTGCACGGCGACAGTCACCTGGGCAATTTTTTTGTGTCAGGCTCAGAGATGGGCATGCTGGACTGGCAGGCTGCCCACTGGGGCAAGGGTATTCGCGACGTGCAGTATTTCCTGATCGACTCGCTGCCCGCCGCTGTGCTGGCCGCCCACGAGCGCGACCTGGTGGCCTATTATGTCGAGCGCCGCGTGCATTACGGCGCCGCGATCGACCTGGAGCAGACCTGGCAGGAGTATCGCAGTTTCACCTTTCATACCCTGATGACCATCATCGTTTCGATTGGCTTCGGCGCCCTCAACGCGCAGCAGGATGCGCTGATGGCCGAGGTTTTGCAGCGTGCGGTCGCGGCCGTGCAGCGGGTTGACTATGAGGGCTGGCTGCAGGATTTTCTCGCGTCGCGTTAGTTGTGTGAACCCATCTGGTCGTTTCCAGACGCCTACGCCATGTTGGTTCGAGATTGATCATTCGGGTTGGCGGGTTCGGGTGTCGGGGGTGGAAAAAGGGGGGGTGCCCCAAAAAATGCCAACCAATTGACAACCCCACCCCCCACCC
>JANNVJ010000031.1:0-2677 GCA_031414375.1 Haliea sp.
AAAACCCTATCCGATTAATGAATTCGGACGTTCCCCCCAACCGTCTGACAACGTGTTTAGTTGCGTTACCGCACACGAAACACGAAAATCCTTGGGGGATCGAGGGGGCCCGTCATTGCCCGCCGACGGTCCTGAAACGCAACTACTCACTCTCTCAGCTCCCTCTCTCCGCCAGTTCCGCCAATTGCTCGGCCACCGCCTGCCACCCTTCAACAAAACCCATTTCCTCATGACGCTTGCACGCAGCTTCGTCCCAGTGACGTGACCAGGCGTAGTAGCGTGTACCGCCATCTGCTGGTGAGATCTCCATCCCGCCAATCATAAAAGCCATCTGCGGCCTCCACTTGCCGTTCACGTGCGATACGGCATCTGTGAACACAAAGCGTTTGCCCGGTGTTACTTCCAGGAAAATGCCCTCCCCACCCGATTGCTCTCCATTGGGTCCGTGCATCAGCGTCGCATTGCGGCCACCCGCACGCCAATCCTGCTCAATAATCTCGGTGGTCCAGGGGCGCGGGCACCACCATTCGGTTAAGCGCTCCGTCATGATGTGCCAGACCTTGTCGGGTGGAGCGACGATATGGCGGGTGACCGAGAGTTCCCAGCCATTGTCTGCTGTTGCTGTCATTGGGTTTCTCCTAGCTGCCATAAACCTGGTGAGAAATGTCGATTAATTCTTGCTACTTCCTGGCACCCACCAACCCGAAGGCTGCGCCCTGCGGGTCCAGTGCGTTCAGTGAAAAATCCCCACCAGGAATTTCGATGGGTTCTTGCAATATCTGCCCGCCGTTCGCCTTGATGGCCTCCACGGCAGCGTCAATATCGGCTACACGAAAATAATAGGTCCACATCGAAAGCGGCATCCCTGGCACTATTGGCATCATCGCGCCCAGCATAAAATCATGGCGCAGAAACTCGTATTTGCCGAGCTGCCCCATATCCATTTCGCCGTCCTTTTCCCAGCCGAACAGATCGCGATAGAAATTTAGCGCCACCACCGGATTGGACGTTGCCAGCTCGTTCCAGGCGCAGTGGCCTACCCTGGGTTCTGTCGCTGCAAAGGACTGGCTCGATCCACCGCCCTCGGGTGGTATTGGCGTCATCACGTAGAACAGCGCGCCTTGCGGATCGGCGACAAAAGCGAAGCGCCCGACGCCTGGAATATCCTGAGGCGCCATATGAACGCTGCCATCCGCCGATGCGATTGCCACTGCCATACCATCAACATCTTCGACACCGATGTAACCCATCCAGGCGGGCCGGACACCGCCCTGCTCCATCGCGGGTAGTAGCGGCAAAACGCCGCCAACATTCACACCCTTCATGGAAAATTGCCGGTAGTCCTTGTCGCCCTGGCCTGCGCTGTTGAAGGTCCAGCCTAGCACTGCGCCGTAAAAATCTTGTGCTGCATCGGCATCGTTGGTCATCAGTTCATACCAGATGAAATCGCCCTGTTTGTTGGTCATTGCATTTCTCCTTACTTCTGTAGCGTCACTACGGGTGCAAAGCCACCATAAATCATGCGACCTCCGTCAAACGGCATGGGATTTTTCTGTGGATCCATGCGCGGATCAATGTTGTCCGGGTCCATCATTTTCGCCATGCCCGCATCGCGCGTTGCCTTGTCGGGCCATTCGATCCACGAAAAGACGATGCTTTCGTCGTCCTTGGCCTTGACCGCCATGCGAAAGTCAGTTGTTTTGCCTGTGGGTACATCATCGCCCCAGCATTCGAGTACGCGGGTTGCGCCCATTTCGATAAACATGCTGTCCGCATCGGTCGCGTGCTCGATAAATTTTTGCTTGTTCGCAGTGGGTACCGCGATTACGAATCCGTCTATGTAAGCCATATACACTCTCCTTATTTAGCAGTTAGACCGTTTTCGGCATGTGCGCCTTGAACGTCGCCAGTTGAGCATCGAGCGAGCGCTGGAATGCCGGCCGCGCCAGACACCTTTTTTGATACGCGGCGAGCGTGGGCCTGCCGCTGAGAAGTTCGGTCCCATCCGCTATCCGCAGCACCGTTGCCATTGCCAGATCACCGACCGTGAAGTCGCTCTCCAGGTACTCCTTGTCGCCCAGTGCGTCCGACAAGCGATCCAGTCTGCCGCCCAAAAATTCATACAGGCTCGGCTTTCGCAGCTTTGCCCATTCCTCGTCACGCGCAAAAACATTGACAGTGGTTAGCTCGAACATCAGCGGCTCGATACTGTTGAGCGCGGCAAACAACCAGCTTATTGCGCGAGCGTGCGCCTGCGGCTCGGTGGGCAACAGCCGTGCATCCTTTTGCGCGATGTGCAGCAGGATCGCACCACTTTCGAATATCTCGATGCCATCGTCGTTTAGTACCGGCACCTGTCCCCAGGGCTGCTCGCGGTAGTAGCCGTCAGGTTTGGCGGTGACATCCAGCAAGCGTTCGGCATAGGGGAGGCCGATTTCCTCACACGCCCAGCGGGGTCGAAGATCACGGACCTGTCCCTGGGCAAAGGGCGGCACCCAGGAAAAAGCGGTGATTTTGAGTGAAGCGTCGGGATTAACGGGCATCATTTTTCTCCTGGCTAGCAGTTTCGCTTTTGTTTTTTGCTGAACAGCATCTCGAAATACCGCTTTAGATGCGCTGTGGAGTCACGGGCAATTGACGCGTCGCCCTTGGCCTTAGCGAGAATGAATGCGCCCTG